>CAMHEL010000001.1 GCA_946184125.1 uncultured Prevotellaceae bacterium
CCGACGCCGAGGTGGCGGCAGCCCGCGAGAAGGCCATCGGTCAGATTACGCGCTACGCCGGGAGCGTCGGCGTGGAGCGCACCATCGGGCACACCCGTCTCCACTGCCTCATCATCCTCTGGCGCGGCATGGACATCGCCGTGGCGGAGGAACTCTCATCCTAAGGCTCAGGACCATATAGAGGAACTGGTTACAAACAGAGGGTGATTGCGTCATTTGTGTAGGGATAAAGCAACATGAAGAAGAAAGGGAAAAAACATCAAAAGCATCACCCAATAGTCCTTTTACTATTGCCATTGTTCTTGGCCTGCAGCCTCCTTGGAGTGCATGCCAAGGATGTGTTTGTGTCCACCTCCTTCCATGAACCAGCCACCGATGGCCTACGTTTTGTCTATAGTTACGACGGACTGCACTGGGACAGTATTGCTGGCACGTTTCTCGTACCAGCGGTGGGACGGCAGCGTGTGCTTCGCGACCCTTCCATCCTGCGCGGACCTGATGGCACTTTTCATCTGGTGTGGACCAGTTCGTGGCGGGGCGACAGGGGGTTCGGTTATGCTTCCTCACGCGACCTCATCCATTGGAGTGAGCAGCGTCACATCACGGTGATGAGTGACACCACGACTGTCAACGTGTGGGCGCCCGAACTGTTCTATGACGACGAGCGGCGTCAGTTTCTCGTCATTTGGGCATCATGCATCCCAGGCAAATTTCCCGACCATGAGGAGGACCATCTCAACAACCACCGCCTCTATTACACCACGACGCGCGATTTCAAGACCTTCTCCAAGGCCCAACTTTTCTATGACCCTGGATACAGTGCCATCGATGCCACATTGGTGAAACGTGGCAAGGGCGACTATGTCATGGTGGTGAAAGACAATTCCCGACCGATGCGAAACATCAAGGTCGCTTTTTCCAAATCACCCTATGGACCATGGAGTGACTCGTCGGAACCCTTCACCGAATCGTTTACCGAGGGACCCAGTACTGCCCACGTGGGCGACTGGTGGTACATCTACTATGATAGTTACCAGCGTGGTATCTATGGCGCTCATCGCACGAAAGATTTCATCCATTTTCAGAACCAGACGGGAACAGTCTGTTTCCCCGTGGGGCACAAACACGGCACCGTGTTCATGGCTCCCGAGGAATTGGTGGAGGGACTGAAGGGCTACCACCGCGACGTGGTGCACTACAGCGGAAGCACCATAGCCCTCCCCGAACGTCACGACGGTGGCCTGACGCCAGTAGTGGGGGTTCACAGTCTTCAGACGATGCGGGGGGCACGTCCCTGGACATACAACCACCAGCCTATGCTCGCATGGTGGCAGGGCCGTTTCTACCTGCACTATATCACTAACCCGCGTCATGAGCATGAGCCACCGGGCAGGACCATGCTCCAGACCTCCTCCGACGGATACAGATGGAGTGAACCCGTGGAACTCTTCCCTGAATATCCCGTGCCTGAGGGCTTCACCAAAAGCACCCAGCCAGGCATTGCCGCCCACAACCTGAAGGCTGTCATGCACCAGCGCGTGGGGTTCTATGTCGCCCCCAACGGCAAGTTGCTTGCCATCGGCAACTATGGTGTGGCACTGACACCCAAGGATGACCCCAACGATGGCAACGGCATAGGGCGCGTGGTGCGAGAAATACGTGCCGACGGTTCCTTCGGACCCATACATTTCGTCTATTACAACCACGGCTTCAGTGAGGCCAACACCCGTTACCCACACTACAAACGCTCAAAGGACAAAACATTTGTCAATGCCGTCGATGCCATGCTGGCCGACCCTATGCAGCGTATGCAATGGGTGGAGGAGGCCGACCGCGACGACCCGCTCATCCCCCTTCGCCGTCCCTATAAGGCGTTCAGCGGCTATACCCTTGACGACGGGCGTAAAGTGGCATTGTGGAAACATGCCGTCACCAGCTTGTCGGCCGACGGAGGCCACACGTGGCGCGAACCTTGCGACCGTGCCCCGGGCTTCGTCAATGCCAACGCAAAGATATGGGGACAACGGCTGACCGACGGCTCTTACGCCACGGTCTATAACCCCGCCGAATACCGATGGCCCCTCGCCCTCTCGCTAAGCAGCGACGGACTCGACTACACCACGCTGTCATTGGTCGATGGCGAGGTGACACCGCTAAGGCATGGCGGGCGCTATAAGAGCTATGGGCCGCAGTACACCCGCGGCATCCAGGAGGGCAACGGCATACCGTCCGACAGCGACCTGTGGGTCACCTACTCCCACAATAAGGAGGATATATGGGCATGCCGGATCCCCGTGCCCGTGCGCCTCACGGCCACCACCCATGCCACGAAGCCGTTCTCCCATGACAACAAGATTTCCGACCTCACCGACTGGAACCTCCGCGTGCCCCTTCTGTGCCCCGTCACCCTTGCCGACGGATGGCTCAACCTCAGCGACAGCGACCCCTACGACTATGCACGCGCCGAGCGCCTCATCCCCTCCACCCATACCCTTGAGGTGGAGTTCGACCTGCGTATGGGGCAGTCGGGCCACGGAACGCTCCATATCGAGTTCGCCGATGACGCCGGCCATGTCGCCTCGCGCATCGTGGCCGACAGCACTGCCATGCTGCGCGTGAAAGGCGGCGCACGCTATGGCGCACTGCTCAGGCATTACGAGCCCGACACCATCTACCATATACGTGCCGTCCTCTCCACGGCACTCCACCGCGCCATCTATTATGTGAATGGGCGTAAGGCTTGTGAACGGCAGTTCGACACACCCGTTGCGCAGTTGTCGCGTCTCGTCTTCCGCACCGGCGACCTCTTCGACAAACCCGATGCCGAGACCCCTGCCGACCAGGATTTCGACATGCCCCGTGCCGATGAGGTAGATGGCAAGGCTATCTTCAGCCTCGCTAACCTCCGCACGCGGTCGCTCGATGGCGATGGCAGTGCCGCCGTGCTCCGTTTCAGCGACTTCGCCCACTATGCCGAGCGTTTCAACAAGATGGACGACGAGACCATCGCCACGACCATCACCAATGCGCAGTCGGCGGAATGGATGGAGCGCAACATCCCACTCTTCGACTGTCCAGACGACGACCTGCGCGAGATTTACTATTATCGGTGGTGGAGCTTGCGCAAGCACATCAAGCGCACCCCTGTGGGCTACGGCATGACGGAGTTTCTCGTGCCACGCTCGTATGCCGACCGCTACAACCTCATCGCCTGTGCCGTGGGACATCATGTGATGGAGACACGGTGGCTGCGCGACACTACCTACCTCCATCAGTTGCTGCGCACATGGTACTATGGCAACGACGGCCAGGCCATGTCGAAGATGTCGAAATTCAGTTCATGGATACCAGCCGCTGTCATGGAGGCTTGGAAGGTGCTGGGCAACACCCCCTTCGTCTTGTCCCTCAAGTCCCGATTCGATGAGGAATATGCCCGCTGGGAGGACACACACCGACTCACATCCGGTCTCTATTGGCAGGGCGACGTACAGGATGGCATGGAGGAGAGTATCAGTGGCGGGCGCAACAAACAATATGCCCGCCCCACCATCAACAGCTATATGTACGGCAATGCCAAGGCTCTTGCCAAACTATGCTCTGTTGCGGGCGATGTCGCTGGAGCAGAACGCTACGAACAGAAAGCCGACACGCTGCGCACACTCATCACCAGCCGTCTGTGGAACAGCAGTCACCAGTTCTTCGAGACTTTGAGAGGCGACACACTGGCCGCCGTACGTGAGGCCATCGGTTTCCTGCCCTGGTATTTCGACCTACCTCCGGCAGCAGCGGGCTACGACGCCGCCTGGCAGCAAGTGACCGACGAGAAGGGCTTCTCCGCTCCCTACGGACTCACCACCGCCGAGCGCCGGCATCCCGCTTTCCGCAGCCATGGCACGGGCACCTGTGAGTGGGATGGCGCCATCTGGCCCTTCGCCACCTCGCAGACACTCACTGCCATGGCCAACTATCTGAACGACTATCCCGGCGCTGTGCTCACCGACTCCGTGTTCTTCCGTCACATGCAGCTGTATGTGGAGTCGCAGCACCACCGTGGAAAACCCTATATCGGCGAATATCTCGATGAGACCACCGGAGCATGGCTCATGGGCGACCGTGAGCGCAGCCGGCACTACAACCACAGCACCTTTGCCGACCTCGTCATCACGGGCCTTGCCGGGCTCCGGCCTCAGGACGACGGCAGTCTCGTGGTCAACCCACTGATACCCCATGGAGCATGGGACTGGTTCTGTCTCGATGGGGTGAACTACCACGGCCATACCGTCACCATCATCTGGGACCGCCACGGTCAGCACTATCACCAGGGAGCCGGCCTCACCGTACTTATCGATGGCGCTCCCACTGCCCGTCGAGGCAACCTCGGACGCCTCATCATTCCTTCACAGTCACTTACCGCCACTTCCACCCCATGAAGCAAAAAATTCTCATGATGCTCTTCCTGTTCATGCCCATCGTGGCGATGGCGCAGACATTCGAAGACCACTTCACACGTTCGCTGAGCGACGTGATGGCCGATGTGCAGAAACGTTTCAATATCCGTCTGAAATACGATATGGACACCACTGGACTGAAGGTGCCTTACGCCGATTTCCGCATCAGACCCTACAGCGTGGAGGAAACCCTTACCAATCTCCTCGCACCATTTGACTTCAAACCCGTTTTTCAGCAGAAGAACGTTTGGAAGGTGAAGCGTTATGAGTATCCCCGTCGTCAGCCTGCTGATGGCGAGAAGCTTATCGCCTACCTTGCAAGCCTCTATTCCAACCGTGAGCAATGGGAGGCCCGCCGCGACACGTTGCGGAGGGAAGTGGCCGAGCGGCTTGGCATTCTCCCACTGCGCCAGGTGTGCCTGACTGAAAACAATGAGTTTGGAGAGGTGCGACAGCACGACGGTTACACCGTCCAGAATTTCCGCCTTTCCACCATTGGCAACCATACCGTCTGCGGCAGCATCTATGCTCCGGTCGCCTTGAAATGGAAGAAAAACTTGTTCCCCCGTGAGCACGACAAAGGGAAATACCCCCTCATCATCTGTCCCAACGGCCATTTCAATGGAGGCCGGTACAATGCCGACCTGCAGAAACGGTACGCCACAATGGCACGCATGGGTGCTGTATGCGTGTCCTACGACCTGTGGGGATGGGGGGAGAGCGAGGATGAGGTAGGTGTCGAAGCCCATCGCACCAGTGAGGCACATGTGATGCAGGCCTACAATGGCTTGCGCATCCTCGACCTCATGCTCCAGCACAAGGATATCGACCCTCGGCGAGTGGGGGTGAACGGCGGTTCGGGGGGTGGCACACAGGCAGTGCTCCTCGGGGTGCTCGACGACCGTTTCACCGTTTCCTGCCCTGTGGTGAGTATGTCTTCGTGGTTCGACGGAGGTTGTCCCTGCGAGAGCGGGAAACCCATCCAGTTGGCTGCTGGGGGCACCTGCAATGCCGAACTGGCCGCCACCTTCGCACCAAAACCCATGCTCGTGGTGAGCGACGGAGGCGACTGGACCTCAACCACACCCACAGTGGAATATCCTTATTTGCAGCGCATCTACGGATTCTACGGCGCTCAGGACAATGTGGGCAATGTCCATCTGCCCGACGAGAAACATGACTTCGGCCCGAACAAGCGGCAGGCCGTCTATCAGTTCTTCATCGATGCCTTTGGGCTTGACGCATCGAAACTCAACGAGGAAAAGGTCGCCATCGAGAAGGAGGAAGTCATGAGGTTTCATCCGAAAAAGCCATAGACCATGCATACACCTACAGAATCATCGCTGATGAAGAGCAGCGTGGAGAACAGCACCTGCAGTGCCGGTTCAAAACTGTTCACTGAGCGGCCGACATGGTCGCAAGCCGTCCTTGTCCTCCTCATCCTTTTCGCCGCTCTCTTTTCATCCGCCGCTCATGCCAGCGGTCCCCATCAACTGTGGTATCCGCAACCCGCCCGAAACTGGAACGAGGCACTGCCCATCGGCAATGGCCGCCTGGGTGCCATGGTCTTCGGGGGGGTGACCAATGAGCGACTCCAACTCAACGAAGAGACCATTTGGGCTGGCCGGCCCAACAACAATGCCAATCCCGAGGCGCTAGAATACCTGCCCCGCGTGAGGCAGTTGGTGTGGGAGGGACGTTATAAAGAAGCACAGGACATGGCCACACAGCACGTCCAGAGCAATACCAACCATGGCATGCCCTACCAACCTTTCGGCGACCTGTACCTCTGCTTTCCGGGACAGGAAGGCTATGACCATTACCGCCGTGAACTGTCGCTCGACTCGGCAGTGGCCAGCACACGATACCAAGCCAACGGCATCGAATACCAACGTGAGTACATCGCCTCGCTTTCTGCCAATACCATCGCCATCCGCCTCACCGCCAACAGGAAGGGGGCCATCACCCTCAGCGCGCACCTCACCTCGCCTCATGCCGATGTGGCCATCACCAGCGAGGGCAAGGAAATCGTGCTGAGCGGAACGACCTCCAACCACGAGGGACTGAAGGGTAAGGTGACCTTCACCGGGCGTGTCACCGCCACCACTCTCGGCGGAAAACTCACCTCACGCGATGGAGTGCTCAGCATCAGCGGCGCCGACGAGGCTGTCATTTATGTCTGCATCGCTACCAATTTCAAACACTACGATGACATCACGGGCAACGACACTGTCCTCTCGGAACAGCACCTCGGCGAAGCCCTGAGGCTCGACTTCGCCACAATGAGGCGTATGCATACAGAGCGCTACCAGCAATATTTCGACCGTGTCGCCCTTGACCTCGGCCCCGACCACTTTTCCCATTTACCCACCGATGAGCGCGTGCTGCACTTCAAAGAAAACCACGACGCACATCTGGTGGAAACTTATTTCCAGTTTGGCCGTTACCTCCTCGTCTGCACCTCGCAGCCCGGTTGCCAGCCTCCCACCCTGCAGGGTATCTGGAACGACAAGATGTTTCCCAACTGGGACTCTAAATACACCACCAACATCAACTGCGAGATGAACTACTGGCCCGCCGAGGTGACCCATCTGGGCGACCTCACCCAACCTCTCTTCTCCATGATTGATGACCTTAGCCGCACAGGTCACGAGACCGCCCGCATCATGTATGGTGCCGATGGTTGGGTGCTTCACCACAACACCGACCTATGGCGGGTCACCGGAGCCATTGACAAGGCTCCCTCCGGTCTGTGGCCCACTGGCGGGGCGTGGATGTGTCAGCACCTCTGGGAGCACTGGCTTTACACCGGCGACCTCTCCTTCCTGAGGAGGGTCTACCCCATCATGGTGGGTGCCGCACGTTTCCTCAACCAAATCATGGTGCGTCATCCCGAGAAAGGTTTCTGGGTCATCTGCCCGAGTCTCTCGCCCGAGAACGCACATCTGCATGGTGCCTCCACCGCTGCCGGCGTGACGATGGATAACCAACTGGTGCGCGACCTGTTCACCCATGTCATCGAGGCCGGCGACCTGTTGCATGAGTCATCCACCCTCGCCGACAGTCTGCGCGACAAAATCCAGCACTTGCCTCCCATGCAAATCGGACGATGGGGACAGCTGCAGGAGTGGCTCGACGACTGGGACAACCCCGACGACACCCACCGCCATGTGTCGCACCTCTATGGGTTGTATCCCAGCAATCAAATCACACCGCTCGCAACACCCTCCCTTGCCGAGGCCGCAAAAACCTCGCTCATCCACCGTGGCGACCCTTCCACCGGGTGGAGCATGGGGTGGAAGGTATGCCTCTGGGCACGGCTGCTCGATGGCAACCACGCCCTCAAACTTATCGGCGACCAACTCACCCTCGTCAGGGAGGAGAAGAAGAAAGGAGGAACCTACTCCAACCTTTTCGATGCCCATCCGCCTTTCCAGATTGATGGCAATTTCGGCTGCACCGCCGGCATCGCCGAGATGTTGCTGCAGAGCCACGACGGCACGGTGCATCTGTTGCCCGCACTCCCCGACGAATGGCGGGAAGGCGCTGTCACTGGCTTGTGTGCCCGCGGTGGCTTCGTCGTCGACATGAAATGGAAAGACGGACAACTGTCAAGTGCCACCATCCGCTCCAACAATGGTGGCATCCTGCGCATCCGCTCTTCGGTGAGACTCAAGGGCGCACGCATGAAAGCCTCCAAAGCCGATGGCTACTACCTCTACGATATAAAGACCCGAAAAGGACAAACTCTCACTATTCACTAACTACAATCAAAAACAATTCAATGAAAAAAATCTTTCTTGTCGTCTTGTTTGCCTTAGCCGCTGCGGTGGCTGGTGCAGCATCCATATATAAGCCGTGGAGCCACGGCGCGCTGACCGTTTCGGCCAATCACCGCTATCTGGTGCATGCCGACGGCACACCCTTCTTCTGGTTGGGCAACACCTCATGGCTGTTGCCCGAACGGCTCAACCGCGACGAGGTGGAATACTTTCTCAACAAAGAGCGCGAACAAGGCTACAATGTGGAGCAAATCCAGGTACTAAACGCCATCCCCACCTACAATATTTACGGACAGCCGGCGAATGACGAATCTTTCGACTTCTCGCGCTTCACAACGGGAACATACGGATACTGGGATCATCTCGACTACATCGTCGATATGGCCGCAGCCAATGGCATCTACATCGCCATGGACTGTATATGGGGCTCGCAAATCGGCAAGATGGACGAGCGGAAGGCGGCAGCTTACGGAAAGTTCCTTGGTGAGCGATATAAAGACAAACCCAACATCATCTGGATGATTGGCGGCGATATCATGGGCGACAAGGGCACTGCTGCGTGGGATGCCCTCGCACGCGCCATCAAGAAGGCCGACAAACAGCACCTGATGACATTCCATCCCCGGGGACGGACCACCAGCGCATGGTGGTACAACGACCGTGAGTGGTTGGACTTCAATATGTTCCAGAGCGGTCACCGACGCTACGGACAGCGCAATGGCGACGGCGACTACACCATCAAGGAGAACACCGAGGAGGATAACTGGCGCTATGTGGAGATGAGTTTTGAACGTAAGCCTCTCAAGCCCGTCATCGACGGTGAGCCGTCCTATGAGGACATCCCGCAGGGGTTGCACGACTTCTCGGCTCCTCGCTGGCAGGACTACGACGTGCGGCGCTATGCCTACTGGGCCGTCTTTGCAGGTTGCTTCGGGCACACCTACGGACACAACAGCATCATGCAGTTCATGCGACCAGGCGTGCTGGCATCTTTCGGCGCCGGGAAGTCATGGTGGGAGGCGATGAACGATCCTGGCTACCAACAGATGAAGTACCTGAAATGGCTTATGCTCGCCATGCCCTTCACGACAGGCGAGAGCGACCAACAGCTCATCGCCGGAAGCAACGGAGAACGTTACGACCGGGTGATTGCCATCCGTGGCGAAGGCTATGCCCTCGTCTATAACTACAGTGGAAAGCCTGTGCAGATTGACCTCACCCGTGTGGGGGGCGACAAGAAAGATGTGTGGCTGATGAATCCCGCCGACGGCTCACTGAAGTATCTCGGCCAATACGACAACACCATTACGGAGTTTGCCTTCGATGGTGCCTACATGCGCGGCAGCGACCGCGTGCTCGTCATTACCGACAGCAACAGGCATTACATCGACCGCAACGCCACAACACTGGAGGAGCGATGGTGAGAAGACTGCTGACAATAGCCCTGCTGTGGCTCGGTCTCATGGGCATGGAGGGGAGCTATGGCAAGACGGTGAAGGTGCCGCCAGTGACCGTGACCGACCTCCGCACCGAGCGGATGGTCAACCCCATGAGCATCGATACCCCCACTCCCCGCATAGGCTGGCGCATCAGCTCCACGCTCGACGGGGTGACGCAGACTGCATACCACCTCATCGTCGCCTCCACCGAAGAGAAAGCGAGGGCACTCGAGGGCGACCTATGGGACACCAACGCCACCACCGACCAGTCGCAATGGGTGGAGTATGGGGGCAAGACCCTGCGAAGCAACACCCGGTGCTACTGGCGCGTGAAGGTGAGCACCACACGTGGTGACTCGCCATGGAGCGACGTGGCGATGTGGAATGTGGGACTGCTGGAAGAGGCCGACTGGCAGGGGCAGTGGATTGGACTCGACCATGCCATGCCATGGGATGTGGAAGAGGAGCACAGCAGCCTCAGCGCGAGATACCTGCGCAGCACCTTCGACACCAATAAGACCGTCCATCATGCCACACTCTATATCAGCGGATTGGGACTCTATGAGGCATATATCAACGGCCAGCGCATTGGCGACCGTGTGCTCACTCCGTTGCCCACCGACTACCGCCGCACGGTGCTTTACGATGCCTATGACGTGACCTCCCTCATTGGAACGCACAACGCCATCGCCGCAGTGGTGGGTTGTGGACGCTACTACACCATGCAGCAGAACAAAAAGCCTTATAAAATCACACAGTTTGGCTATCCTAAACTGCGGCTCAACCTCATCATCGACTATGAGGACGGCACGCGGCAGGTGGTGTCGACCAACGACAAATGGAAACTCTCGGCCGACGGGGCAATCAGGAAATGCAACGAGTACGACGGCGAGACTTACGACGCACGGCGTGAACTCACAGGATGGTGCACCACCAGCTATGACGATTCGCAGTGGGAACAGGCCGAGCGCGTGGCCTTGCCCTTGGGCACCCTCCGTGGCACGATGACCCCCGGCATGGCCGTGCGCCGCTCCATCGCCCCACGCAGTGTGGTGAGACAAGGAGAGAAGGTGGTGGTGGACATGGGGCAGAACATGGCGGGATGGTTGAAAATACGTATCGCCAAGGCATGCGAGGGCGACTCCATCATCGTCCGCTATGCCGAGCGCCTCGACTCAGCAGGCAACATCTGGGTGGAGAACTTCCGGCACGCCGAAAGTACCGACCGATACTACGCTAACGGCCATGAGAACGGCACTTGGTGGCATCCCACTTTCGTCTATCATGGCTTCCGATATGCCGAGGTCTGCGGCCTGGCCGACGCCACTGCCGCCGACTTCATTGGTGAGGTGGTGAGCGATGAGATGAGCACCACGGGACACTTTTCCACCACCGACACCATACTCACAAAGGTCTATCACAACGCGGTATGGGGCGTGGAGTCCAACTACAAGGGAATGCCTGTGGACTGTCCGCAGCGCGATGAGCGCCAGCCGTGGCTGGGCGACCGAACACGTGGCTGTTACGGCGAAGCGTTCCTCTTCGATAACCACACGCTCTATGCCAAGTGGATGCGCGACATCGCCGAGGCACAGCGCGAAGATGGCTGCATCCCCGATGTGGCACCCGCATTCTGGAACTACTATTCCGACAATGTGACATGGCCCGCCGCATTGCCATTCTCGCTCGATATGCTCCTGCGTCAGTATGGCGACGACCGGCCCATGCGCCAGTACTACCCCAACGTGAAAAGGTGGATGGAACACCTCAAACGCCAGTACCAGTGCGAGGGGCTCATCACCAAAGACCGATATGGCGACTGGTGCGTGCCTCCAGAGGAGGAGCACCTCATCCACAGCGAGGACCCGGCAAGGAAGACCGACGGCACCCTCATCTCCACAGCGTATTACTACCATCTGTGCCAACTCATGAAGGGGTTCGCCATGTGGCAGGGGAAAAGTGATGATGCCGACTATTTCACCGAGGAGGCCGCCATCACACGCGAGGCCTTCAACCGCCATTTCCTCACACAACGGCCGGGAACCTCGCCCGTGCCAGGCCATCTGCTCTATCCCGACAGCACTTTTTACGGCAACAACACCGTCACGGCCAACCTTCTGCCCCTTGTCTTCGGCTTGGCCGACGACAGTTATGTGAACGGTGAGGTGGGGAAGAACATCGTCAAAGCCCTCATCAGTCAAAACCTCGGCACCGTGACCTGCGGGGTTATTGGCATCGGTTGGCTCATGCACGGACTTACCGCCATGGGGCGCACCGACCTGGCATGGCTGCTTGCCACCAACAAGAAATACCCCAGTTGGGGCTACATGACCGAGAAGGGGGCCACCACCATCTGGGAACTGTGGAATGGCGATACGGCGAGTCCTAAGATGAACAGTGGCAACCATGTGATGCTGCTCGGCGACTTACTGTCGTGGCTCTACGAGGATGTGGCAGGCATACGGGCCGATGCGCCTGGATTCAAACGCATACTGCTCAAACCCGACTTCACCGTCGATGAACTCGACCACATCGATGCGGCCTATGAGAGCATCTACGGCACCATCGTCAGCCGGTGGCGCAAAGAACACGGACAGCTGACCTGGGATGTGGAAATTCCTGCCAACACAACCGCTACGGTGTGTCTCCCCGGTGGCGACACGCGCGAGGTAGGCTCTGGAAAGCATCATTTCGAGGCTGCCTTGCCCCAGCGCGGACCGCAGGTGGTGGCCGATGAGTTCCTCTACCGTCAGGCTGACTTCCCGGAATGCCACTCGGCGAGCATCGTCGAAACACGCAAGGGCGACCTTGTTGCCACCTATTTCGGTGGCACGAAGGAGCGAAATCCTGATGTGTGCATCTACGTGAGCCGTAAACCCAAGGGGGCGCGTGACTGGACAGCCCCGCAGATGGTGGCCGACGGCGTGTTCGCCGACCACCGTGAGGCTTGTTGGAACCCCGTCCTCTTCGAAACTCCCGACGGTCTCCTACATCTCTACTTCAAAATCGGAGTCAATGTGGCTGGATGGAAAGGATGGCGCATCACTTCGAAAGACGGTGGAAAGACATGGAGCCGCCGCGAAGCCCTGCCCGACAGTCTCTACGGACCTATCAAGAACAAGCCCATCATGCACGACGGGCGACTCATCTCGCCCACAAGCGACGAGCGCAACGGATGGAAAATCTACTTCGAACTAAGCGACGACATGGGGAAGACATGGCGGCGGACACCCTTCGTCGTGGCCGACAAGGGCGTGAAAGCCATCCAGCCCACCATCATCGTACTGCCCGACGGTACGCTGCAGGCCCTCTGCCGAACACGCAGCCGACATATCGGCATGACGCGCAGCACCGACAACGGCGAGACGTGGAGTCCCCTGACCCTTATCGAGACGCCCAACAACAACAGTGGCATCGATGCCGTGACACTCGCCGACGGCACCTATGCACTCATCTGCAACGACTGGCCTATAGAGCCCGACAAGGAGAAAGGGGCGCGCACACCGCTGTCCATCCTCCGCAGCGACGACGGACAGCACTGGCGCCACTGGATAACCCTCGAGGACAGTCCCATCCTGCAATACTCTTATCCCTCCATCATCCAAAGCCGAGATGGGCACATCCATGTGGTCTATACATGGCGACGACAGCGCATCAAGCATGTGGAGCTCATACCCTGACAAGCAACAACCATCCATCAACATCATGAGAAAAACTGTTCTCCTCGTCCTGCTGATGTCCGCTCTCGTGGCTTACGCACAGCGCACGTCAGTGGCGGGCTTCTTCCCGCTCGATGACAGCGGACGCATCATCTACAACTTCAACGAGGGGTGGCGATTCCACCTCGGCGATGCCATCGGAGCAGCTGCCATGACTTACGACGACAGCGAGTGGCCCATCGTCTGCGCACCACACACCGCACGCCTCGAACCTTCGGAAGCCAGCGGAGGGCGCAACTATCAGGGGGTGTGCTGGTACCGCAAGCGCTTCACACTGCCCGCCGACCTCAGCGACAAGCATGTCACCATACACTTTGAGGCTGTCATGGGTAAACAACAGGTATTCCTCAACGGAAAGAGGGTGAAAGAGCACGAGGGCGGGTACCTGCCCATCACCATCGACCTCACCGAGGAGGGCGTCAAGGCCGGAGAGCCATGTGTGGTGGCTCTGAAGGCCGACAACAGCGACGACAAGAGCTATCCTCCGGGCAAGCCGCAGCGGCAGCTCGACTTCGCCTACCATCATGGCATGTACCGCGACGTGTGGCTCATAGGCAAGTCGCCGCTACACATCACCGACCCTATCGAGCGGGGGGAGGTGGCTGGCGGGGGTGTCTTCATACATTTCGACAACATCAGCGAGAAGAGTGCCGACATCCTCATCGACGTGGACCTATGCAAGGACGACGATTCCGACATCAACCCCCAGGTGGTGGCTACCATACGCGATGCCGAGGGCAAGGTGGTGAAGACCGCCCGAATGAAGGTGCCCATGCCTCAGTTCCCTGGACTGATGGCGAGCGCCACCCTCGCCACCTCGTTGCAGAAACCTCACCTCTGGTCGCCGGAGGACCCTTATCTGTATGATGTGGAGATACGTGTGCTCAACGGAAAACGGTGCCTGGACGGGGGCACCGTGCGCATGGGCATCAGAAAAGCGGAGTTCAGAGGGCGCGACGGCTTCTGGCTCAACGGAAAGCCTTACCATCAGTTCGTGGGCGCAAACCGCCATCAGGACTTCGCCTATGTGGGCAACGCAATGCCAAACAGTCAGCAGTGGCGCGATGCCTTACGGCTGAAGGAGGCTGGCATGACCATCGTCCGCGCTGCACATTATCCACAGGACCCTGCCTTCATGGATGCCTGCGACGAACTGGGACTCTTTGTCATTGTCCCCACCCCCGGATGGCAGTACTGGAACAAAGACCCGAAATGGGAGGAGAAGGTGCATCAGAACACCCGCGACATCATCCGGCGCGACCGTAACCACCCGTCGGTGCTGATGTGGGAGCCCATTCTCAACGAGACACGATACCCCGAGTCCTTCGCATTGGAGGCTCTTCAGGTGACACGCGAGGAATACCCCTATCCTGGGCGGCCTGTGGCTGCTGCCGACATCAACTCCGCAGGCGTGAAGGACAACTATGACGTGCTCTACGACTGGGCGTACAACATCGGCAAGGAGGCGGTGAACACTGATAAGTGCATCTTCACCCGGGAATGGGGAGAATATGTCGATGACTGGTATGCCCACAACGCCATCAACCGTGCCGCACGCGACTGGGGCGAGACGGCAATGCTCACCGCTGCACGCTCGCTAATCGATACCTATGGTATGATGTTCCAGGGCCAGAGGCAATTCATCGGTGGCTGTCATTGGCATCCTTTCGACCACCAGCGGGGATACCATCCCGACGCTTACGTCGGTGGTATCTACGACGCCTTCCGCCAGAAGAAATATGCCTTCGAGGCCTTCCGCTCGCAGGTGAGGGGCGACAAATTCCAACCGATGGTCTTCATCGCCCACGAGATGTCGCCTTTCTCGGGCAGCGACGTGGTGGTGTTCAGCAATTGCGACAGCGTACGGCTGACGGCCTACAATGGTGAGCAGACGGCCACACTGCCTGTCATCCACAAGTCTGACGGCATACCAAACGCACCGGTGGTTTTCCCCAATTTCTGGGACTTCTGGACTGCACGCAACCACAGTTACACGCAGCGCGACTGGGCCAGCGTGTCGTTCGTGGCAGAGGGTATCGTCGACGGGAAGGTGGTGTGCAGCGAGAAGAAAATGCCCTCGCGGCGCAGCACGCGTCTGCGCCTCTATGCCGATGAGATGGGCCGCCAGCTGGTGGCCGACGGCAGCGACTTCATCGTTGTCGTGGCAGAAGTCACCGACGACAACGGCAACGTCCGGCGCTATGCCCGCGAGCATATTACGTTCTCGGTAGAGGGCGAGGGGGGCCTCATCGGCGACGCGAGCATTGCTGCCAATCCGCGAGCCGTGTCATGGGGCAGTGCACCCATACTCGTGAGAAGCACGCACCATGCAGGGCAAATCCGTATCATCGCACGTCCTACCTTCGACGGCATCCATGCGCCTAAAGCCGACACGCTGGTCATCGAGAGCGTCCCTTGTCCCGACCGTTTCTGCCAAGATGAGGTGAGTGTCAATGCTGCTGCCATCAGTGTGCGTCACGATGGACAGGAAGGGGCTGTTCCCGCTATGACCGAGGAGGAGCGACGCAAGTCCCTCGAAGAGGTCGAGAAACAGCAACAAGACTTCGGAATTGGGAGGTGACTTCCTTATTACAAAATACAAGGCCACTTTATAAAGCGGACTCAGTTAGGAATAATCCTGTTTAGGATTATTCTCTGTCATCTTCAGAAACCAAGGGATGAAACGAATTATCTCCTTGTCAATTTCCTGAATGCTATCCAACTGGTCAAACGGTCGGATATCGCTATGGATGAAATGACGCTTATTGTTATTCTTCTTGAAGTCTTTAACTGTCTGGGCATCTGCTTTCAGATTGTAAGAGTCCTCATGCGGCAACGGCTTGCGGAACCCCATCAGGAGTTTCTCCACAGTCCAGCGATTATGTTCAACAATGCCCATACGCTCCACAAGGGCATGGTCCAGATGCATCAGGTCCTTGATACCCATAGCCTCAAAAGTACGTACCCGGAAAGGAATGTTATAGGCTCCATAAATGCTTGACCATTGGTCTGACTCCTTACATGTCTTCCACAACTCATGGGCCTCCTGAAGCACTTGCTGACAATCATACTTCATCATCCCCTCCAGACCATCATCAGATACTTTTGTTGTGTTGAAATAGAGATGATACAGGTAATTGATACATTCCGCCATCTGTTGAGTGCGCTTCTGAACATCAAAGACAATATCCGTCATACCAAAAGGATAAATATTAGCATAACGACTGATTGGTTGTGAAGAAACAATTTGGCCATCAGAACCAATTATCTTCTTCTCATATTGATGAGCAGCCGACGTCTCCTGAAGCTTTGAAAGGAACTTGCTGGACGTGTTCTGACGAACGAAGACTGGTACGCATGACTCATACACTTCATTTGGAAGACTCATGGCTACAGACATATTCTGACGAGAATCAGACATGGCAAGTACAAGCGACAGCAACTGTTTGTCGTCAGTTGCCCATTGGGTTATCAATTTCTGAATCTCAGGTGAATAGATGTCTCCTTTCACGAAACCGAATTCTATATCCAGGAAGTCTGCATCTTTACCGCTGAACTTAGAGGCCGAAATCAACTCTCCTTCATAGCGGTAGGACTCAACTTCGAAGAAATGACGATAACGACTTAGGAAAAGTAACCTCTCTTTATCCGCATTCAGGTCTATGAAGGTGATTTCTGTCTTGTGGTGCTTACCGTCAAAATTAGGGAAGTGCAACATCTTGGCTGCTTCGACTGCCAACGTCATGCCAAAGGTGGAAGTTCCGACGATAACAAGATGCACATGACGATTATCGTTAGGCGTGATACCGTCACCATCCAAATGAGGATAATTGTGAGTTACACCATTGTCAGTATAATTACAGTCAACAAACATCTGCTTGGCCCAATCCACATAGAAGTTGAACGGAATAAACTCTACACCAGTATTACGTAAGTTCTCGAATAAGTCTGTCACTTGCATGGCTGTATAAGTATCAGCATCCTCGAAGACGGCGGTGATGGTGTCAGGATGTTCACCGTCAGATTGTTTCAACAATTCAGCTATCTTATCGAGACACTCGATATTCATTGCATCATGATTCTCAGTTGTGCGTTCACCAACCACATAGATGTTGCAGGCTTTCGCCAGACGTAGTCCTTGCAAGTCTTGTAAAGAACTACGATGCCCGTTTTTGATGATGATACGCTTATCGAATTCCTGGGCAATCGACATCTGTAGCTTCTCTCGGAGTTCCTCGCTGGGCATTGAACTCTGAAGCAACACATACATCTTATCATCACTTTCACAAATCTGCTTGATAATCGACGGGACAATTTCATCATAGCCAAGAATCACCGTATGACCAGAAATCAGATAAGTCTTCTTTCCAGAACGGTAATTCTCTATACGACGTTCCAGCATATTGGAAAAAATGGAAATCAGCATGCCGCCAAAGATAATGGCACCTATAATAGAACCAAGTGTGACAAACAGCATCACCCACCTTCGTCCGTTTTCAGGGTAATCATCCATATAGAGAGAGTTGAGTGCATTGCCATCAATCAGGATATACAACGCCCACTCCCAGAACGAGAGGTCATGTGTTTCCTTTCCAAAGGTGAGTCGTGAACACACAATCCACCCGATGACCAATGCCACCAAGAAGAATCCTATCAGAACCCAAATCTGTTTCCAGACACTCTCCGAGAATATCCGGTCGAACTTCAGCTGCCAACTATGTAGTTTCGTCTTTCGTCTCATTGTTGTATATCTTAATGCTTTTGGGGCGCATCATTTTGAGCGCATCATTAGTGGATAACTTATTCTTTAATGATAATACCGATAATCTGAGGTCCGCTTCCACCGCCACAAGCAAGGAGAAAAAGAATGAAAATAATACTACCAATCCATCCCATCAAATAGACCATATGGCCAATGAACATCACCATAAACAGAAATGTGGACAATGCACTCACCACATAGAGGGCGGCATAAACCACAAAGCATATCAGTCCCATCACACCCTTATCGCCTCTTGTAAACATCAAGAAAAGATGAATTGCCAATCCAAGGAAGAAAAACAGAATTATCCATGGCTGGAGGGAAGAGAAGAACAAAAAGGTGAGTAAATATAGGATTGCACAGCCAAATACAGTGATAGTGCCAAAATGGCTTTCTGACGATCGCACTTCATCTATTCCTGCAAATCCAAGAAAGAAGGATTGGCAAAGAAATAAGATGGACAACATAATCAACCAGAACACGATAGACATCAATTCATCGTGAACGAAGAATCCTGGACTTCCACTATAGCACAACATACATTTCAACTCAAGATAGCCTAAAAAGGCTAATCCCATCAAAGAGATATATTGGCCAAAACCGAACCTATCCAAAATCTTGTATAATATCCAACAAACACATAACACGACAAGCGGCATAAAAAACATATACTCAAAATAGCGGGTAGATTTGCTTTGCTCTATATGGATGCCAATGGAAGACAAAGCTTTTAAGACTTGTTTCTGAACGACCACTGCAGGGTCTTTCTCGTCTGTCACGGTTTTCCCACCTTCGTCACCCGATGTCAGTGACTTTCCTTTCTTCAGATGTTTCGAAGATACATAGAATGTCTCTCCAGCCTCATTCATACAGGTAGCCCATCCATTGATAATCGTATCCACCCGGACGGCTTCACCTTGTTTAAGCGAACCCAGTCTTTTCGCATGGCCATTAGGCTCTGCCCGCATGTTCAGACTTTTTGAATTCACTACATAAGTCTCTGCTGCATAGCCCGCCATGCATAGCAGTAACAGTACGATAATTGTAACTAATTTTTTCATATTTTTTTTCGATTATTTACGTGAAAATATTCTCATAATTAGCAAAACTTATTTCAGCCCATCAATTTGGTGAAGCAATTGCATCGTGGAAGCCATATCAACCTGTTCAAGGCTAACAATACGTTCTTGCAAAGCCCTTTGTTTCAAGAGATATTCCAATCCCACACAGATTTCTGCCATCTCAAGACGACAATAGTCTATAGCAGTTTGATAAAGCATACGCAAGAAATCTATTAACAGTTGGAAATCTTCAACACGACCTTTCTCAAAGACGGATTCATTAAGTATCGAGGCAATCTTCTCCCGATAATCACTGGCTGAATCCATATCATTATTTACCATATCCACCTGCGCATGAGCTGCATAATAGTGCAGAGCTATATTACGTACCTTGAGCGAGTCGGGCATCATCGTTGTCATCTTTTCGACCACTCCATCAGCGTTTTTCAGGAAAGAAAGCGCCTTCTCGCCATCACCTGCGCTCATTGCTGACACACGAGCCTGACGAACTTTATTAATCACATAACTGCGCATCTTATCATCGTTGTCAGAATCAGCGTCAAGCGACATTGACAAAATGGTCGAGGCAGCCTGCAGACTTGCCAATGTATCGTCGGTCTTTCCCTGCATGTCTAACATCTCACCCAACTCGTCGAAAATCAACGCCTTATTCCTTGGGTCGGGGCTTGAATCAGACTTCTGGTCTACCTTTTCCAATATCTGTTTTCCAAGTGCTACAGCCTCATCAATCTTGCCGCTCACTTTCAGTCTCATCATCTGATAATAACCAGCCACCAACAAATCGTCGACAAGCTGAGAAGTAGGATTGTGCTCAAACAACTCTTCAAAGAGAATAATAGCCTGCTTAGCACTCTGTTCTGCTTGGTCATACTCATGGAAGAATTGGAACAACAATCTGCCAGTGCCGTCCAGTGCCACTGCATAACGACGGACTATCTCGGGATTACCTTCACGGAAACGCTGGAAGTTGTTGAAGACGGCATATTCATGCTGCTTATGATAGTAGAACGCGTTATTGTAGTCACCATACTGCTCATAATATTTGCTGAGAACCGAATAGGCCAACGAATAGGCCGTAGTGGTAATAGCCGTATTGTTATGAGCATGTTTCATATCAATGATAGCATCGCGCAGCATTGAAATCAAATTCTCAGCAGACTTGTGGTCGCCATGATACAGAAACGCCTCGTTGCAGAATTCGCTGGCACTGCATAGGTTGTAGAAACTGAGCTGTAAGTACAATTCAGTTGCTACATTGCCATTCTTATTATTATTCAGCAAAACATGGAAAGTATGAAGGGCCTCTGCCAAACACTTTGGCATATCTGCATGACTTAAGGTGTTCTTGCATACGATGTTCCACAATATCGAGAATATAGAAGCCGCAGAAACAGCCTTTTCATCGGGAAGATGTTCCATCTGAGGGGCCAGAAGCATATAATAGTCTGCTATAGGATGATAATTACCACGACGCATCTCAAAGATACAATGCAGCATGTTAGCTTGAATGTCTTGATAACTGAATGGCACAACCTCACCTTTCTTACGGTTATATGCTTCTAAAGTCTGTTCTGCCTTTTCAGGTGAACGACGTGAAAAAAGGAAATATGTAGCCAACGAGACCAACTCATCTGCACTATATTCATCGAAATCAAAATGAGCAATTTCAACGGCATTCCCTTCAAGATAAGACTTCGCATCATCTACATACAGCTGTAATTGTTTATAATCGTCATAGTCGGGTATGGCTGCGTTCAGAACGGCCGAACCCTCATCGGCCATACTGAGCATCAGACGTCCCATGAAGTCATCACCTGCCTCAAACATAAGACCGGAGCCCTGGAGCAACAGCAAAGACATATCATATTTGATGTTAACCCAGCTATGGGGCTCATAAACAAAAGCCTCACCTTTCTTGATTTGCTCTGCAACTTCTGTATTGAAGATGCCTATTATTTCGGCAGCAGTCTTCTTGTCGCCTGTAAAGCTGAGGTATGATGCAATATCCTTGGCAAGCACTACCACATTGTCATTCTCAATATTCAGCACTTTATTAAACCATTCAACGAAGTCATTACCTTTATCGGAAAGAGCAATGGCGGAATTCACCAAATGGGGCCATACGAGAGAGGGCATACTGGAAAGTGCCGCTTTCAGAACCACTTCAGTTGGATTGTTGATGGCAAGGGCTCCCATCTCCCGACTGGCAAACTCATCATTAGGATTCTCATAAAGCAGACTGCCCATTCTGCCCGTGATATTCTCATAGAAGTCCTCGAACGGCTTTTCATCCCCATGCTGAACGTACTTTACTATCTGGCGATAGCTCTGGTAGGAAAAGTCTATGACGCCTGTCTTGGTATCTATCGTCAACAAATCGCCCAACCATCGTTTCAATGAAGAAAACTCCAATTGGTTCCAATAATGTCCCGCAAATGCCTGGAAATCCTGTTCACGCAAGCCAAAATTTGTTGCGGCCAGCAGGCGGATGGAAGTCCATAGGAAACCGAAATTCATGAAACGGGCTGCGTCATGCAGAAATACAATGAATAACTGTTCTGGATAAGGGGCAATCTTTACCATCTCGTCGGTCATCTCCGTCAGATAATTCTCAATGGCGGTGTCTCCGTCGCCACGCTTTCTGATTTCCTCATAATCATAGGCTGTCAGACTTGTCAGTTTGCGTACCATCAGCACATCCCATAACGGGCAGCCGCAACAAAGTTCGCCATACTCCGAGTAGGCATCCATAAGGTGATTAAGAACACTCTTCGGAAGGCTCTTGCCTTTCGCTTTCAGCAATTCCTGTACAATCTGTCCACCTTCATTGGCATCGACAGGAGGTAACAGCATCTTCTCAACATCCCATTCCGTGAAGAGCTTCATCTTCTCACGTTCTGTTGTAGCAATCAACATACAGAAGTTTTGTAATCCTCCAAACATGAACTCATACACATTCTGCATCAGATGAAGGTCATCGACAAGAAGCAGCGGAGGCATTTCAAGGTCTTTGGTCGCATGATAGAACTCATTGGCCAGTTCACCGAACTCCACATCCTCGTCAAGACCGTACCGGCGCTGTGGATGGATTCTGGAATCTGCAAGCCATTTCTTCAGCACCATACAGGGCGTATCGCCATAATGGGTAAAGTGGATGAAAACCAACAGGTCATCGACCTTTTCAAAACTTCGGTATGTTTCACAGAGAAAAGCAGTTTTCCCATAGCCATAGTGGGCATAAATCAGTCTGGGTCTCTGGTTTTCATCATATCCCTTCGCAATCTCGTTCAAAAGATTCTCACGCGAAACGCAGTTCACATAGTACTCACCTTCTTTTGAAATCTTTATATGGTCGGCATCTGACATCTGTTGGAACTCATTAACAGGATTCTCCACCGCATTACTACCTTCATATAACATAATCTGAGCATGCAGGGTTTTGCAGAGGAACAATCCCAAGTCCTCGAGGTCAGTCAGCGATTGACCATCCCATTTACAATTGTATTCATATATATTGTTGCTACAGTAGGCATTTTGGCAACCATCGATAATCTTCTGCTTCAATGATGTAAGTTTCCGGTCTGCCTCAGCATTCTGGTTGCAGAACTTAAGGCGAGCAACATCGTCCATCTGCTCATAGACAGATGGCTTACGGAAACAGAACAGACTACGGCGCAAAGAATTGGTATCCATCAGGGCACCGAAGAGCATCTCAAGCTCTGTAACACTCTTCTGCTCCTTAGATTCTTCACGGATGTACTTTCTTTCATCCTCGGTCATCTCAGCCAGCATCACCTGCCAACTTTCGTCTGATGGTATCCAGCCATAACGGCCACCAAGCAGGCCGATAAAGAAAGGACGCGAATGGCGGATTTCAGAGATACACTCACGAAGCACAATATTCTCCCGTTCGCTCTCGTCAGCATCCTGGGTATTTACTCCCCAGCGCAAGTCGATAAACTGTAAGGTGATACCCTGTGGAGCTAATAACTGCTGAAGAGTAGGCGCCACTCTGTTCATAATCAAATCGCGCTCTGCGTCCATGTCCTTGAAGGTACTGCTCAGAAACACCTTGATGTTCTTTCCATTTTGCATGGTATTATTTTTTATGGTCGTACATTTATGTGCAAAGATACACAATTTTTTTACAAATCACCTAAATTCCGCAATTTCCGCTCAAAATGTCTTAATTAATGGCCAAACTTCTCCATTACGTGAAAAAATCCTCTGAATGGAATAAGTATTTCAGATTTAATGCTTATTTTTGCCATGCCATTGATGATTTTGCTTGTTTTGTTTTGCAGCACTAAAATAAGTGAAAATTCTGACATGGCAAAATCCTGAACAACAAAATAATATTATTTTGAGTTTTTTCTTAATAGTTCATAAGTAAAGAGTTTATCACTCTAATTAGAGAGATTTGACTTCCGATTCGCACGTCGACCGTGGGTCGTCTAAGACCTAATGATAGAAGAATGAAGAATAAAGGAACATGAAAAAGAAAGCTTATTGGATATGGTATCCAGGTGATTTCGAAATCTGGATGGGCAATCGTTTCAACAACCGCCGTACAGAGCGCGGTGCGATGGTTCCGCCGTTTTGGAAGCAGGACAGTCATTATGCCACTGTCGTGTTCGTGAAGAAAGTGACGCTGACGAAAAAATGTACCGCCCATATCGCCGTTGAAGGCACCTATAATGTGATGGTGGATGGCAAACTGCTTTTCGGGATGCCCGAGACGCTTTCGTTGCCGCCAGGTGAGCACACCATAAACATCAAGGTCCATTGTTTGGAAAGTCCGCCTGCACTCTTCGTGGACGGTAACGGGCTGGTGACTGACAACACCTGGCTGGTGACTTACGAGGACAAGATATGGATTGACGAGAATGGCACCGCACATGGCAGCGGCATCTATGTGGAGGCAGAAAAAGGGATGTTCACCGACCCCGATCAAGGCCCCTCTAAGTTCACTCTCCCTCGCCGTCCCATCATTTCGCAGAGGGTATCACTCTTGGCTGACGGCATCCTCGCCGACTTCGGCAGGGAAACTATGGGCTATCTCATACTGCATGGCATACGCGGTGAGGGCATGGTGGACATTTATTATGGGGAGAGCCGTGAGGAGGCATTGGACTGCGAACACTGCGAGACACTCGACCGCCTCTGCATCAGCACCAACACCATCACCGATTGCGCCACACGCCACACCGTGCCACGCACCGAAGACTACACGCTCGAGGGGAGCAAGGCGTTCCGTTTTGTCTTTGTACGTCTTGCAGCGACCATCCGTCTCAAAGGCATATTGATGGACGAAGAGTATACGCCTACCGACCCCCATCACAGCGGTCGTTTTTCATGCAGCGACCCGTTGCTTAACGACATCTGGACGGTGTCGGCATGCACCCTTGAACTTACCACCCGTGAGTTCTTCACCGATGGCATCAAGCGCGACCGCTGGACATGGAGCGGCGATGCCATACAGAGTTACTTGATGAACTACTACCTGCACTTCGACACCGACTGTGTGCGACGCACCATCTGGCAACTTCGTGGAAAGGACCCTGTGACGGCTCATGTCAACACCATCATGGATTACTCCTTCTATTGGCTCATCTCTGTCTACGACTATTACCTCTATACGGGCGACAGCACCTTCGTGCGCCAAATTTATCCCCGCATGGTGTCGCTGATGGACTACTGCCTTGGGCGCACCAATGGCGACGGGATGGCGGAGGGACGGCCCGACGACTGGGTCTTCGTCGACTGGACCGATTTCCCGATGCACAAGCGTGGCGTGTTGTGCTTCGAGCAACTCTTGTTCTGCCGTGCTCTCGAGGCGATGGCGGCGTGTGCCGCCTTGTTGCGCGATACCACCCTCCTTGACCTGCCACAAGGCAGCCTGACCACTAATGACTATGCCGCCGGCGCCACACACTACGGACACCTCGCGGAGCAGTTGCGTGAAAAACTCATGCCTACTTTCTGGAGCGAGCAACACCATGCCCTTCTTCATGCCATCGAGGAGGGGAAGATGAACGAGCAGGTGACGCGCTTCCCCAATATGTTCGCCATCCTCTACGGCTATGCTGACAGTGGTCAGCGCCAGGATATCCTGAGGCATGTGCTGCTCAACGAGAAGGTGGACGCCATCACAACGCCCTATATGCGCTTCTATGAGCTTGACGCGCTCTGCATGATGGGGCAGCATGAAGCGGTCATCGATGCCATCCGCGACTATTGGGGTGGTATGCTCCGCCTCGGCGCCACCTCGTTCTGGGAGAAATACAACCCCGCGGAGCAGGGCACGGAGCACCTCGCCATGTATGGACGGCCTTACGGCAAAAGCCTCTGTCATGCCTGGGGGGCCAGCCCGCTCTATATCCTTGGAAAGCATTTTCTCGGCATCACACCCACCTCGGCGGGCTACGCCACCTACGAGGTGCGCCCCCACCTTGGAGGTCTGGAATGGATGGAGGGTGCTGTCCCCACCCCCTTCGGTCTCATCACCGTGAAGATGGACCGCCAGCACATCACCGTCCACAGCACAGGAGGAAATGGGACACTCGTCATCGGAGAAAAGCGAATACCAATTAAAGGGAAATTAAAGATTGATTTCGGCTGCACCGATTGAAGAATAAAGATTGAGCCCACATTAAAAAGTCCGAATTCTTTGCTGAGAGCCGTTAGGCACTCCCCTCCCATTAAGGGGAGGGGTAGGGGGTGGGGTTTGTAACTTATTGATTTTTAGAGATATTCAATCCATCTATCATTATCTTTCATTAAATGGTATGGGTGCGTGAGCTTCGCCTGTCGCTCTTTGTCAAATTGAACCAGACCTTTCGACCTTATTCGTAGATTGACGAATAAGGTCGAAAGGTTTTGCTTCGAATGTGGTAATCCGAGTTCGAGATTATTCTTTGATTGTACAGACTATCCCCTTCGAGGGCATCGTGAACCAATTTACAATTTTCTTGGCGGCTTGCTCCACATTGGTGGAGGTCGCTTTGATGCGCTGTGCGATGTCTTGAACGGTGCGGGTGTCAAGTGATCCCATGAGTGTGGGTATGCGCTGGAGACTGTCGTCGAAGGGTGTCTTGCCGTTGTCGCCAGGTATGAGATAACCCACTCTGACGATTCTCGCTTTGAGATGGTGACTGAGGACGAGTGAAAGGATATGCCGTTCGGCGAGGAATTTCGAACGAGAATACTGGTCGGTGAACTGCTGGTGGTGGTAGAGCGTCTGTGGTGAAAGTGGTGGTAAGTTGGTGTCGGTACCGCCGACACTCAGTGTGGACACATGGATGAGCGGACGGTCGGTGGCGAGGCATAACTGTGACAGAAGTGCCACCCCCTCGGTGTTCACCAAAGTGATGTTGTCGTCTTTGGCGAAATAGCGAACGTCGGCGGCACAGTTGACCACCATGTCGAACGATGTCTCTGTCAGTGCCGTCACGCTCTCGCACCGTGTGAGGTCGCCATAGACGGTACGCAGGTGCGAGGAGGGCAGTTCCTCGCCGAAATAGTATGCCCATCGCTCGCGAAGCCGTTCACGGGCCTGTTCGGCGTCGGTGTCGCGCATCATGCACACCACCTCATATCCGTTCTTGTCGATGAGTGCCCTGAGCAGGTGGATGCCTAAGAACCCCGTCGCGCCTGTAAGCAGCACCGTCGCACCTGAGGGCAGCGGTGCGAAAAGGGTGTCGTGCGAGAGGTGCAGGAGGCTATGGATGGGCCGGTAGTCATATTGTTCGATGTCGTCGTCGTGGAGATTGCCGCCGTGTTCGAGCAGCAGTCCGAGTTGGTGTGGTGTGGGATGGGTGAAGATGTCGCTGAAATGCAACTTGTAACCTTTCTGCCTTGCTGCTGTCACCAGTTGCATGGCGAGGATGGAGGTGCCGCCGAGGGCGAAGAAGTCATCGGTGCTCCCTACACTGCTCCTGTCGCCAAGCACCTCGGCGAAGAGTTGGCAGAGGGTGGCTTCCAGTGGTGTGGCAGGCGGTGTTGTGTCTTCGGCCATGGGCATGGGTAACTGGCGGTATGCCACCTTCCCCGATGATGTCAGCGGCATGGCGTCGAGGGCGATGAGGCGTTGGGGAACCATCGTGGCGGGCAGTGCACGGCGCAACTGTTCGCTCACCTCGGTGGCGGTCAGTGGCGCATGGGCTGTGAAATAGCCGGTCAGAAGTGGCTTCCCGTTCACCTCGGGAGCGACGACCACGGCATCGACGATGCCGTCGATGCACCGCATCTGTTGCTCGATTTCCTCCAGCGCGATGCGTATGCCGTCGATTTTCACCTGACGGTCTTTTCGGCCAATGAATTCCAGTTGCCCCTCGTCGTTCCATCTCACCAGGTCGCCGGTGTGATAGACCTTGCCGTGATAGAAGGTGCAGTGGGTGAAGCGCTCCTCGGTGAGTGCTGGCGCCTTCCAGTAACCCAGGGCGATGTTGCTGCCGGCGAGCCACAGTTCACCCACGGCTCCTTGTGGGAGCAGGCAGCCGAAGCAGTCCACCACAAAAGCGTGGCAGTTGTCCAGTGGGCGGCCGATGGGTATGGTCTCATACGTCCGCCGTTTCTCCAATTCATAATAGGTGGCATCGACGGTGAACTCTGTCGGGCCGTAGGTGTTGTATACCCGTCCTTGCACAGGAGGGATGTCGGTCAGGCGTTCGCCGCCTACGCAGAGGTAGTCGACGGGCAGGTCGTGGCTCTGTGCGAGGGCGACGCCAAGACGTGTGGTGTAGCAGCCACCGGTAACGTGATGAATGTCGATGAAGTGTGCGATATCGTCGAGGTCTTTACGCTGGTCTTCGGGGATGAGAAGGACGCAACCTCCCGTGGTGAGCACGGGGAAGAGGTCTTCCACCGAGGCGTCGAAGGCGAGGGAGGAATGGCAGGCGATGCGGCTGCGGTTTGTCAGAGGCCAGCGGCGCACACAGAAATGGATGAGGTTGGAAAGGGCGGCATGGGGTATCACCACCCCCTTGGGCCTTCCTGTCGTCCCCGATGTGTAGATGATGTAGGCGGGGGCCTGTGGCTGAGAGTGGTCGATGGGGCAGGGTGGGGCAGTGGAGGAGGCGTGGGTATGGATGGCGGTACTGTCGAGGATGAGGGTAATGCCCGCGTCGTCGATGAGTTGCTGTTGCCGCTGGGGAGGAAGGTGGGGGTCGATGGGCATGTAGGCGGCACCGGCGCGCATGATGGCGAGTGCCCCGACGAGAAAGGCGGCACATGGCGTGGCATACAGTCCGATGACAGGACCGGAGGTGTTTTGGGTGTGTAGCCAGTGGGCCAGCGCGCGCGACTGCCGCTCCAGTTCGCTGTAGGTCAGCGACTGCCGGCTGTCGTCGACGGCTACCGACTCTGGCGTGCTGCGGCACTGTTTGAGAAACAGACTCACCACAGTGTCATCGGCATGGTGGTTCTGCTCACCTGCTGAGAGACGCAGCATACGGGCCGTCTCGTCATCACTCATCAGGGTGATGCCGCTCACATGGCTGTCGCTGCCTGTCATCAGACTGGAAAGGGCATGGCGCATGGCATGGGCGAAAAGACGGAGTGCACCGCGGCTGTGGGAGGTGGGCGCCTCCAGCCGCACCTCATAGCTGTCGTCCACGGCATAGACCACCACGCTGAGGTCGCCGGGCGACGACTGGGCGAGCTGGACGCCCTGGTAGTGCTGCCCCTCGATGATGGTCTCCTCCTTCACTCCGTCGCCTTGGAAGGCGAAGGAGATTTTGGGGATGAGACCGCTGTCGCGGCAGAAATGTGTGAAAGGGTAGGTGCGGTGGCGGAGGGTGTTCATCCATTGTCTCCGGAGCTGGGTGAGGAGGTCGGAACAGGTCGTGTCAGTGGCGATGTCGGCCACGAAGGGCACCGTCTGCACAAACATGCCGTAAGTGTGTGCCAGGCGTTTGTCGAAACGGCCATGGTTGATGGTGGAGAAGGTGACACGGCTGTGGTGGGTGAGCTTGCTCAAGGTGAGGCTGAAGACTGCCATTAGCAGCAGTGGGGCCGAGGTGTGGTGCTCTTCCGTCCAGCGGTCTGTTTCTTGCCGGCTGATGCTGAAGCTCTCTGTGCTTTTTCCCTCGTTGCTGGAGGGTGTGCCGGAGACATAGCAGGTTGCCTCGCAGTCTTCGAAAAGACCGAGGAAATAGTCTCTCGCTTTGGTGTAGGATGGGGTGTGCAGGGCCTGCTGCTCTTCCTCGGCCCAGGCAAACAGCGTCTTCGCCGGCGGAGCCAGGACGCACCCCGCATAGGCCGCTGGCAGGTCGGTCTGCATGAGGTTGTGTGCGATGGTGTAACCGTCGGCGATGCTGTGGTGGAAGTCGGAAAGAAGATACAGATGGCTGTCGGTCTCGATGACTTCAAAGCGGCAAAGTGCCTCATCGCCGAATAGGTCGAAGGGCTTGACGAAGCCGTGGCGGATATACGTGTCGGCCACGTCCTCGCTCATCTGGCGTCGGGCGACGGGGATGGGGAGGGCGTGGTCGGCATATTGACGGATGGTGCCGTCGGGGGTTCTTATGAAACGGATATGGAGCTCCTCACGGGAGGAGCAGATACAAGTGATGGCATCCACGAGCCTTGAGGCATCGACAGACTTGCCGAGGGTGATGACCGATGGCAGGTTCCATGCGGTGGACTGTGGCGTGGCGCTGCAGGCAAGGAGAATGCCGAGCTGCGCGTCGAGCACAGGGTGCGAGTCCATCACGGTGACGGTTGGAGAACGGTCAATAGGCCGACTCGAACTCGCGGAGGAAGCGGGTGTCGTTCTCTGAGAACATGCGTAGGTCGCTCACACGGTATTTCAGGTTGGTGATGCGCTCGACACCTACGCCGAAGGCATAGCCGCTGTAGATGCTGCTGTCGATGCCGCACAACTCCAGCACGTTGGGGTCAACCATGCCACAACCCAGGATTTCCACCCATCCGGTGTGCTTGCAGAAACCGCATCCCACACCGCCGCAGATGTGGCACGAGATGTCCATCTCGGCACTCGGCTCGGTGAAGGGGAAGAAACTCGGGCGGAGGCGGATTTTCGTGTCGGCACCGAACAACTCACGGGCGAAAGAGAGTAGTACCTGCTTGAGGTCGGTGAAGGAGACGTTGCGGTCGATGTAAAGTCCTTCCACCTGATGGAAGAAGCAGTGGGCACGGGCGGTGATGGCCTCATTGCGATACACACGGCCTGGGCAGATGACGCGGATGGGAGGCTGGGTGGTGTCCATCACACGGGCCTGAACCGAACTGGTGTGGCTCCTGAGGATGATGTTCTTTGCCACGTCGTCGGCATTGGTCTCCACGAAAAACGTGTCCTGCATGTCGCGAGCGGGATGGTCGGCGGCGAAATTCATCTTCGTGAACACATGAAGGTCATCCTCCACCTCAGGACCATCGGCAAGCGTGAATCCCATACGTGAGAAAATGTCGATAATCTCGTTGGTGACAATCGAGATGGGATGGCGCGTGCCAAGCTCGATGGGGTAGGCGGTGCGTGTCAGGTCAAGGCTCTCAGTGGCACCGCCAGTGGTGGAAATCTCATCGCGAAGGGCATTGATGCGCTCGGTGGCCTTCTGCTTCAACTCGTTGAGCTTCATGCCAATGACACGTTTCTGCTCACCCGCCACTTGGCGGAAGTCCGACATCAGTGAGGCGATCTCTCCTCGCTTGCTCAAATACTTCAGGCGAAGGGCCTCTATCTCTTCGGCATTCGCCGCATGCAACTGCTGCACTTCACTCAGAAGTGCCTCTATTTTCTCAAGTAACATTCTCTTATCTTTTGAAATTGTATGCAAAGGTAATATTTTTATGGTAAATCACGCACATTATCGAAATAAAGTTGTACTTTTGCAAGTAATATCGTCAAATTCGGGCGCATAACATATAATGTATGATTAGACGAAAGACCATTTTCGCGTGCTTCATACTTATGGCTTTAGGTATCGTCTATAGCTGTAAGGACAAGAAGCCTGAGGTGGAGGAGATAACTAAGACAGACACTGTGGTGCCAGTCGATACCGTGCCGGCTGTCGTGGTCGATACCGTGCCTGAGGATGCCATGGACAGCCTCATCTCTGCCACGCCAATGCCCGTCGCTGCCGACGAGCTCTTCGATGACTTCCTCTTCAACTTCGCCGCCAACAAAAAACTGCAGTATGAGAGGGTGGACTTCCCTCTCGAAGTGGAGCAGGGCGACACCACAACCACCATACAGCAGGCGGAGTGGAAACAGGAGCACTATTTCATGAAACAGGAGTTCTATACCCTCATCTTCGACAATGAGAAACAGCTCGACCTGGTGAAAGCCACACACCTCGACAGCGTCGTGGTAGAGAAAATCGACCTCAGGGCTAATAACGTCGAGCAGCATATCTTCAACAGGGTGAACGGGCAATGGAGGCTCACTGGCATCACTCGCAACTCCATCCTGCAGAACCCCAACAAGTCCTTCCTCGGCTTCTACGAGAAATTCGCCAACGACTCCGCCTTCCAGATGCAGAGCATCGGAGAGCCGGTCGAGGCCACTGTGCCCGACCCCGACGATGAGTACGGCACGGTGGAAGGTGAGTTCTTCCCGGAACAGTGGCCCGACTTCCGTCCCACCGAACTGCCCACAGATTTCCTTTACAATATCAATTATGGCCAGTCATATACGCAGAACAAGCAGAAAGTGCTCGTTTTCAGGGGCATCGCCAATGGACTGGAGGCAAGGATGACTTTCAGGCAGACCGATGGAAAATGGAAACTGGTGAAATTGGTCAACTGACCCTTCTGACCTGTTAATAGCATGATACTCAACTCTCCCAGTAAATCATTATGATAGACATTCTAAATTATGACCTGACCAGGCACAACACTTTTGGCATCAAGGTATCCTGCCGGAGGTACGTAGAACTGGAGAAAGAGGCTGAGGTGACACCCTTCGTCTGTTCACTAACCGACGACGACACACCCATCCTCGTCATCGGAGGTGGAAGCAACCTGCTGTTCACCGGAGATTTCAAGGGGACGGTGCTGCGCTCGGCCATCAAAGGAGTAGAGACAACCAGCGAGAACGGATATGTGCTGCTCAGATGCGGCTCAGGGGAGCGGTGGGACGATATCGTCGCCCTATGCGTCGACCATGGGTGGTATGGCGCCGAAAACCTCTCCTACATACCCGGCGATGTGGGGGCTTCTGCCGTTCAGAACATCGGGGCTTACGGCGTTGAGGTGAAAGACCTTATCTGGGCCATCGAAGCCGTTGACCTCAAAACGGGACTGATGGTGAATATCGAACCGCAGGACTGTGAGTATGGCTACCGCGACTCTCGATTCAAAAGGGAGTGGATGGGGCGATTCTTCATCACGGCGGTCACTTACAGACTATCGGAAACCTTCTCGCCCAAACTCGACTATGGCAACATCAGGGCGATGCTGGAGGCAAGAGGGATAGAAAAACCCACGGCACGGCAGCTTAGGCAGGTCATCATCGATATCAGAAAGGCAAAACTGCCCGACCCGGAGCAGGAAGGTAATGCGGGAAGCTTTTTCGTCAACCCCGTCGTCGATGGCGAGAAGTACAGACAACTGGCAAGCATCTATCCTGACATGCCTCACTACACCATCGACAGCGACAATGAGAAAATACCTGCGGGATGGCTCATCGAACAATGCGGATGGAAGGGACGGAGTATGGGTAATGCCGCCGTCAGTGGCAAACAGGCTCTCGTGCTGGTCAACAAGGGGGGCGCTACGGGAGAGGACGTGCTGCGGCTGTGCGAGGCGGTAAGAAACGATGTCTTCAATAGGTTCGGCATAGAAATCCATACCGAGGTCAACATCATCTGAAACTTATGAGATTCACCTTCTTAGGCACCGGAACATCGGGTGGTGTTCCCAGCATCGGATGCGGATGCTCCGTATGCCGAAGCAACGACCCGCACGACAAAAGACTGAGGTGCTCGGCACTTATCGATGAGGGCGACACGCGTCTGCTCATCGACTGCGGACCTGACTTCCGGCAGCAAATCCTCCCCTTCGACTTCAAACCCATCGATGCCGTGCTGCTCACACACATCCATTACGACCATGTGGCGGGCATCGACGACATTCGCCCTTTCTGCGTCTTCGGCCCGGTGCACATCTATGCCGACCAGTCTACTGCCGATGCGCTGAGGCGTACCATGCCTTATTGTTTTGGCGAGCACCTCTACCCCGGCGTGCCGCTGCTCGACCTGCAGGCCATTGCTCCCCACCAGACCATCACTGTCGGCGCGCTCGGCATCACGCCTTTCACCGTCATGCACGGCAAACTGCCCATCCTTGGATTCCGTATCGGAAAACTCGCATACATCACCGACATGAAGAGCATCGAGCCGCAGGAAATGGCTTTTCTCGAGGGAACGGACACGCTCGTGGTCAATGCCCTGAGAAAACAAGGCCTGCACCACTCCCACCAGTTGGTCGATGACGCCGTTGCCTTCGCCCAACAGGTAGGGGCCCGCGAGACTTACCTTATTCATTTCTCACATGGCATCGGCCTCCATCGCGAAACCGAGGCAGAACTGCCCGAAGGCGTACACCTGGCCTACGACGGCCTCACACTCGACCTCTGATTGAGGCGCCCATAAAAAACTACGGGCACTGCCATAAGCAGTGCCCGTTATTTGTTGTAACGCCGTGGAAAAAGGGGTGTTCACCATGAGAGAAGCCGAGCAAAGAAGCCTTTCTTGCGTGAGTGCGAACTCTTGCGTCCGCCACCATAGCGGTTGTATAGCTTCAGAATGAGCAATATACCATCGAACACGCTTGCACCGGTTGTCATAAAAGCACTCAGGCGCTTGGATGGAGCCTGGCTTTTGGGCTTGTGGAACAGACTGTCCCATTGTGTTTTCATAGAAAGACTGTCGCGGTCGAGATCCTCTTTCAAGGCCTGCTTACGGGCCCGGATGTCATCGAGCGACTTATAATGTAACAAAGGTTGGGTGGGCATACGTGACTTCTAATTTAGTAATATGTCTGCAAGAAAGCGCACCAAGGGCTTCTCTATCCATTTGCGACGGTTGTACACAAAAAGGATGAGCAACAATAAATAGATGCCGGCAACTATCAGGAATGCCCCGACTGTTCCCACAAGATGCGACAATGCGTAGGCGAGGGCGAAAGAAATGTAGATGAGCATCAGAACTACCAACAGAAGGGCAACCAACGTGACGGCGGCAAGCGTAAGAAGCCTCACCACCTTCTCGATGATGTCCAACTTGATGTATTCCGACTTCACGCCCACATAGCGCTTCGCCGACTCTACCAATTGGGCTATCGTCTCTATATTGTCGTCACTGGAAATCATCCTTCAGACGATTTTTTAATCCTCGCCTGTGGCGACGTCCTTCAGGTCGTCCACAAGGTCTTCCATGTCCTTGCGGCTGATGTTGATGTTGTGCTTCTTCAGAAAGTCTGACACCGTGTCGGCAAGACGTGTGCGGGTGTCGGTCCCCTTCTCGGGAGCCATGAGAATGCCAAGGGCTGCGCCAGCAAGGGCACCGCCAATGAAAGCGCCAATGTAACTAAGCTGTTTCATAATGTTGATGGTTGATAATTAAACTTGAAAGATTAAGTCGTGTGAGGGGCCTTTGGGGCTACCTCCGCTTTTCGAAAGCAAATATAGCAATTCTTTTTCAATTGAACCCACTTTTCAATGTCTTTTTTTGTTAAAAATGTTGTATTTTGTTAGTTTAACAAACTTTATAGCCTTTTTCGGTCGTTTTTTAGCCGAATTTGTGTAATTTCGCACTTGAAATAGAATTATGTGTAAATATCATCATCAATTACCAATCTTTTAACAAATGAAGAAGTATCTCGTTATCTGCGCAGGGCTGTGTGTAGCTCTGGCATTCAGTAGCTGCAAGTCGAAGGAGAGCGCATACCGCAAGGCTTACGACAAGGCAAAAGCCCAGGATGCAGCCGTCACCGAAAACACCAACTACGACGACACACCCGTTGTCACTCCGTTCGTTGACACGCCCGTCGCTGACAACAACGCAACAACTAACAACAACAATTACGAAAACGAGTCTGTACGCTCGGAGAACCTCACCGTGGTCAACGGCTCTGGTCTTAAGGCTTACAGCGTCGTCGTTGGCTCCTTCTCTGTCAAGTCGAATGCCGAGAACCTCGTGTCAAGGCTCCGCTCACAGGGCTACGACGCTCAGCTGGCATACAATTCTGCACGCGACATGTACCGTGTCGTTGCAACAACCTTCGCTGAGAAGGGACGTGCCGTGCAGAGCCGCAACCAGCTGCGCAACACCTATCCCGACGCTTGGCTGCTCTATTACGGCTATTAATACGTCGTGGCGAGAATACTGGCCATCGACTATGGCAGAAAACGCACCGGACTGGCAGTCACCGACCCCCTGCAGCTCATAGCCGGGGGGTTGGCGACTGTTTCTACTGCAACGCTCATGGACTGGTTGCGTGACTATCTGCAGCGCGAGGAGGTGGAAATGGTCGTCGTGGGGGAACCGAAACAGACCAACGGACAGCCCAGCGAGAACTGGAAAAGAGTGAAGCAGTTTGTCGCACAATTCAGAAAGGCTTTCCCGAACATCTCCGTTGCTCTCTACGACGAGCGATTCACATCGGTACTCGCACATCAGGCCATGATTGACGGCGGGTTGCGAAAAAAAGCCCGACAGGACAAGGCACTCGTCGACGAGATTAGTGCCACTATTATTTTGCAGAGTTTTTTGGAATCGAGAAGGAAATGATACTACCTATTTATATTTATGGGCAAAACGTGCTCAGGAAAGTGGCGGAGGACATCCCCGCCGACTACCCCGGTCTCAATGAGTTTGTCGATAACCTCTGGGAAACTCTTGCCGATTCTGAGGGGATAGGTCTTGCCGCACCACAGGTGGGCAAGGATGTCCGCGTGGTGGTAATCGACCTTGACCTCCTTGCTGAGGATATGCCTGAGTACAAGGGGTTCAAGAAGGCATTCATCAACCCGCATATTCTGGAGTACGACGAGAGCGAAACCGACACCATGGAGGAGGGATGCCTCAGTCTGCCGGGTATTCACGAGAAGGTGACACGACCCACACGCATCAAGGTGCGCTACGAGGACATCGACAGACAGGTGCATGAAGAGTGGGTGGGGGGATACCTCGCACGGGTCATGCAGCATGAGTTCGACCACCTCGAAGGAAAGGTTTTCATCGACCGCATCTCACCGTTCCGCAAAACGATGATAAAAAGCCGCCTTAAGGCTCTCCTGCAGGGGCGTTACAGCTGCTCCTACAAGACCAAGGCTGCCCTGAGGAAATAGTTGACATGCTCACCAGGGCTCTCCTCTTCTTGATGGCACTTCTGCCACTCAGAGCGTCTGCACAGTTCAATGTCGACAGACTGATTATGAGTGGCAGAAGTGCCTTGTATTATGAGGACTATGTGCTCGCCATACAGCATTTCAACAGGGCCATCGCATCCAAACCATACCGATACGAACCGTGGTTCTACAGAGGGGTGGCTAAATTCTACCTCGACGACTTCGCTGGGGCTGAGGACGACTGCACCGAGGCCCTCAACCTCAACCCTTACGTCACGGGCATCTACGAACTGCGGGGACTTTGCCGCATCAGGGAGAGCAAATACCAGGAGGCCATCGAAGACTACGACAGGGCGCTGAAGGATGAACCGTCGGCACAGAACTTCTGGTTCAACAGGGCGCTATGCCGCATCGAACTGAAAGACTATGAGCGGGCACAGCTCGAACTCGACACCATCATCCAGAAATGGGGCAAATATGCCAGGGCATACACCGTAAAGGCTGGCGTCTGTCTCATGCAGGCCGACACCACCGCTGCGGCGACATGGCTCGACAAGGCACTCAAAATCGACCCCTACGACTGGGAGTCGTGGCTCACAAGGGCGAGCATCAGCCTGTCAAGGTCGAACTGGAAGGAGGCTGATGAACAACTGGGGCAGGTCATACATCTCAAACCGCAGATGGTGAGCTGCTATGTCAACAGGGCTCTCGCACGGCTCAACACCAACAACCTCAGAGGGGCCATGGCGGATTACGACACTGCCATCGACCTCGACCCCGACAACTTCCTCGCCCACTACAACCGTGGACTGCTCCGTGTGCAGGTGGGCGACGACAACCGGGCCATTGAGGATTTCAACTATGTGGTGAGCATGGAGCCAAAGAACATCATGGCCATCTACAACCGGGCGCTGCTGCTCCATAAAACGGGTGACCTCAGAGGGGCCATACGCGACTACACACGGGTGCTCGAGGAGTTTCCTAATTTCTGGACCGGTCTCTACCGGCGCGCCGACTGCTACCGACGCCTGGGCATGACCAACCAGGCCGAGAACGACGAGTTCAAGGTCTTCAAGGCGCAGATGGACAAACACATCGGCATTCAGCCACGGTGGTCGAGAAACCAGGTGAGCCAGACGAGGAAGAAGAGCGAGATTGACTTCGACAAGTACAACCATGTCGTGGTGGAGGACGAGGAGCCCGTCATGGAGCATGAGTATGAGAGCGTCTACAGGGGCAAGGTGCAGAACCGCAAGGTGGACCTCGACCAGATGCCGATGTACGTTCTCTCGTTCATGCCTTATGCTAATGTCGTCAAGGGCTACCAGGTCTTTGATGCCGAGGTGGAGGCGTTCAACCAGAAATCAAAACCTCTTCAGAGGGTCTATCTCACTTGCAACCCCGCTTCGCTCAGCGAACAGCAGACGAAGAAGGTCTTCGCGCTGACCGATTCGCTCACCACACTCATCCTCGATTCACGCGACGTGCAGGTCACCAAATATCTCCTCCTCCAGCGTGCCGTCGCCTATTCCGTCGTGCAGAACTATGGCGACGCCATCGACGACCTTACCACCTGCATAGGCATCGACTCCACCCTCGTGCTCGCCTACTGGCAGAGAGGGGTATGCGAGGCGGCCATGAATGAGTTCAACAGCTCGCAGGGAACTGACTCGAAAATCAAGGGAGCCAGCGCCCTCTACGACCTCAACCGGGCCATCGCTCTCGAGACTGACAATGCCTATATCTATTACGATAGGGGCAACCTCCACTACATGCAGGGCGACTATGCCGAGGCCATCGACGATTACTCGAAGGCCATCGCGGCCAATCACAACATGGCGGAGGCCTACTACAACCGCGGCCTGGCTTATATCCACACCAATGAGAGGAAGAAAGGCATCGCCGACCTCAGCAAGTCGGGAGAACTGGGACTGTATGGCGCATACAGCATGATTAAGAAGTTCTCGAAGCCTTAAACTTCTGCTTGCCTGTTCTCTTCTCGCGGCACTTTGGACGGTTTTTTATCCCGAATAATCGGATTGGGGAAGTCACGGCAATTCTCTCAAATTCTTCAATTCGTGAGAAAAAGGCGACGTTTTATTTTGTCCTTCGCCGCTCTTTCATTACCTTTGCCGACAATTCACAAATAGTTGTATAATTTGTATGAAAATCAACATCACTTTCCCCGATGGCACCGTGCGTGAGTATGAGCAGGGTGTGACTGGGCTTCAGATTGCAGAGAGCATCTCGCCGGCTCTCGCCCGCAACGTTGTATCTTGCGGTGTCAATGGTGAGACTGTAGAACTCAACAGACCCATACTCGGCGATGCAACCATCGCTCTCTACAAGTTCGACGATGAAGAGGGCAAGCACACCTTCTGGCACACCAGTGCACACCTGCTTGCCGAAGCGCTCAAACAGCTCTATCCTGGCATACAGTTCGGATTCGGACCTGCCGTGGAGAATGGCTTCTTCTATGATGTCATGCCCAAGGAGGGGGACGTCATCTCTGAGAACGACCTGCCGAAGATTGAGGCACGCATGATGGAACTGGCCAAGAAGGACGAGGCCGTGGTGAGGCGCGACATCTCGAAGGCCGACGCGCTCAACGAGTTCGCTGCCGACGGACAGACCTACAAATGCGAGCACATCGAGCAGGACCTCGAGGATGGCACCATCTCAACCTACACTCAGGGCGACTTCACCGACCTCTGCCGTGGCCCGCACCTCATGTCGACAGGGGCCATCAAGGCCATCAAAATCACCAGCGTGGCTGGAGCTTTCTGGAGAGGCGACGCCAAGCGAGAGCAGATGACACGCATCTATGGCATCTCCTTCCCTAAGAAGAAGATGCTCGACGAGTATCTCGTCATGCTCGAGGAAGCTAAGAAGCGCGACCACAGAAAGATTGGAAAGGAGATGGAACTGTTCATGTTCTCTGAGCGAGTGGGAAAGGGACTGCCCATCTGGCTGCCCAAAGGAACCGACCTGAGACTCAGACTTCAGGACATGCTGCGCAAAATCCAGAAACGCTTCGGATACCAGGAGGTCATCACACCGCATATCGGCAGCAAGAACCTCTATGTCACTTCAGGGCATTACGCCCACTACGGCAAGGACTCCTTCCAGCCCATACACACACCAGAGGAGGACGAGGAGTATATGCTCAAACCGATGAACTGCCCCCACCACTGCGAGGTCTTCGCCATGAAGCCACGCTCATACAAGGACCTGCCTCTGCGCATCGCTGAGTTCGGTACCGTATACCGCTACGAGAAGAGCGGCGAACTGCACGGTCTCACACGCGTCCGCTCATTCACACAGGACGACGCACATATCTTCTGCCGTCCCGACCAGGTGAAGGGGGAGTTCCTCAGGGTGATGGACATCATACAGGCGGTGTTCAAAATCTTCAATTTCGATAATTTCGAGGCTCAGATATCTCTCCGCGACCCCAAGGACACCGAGAAATACATCGGCAGCGATGAGGTGTGGGCTGAGAGCGAACAGGCCATCATCGACGCTTGCAAGGAGAAAGGGCTCGACGCACGCATCGAGTACGGCGAGGCCGCTTTCTATGGACCGAAACTCGACTTCATGGTGAAGGATGCCATAGGACGCAGGTGGCAGTTGGGAACCATCCAGGTGGACTACAACCTGCCGCAGCGCTTCAAACTGGAGTATGTCGCCGAGGACAACTCGCGACAGACACCGGTGATGGTGCACCGTGCTCCCTTCGGCTCGATGGAGCGATTTACCGCCGTACTGGTGGAGCACACCGCAGGGCATTTCCCACTCTGGCTCACACCCGACCAGGTGGCCATCCTACCCATCTCGGAGAATTTCAACGACTACGCACAGTCCGTGGCACGCTACTTCGACAGCAAGGGCGTGAGGGCAACCATCGACGACCGAAACGAGAAAATCGGCCGCAAAATACGTGACAACGAACTCAAACGTGTGCCCTACATGGTCATCGTGGGAGAAAAGGAGGCTGCCGAGGGACTGGTGTCGATGCGCAAACAAGGTGGTGGCGAACAGGCCAGCATGACCATGGAGGCCTTCGCTGAACGCATCAACAACGAGGTCGCTATGATGCTTGAGGCCACCAACATCACTCCCAACGACTAAGAGTAATAGTGGACTTGAACTAAAGAGGGTGTGTAAGATGAAAATTCTTATACACCCTTCTTTTTGGAACCCTATGGTCACATCTTGGTAAATAACAGGATACGGAACACTGGTTCTCAAACATATTTCGTACCTTTGCAGACACAAAATTCCATCCTCTTGCGGATAGTGAGAGGATGGTCTTGTGTTACAAGAGAGTTGACATTAGAATAATAAGTAAAAAATGAATTTGAAGATGAAAAGATTTCTTTTTCTGGCCGTGGCTTTTGTGCTTTGCGGCATTGTAAATGTTCAGGCTGCAGGCGACGAGAAGAATGGACACGCGTATTTTACAAAGGCTCAATTGCCAAATATGGCGAACATCCTGCCAGCACCGCCGGAGTTTGAGTCCGCAAGGTTCGTGGCCGACCAGTCGCAGTATCTATGGGGGAAGTTGATGCGTCTCGACGAAGAGCGTTGTGCACAAGCCAAACGTGACGCTGTGTATAGCATGGCTACGATCATCGAGGAGTTTGGAGGCATCTTTGGCCTGGAGATAACCAAGGAGGATACTCCTGAGATTTACAGCATCCTGCAGGATGTCTGTGCTTCCTGCGACAGTATCTACTCCGACGCGAAGGCTCACTTCAACCGCATGCGCCCGTATGCATATTACAACGAGGGCACCATCGTGCCTGAAAAGGAAGAGAAGCACCGAAACGAGGGCTCGTACCCCTCCGGTCACACCGTACTGGGATGGACGTCGGCATTATTGCTGGCAGATATCAACACCTCTCCGGAGGCTATGGAAGGACTGCTGACCCGTGGATATGAGTTTGGGCAAAGCAGGGTCATCGCGGGTTACCACTGGCAGAGCGACGTGGATGCAGGACGATTGGCTGGTACTGTGCTTTACCAGATGATTCGCAACCATGAGCGTTTCATCGGACAACTGGCCAGGGCACGTGCCGAGTTTGCCGAGAAAACGGGCAAATTGTCTAATGTGGTCAACACCCCCAGTGCCATGCAGCACGAGGGCTCTGCCAAAGTCTATCGCATCGATGGCACGCCCGTCACCGACGGCGCGAAAGGCATCGTGATTGCCAACGGGCAGAAAGTGGTCAGGAGATAGACCTTGAGGGCAGAGGTAATTCATTATTATCGGCCGAAGCAAATTACCTCTGCCCTCAATGCCGAAGCAAATTACCTCTGCCCTCAATGCCGAAATAAATTACCTCTGCCCTCAATGCCGAAGTGAATTACCTCTGCCCTCAATGCCGAAACAAATTACCTCTGCCCTCAATGCATATGTCTAAACTCTCAAACTCCTAAACTCCTAAACTCCCCAAAAAACTCCTAAAAACCTAATATTCCGGGTTCTGCTTAATCTGCCCGTTGAGCGTGATGGCCCTTTCAGGTATGGGGAATACGGTGGTGTGGCGGTCGGCCTCTCCTTTGAGTTGTGGGCGCTGGTCGTAGGCACGGTGGTATCGGTCGAAGCGGATGAGGTCTTGGCGGCGCCATCCCTCCCAGTGCAGTTCCATGAGCCGCTCGTCGAGGATGTTGTCGAGTGTTGCCTTGCGGTATCCCATGCCTACGCGTTCGCGTACTTCATTGAGCTCTTCGTCGCCGTTCTCGCCTTTTCTCACCTTGGCTTCAGCCTTCATCAGGAGCACGTCGGCATAGCGGAACAGGACGATGTCATTGTTTTGGAGAAGGCCACCGGAGTATGCTCTGCGGTCTTCCTCATATTTCTTCATCCGGGCGCCGGCTGTCTTCTCATAGGGGGTGCTTGTAAGGTCGAGCTCCACCTCCAGCGGCTTATAGATTAGTGGAAGTCCATTGTCGAGAAGCACCTGGTTATTGTCAACATAGACATCGTCTGAATATAAGTTGAGCATAAAACGGGTGTCTTCGTCTTCGGTGTTGTAACCATAGGTGCGCACGGCACTCACTGTGGCGCAGATACCGTTTTCTGCACTCATGCCGAGAGCCTTGCCGTGGTTGTAGTGGCGTGAGCGCAAGAGGTTGGTGAAGACATTCGAGTAGAGGAACTTGTTCATGGGAATCGTAAAGATGTTCTCGCTTGAGTTTTCATTGTTGACCGAGAAATTCTGGACGTAGTCTTTCTCTAAACCGTAACCCGCATAAGTCAACTTGTCGCACCAGTAGAGGCATGCGTCCCACGCGTTGAGCAGATGGCCTTCGCAGTCGAGCATGATGTCTGTTCCTGGTTCACGGTATTCATCGGTCCAGTCATCGTATGTCCACACTTCGGCGTTGAGCGCCATCTTAGCGAGGATGAACCATGCCACGTGGCGTGTCATCCGACCGTAATATTCGCCTGGTAAATTGCTGAATTCGTCGGCGAGCAGAGGCAGTGCCTCGGTGAGCTTGTTCCAGATGTTGTTGAAAAGGGTGCTGCGGCTCACTTGGTTGGTCTCCTTGAGCAGGGTGGCGGCTGTGTCGAGGTAGGGCACTTGTCCGAAGAGGTCGATGAGGTAGAAGTAGTAGAGCGATCTCAGCGCACGGATTTCGGCTTTGTACCTCGAGAGCGTCCACTCGTTGAGCAGGCCGCTGTGCTCGTCGAGCTTGGCAAGAGCTTGATTGCACATCACGATGACTTTGTAGAGGTAGTCCCATGCACCTACAATGGGCTGTGTTCCCGGGGTGAATTTGTGGAGATAGAGCGACTGCCACAGTCCGCCGTCGAACCAGTCTCCGCCGCGTGTGGGTATCATGGCCTCGTCGGTGGTCAGTTCCGACAGGTCCCAGATGCCACGTGTCGTGCCTTGGAGACCTTGGGAGTCGCTGCTCCCGCCGATGTAGTTGTAAAGGTTGCCCACGGTGTTGTTGTAAAGGTCGCTGGCCGTGGCGAAAGTCTCGTGCTCGCTGAGCTGACTCCTTGGGTCCTCGTCGAGGCATGAGCTGAGCGAGAACAGTGCGATGATGCTGATGATGATATTTCTTCTCATGGTGTGCGGGTTAGAAAGAGATGCTTACGCCGAAAGTGAATGACCTGTAGGGAGGATATGAGCGCTTGTCGTCGATGCCTAAGGTGCTGTTCACCACAAAACTGTTTATCATGGGGGTGAGTCCGCTGTAAGAGGTGATGGTGGCGATGTTGTTGATGCTGAACGACACACGCAACTGGCTGATGTAATCGGTGAAGCGGCTGATGGGGACATTGTAGCCGATGGTGGCATAGTCGAAGTTGAGGTAGTCGCCGCTCTCGAGCCAGTAGTCGGTGACCGCCTGGTCGTAGATGTCTCGCTTCGGGGCACCCTTCATCACGTTGTAGTCGGGGAATGAGGCCATGTTCATCAGCGAGAGGGCCGTGCCATTGTATATCTTGTGACCGAAGGCTCCGTTCATCTGAAGTGAGAAGTCGAAGTCTTTGTATCTCAAGCTGATGTTGGAGCCCAAGGTCCATTTGGGGGTGGCTTGACCGGCGATGTACCGGTCTTTTTCTATACTGGCTTCACCGTCGCCGTCCAGGTCGGCAATGTCGTAGTAGTAGCCACCGTCGGGGTACTCTTTCAGCCCGGTGCAGTGGGGCAGGTAGAACACGCCGAGTGGCTGGCCCACGATCTGGTAGGCGACATCGCGGTTGCTGCCGTGGAAACCGGCACCGTTGAGCTCGCTGATGCCCACGACTTTGTTGGCGGCCATGTACTCGCCGTTGTAGGTGCCCGAGAGGGAGATGAGCTTGTTGTACTGACGAGAGAGGTTGAGGTTGGCGTTGAGCTGGAGGTCTTTTGTCCTGATGAGGGTGGCGCCTATTCCGAATTCAAAGCCAGAGTTGCTCATCGAGCCTAAGTTGGCGTACATCTTTTCATAGGGGAATGGCGGAACGCTGACATCATAGAGGTAGAGCATGTCGCGCGTCTTCGAGTAGTAGTATTCTGCCTTGAGCACGAAACGGTCGTTCCACATCCCAAGGTCCAGTCCGATGTTGAAGGTGCTCTTGGTCTCCCATTTCAAATCGGGGTTGACATTGTCGATGCTGCCCAACGTGACGACGGGGGAGTCGTTGCCGGGGATGATGCCGATGGGCTCATAGATGGGGAGTGAGATGTAGGAACTGATGCCTCCCAGGTTTCCGGTGAAGCCATAGCCTGTGCGGAGCTTGAGCTGGGTGATAGAGGATATTCCCTTCATGAAGGGCTCCTTCATCACGTCCCATTCAGCGGATATGGAAGGGAAATATCCCCATCGGTTGTTCTTTCCCACCTTGCTGCTTCCGTCGGCACGCATGGCCAATCCGAAGGTGTAGCGGTGTAGCATCAGGTATTTGGCGTTGAAGACCAAAGAGGCAAGGCTTGATTTCTCGTACGATGAGCCTGTACCGCCGTATGGGCGGAGTGAGCCGGCGCCGAGGTTGTTGTAGCCGAACGCGTCGGTGGAGAAACCTTTCACCGTGGTGAAGAACTGGGTGAGTATGGTTGCTTGGTATTCACCTACTCCCATGATTTCGATTCTGTGCTCCTCGTCCCAGTCCCACCAGTATTTCAGGCCGAGGTCGGCCAGCCAACTCTCGCTTTTGAGCTCCCCACGGTAGGCCTGGCCTTGTCCCGACACCGATGTGGGAAGATACTGTGAGTGCTCGGTGCTGGTGAAGGAGTAAGAACCGGTGGTGATGAGCTGAAGGTTGGGCCAGATGTCATAGGTCGTGTTCAGGTGGGTGTTGAAGTTGAGCATCTTCGTGTCATCCTTATTGCCCAGCAGTGCTATGGGGTGGTTGATTTGAGAGGCGGTGGCGTTGGTGCTCCACGAACCGTCGCTGTTCTTGGTCGAAGGATAGGTGGGGTTCTGGGCCAATGCGGAGTAGAAAAGGTCTTGTGTGTCGTAGATTTCTTTGTCGCGCTGCGACGAGCCAAAGACACCTAAGTTGGCGGTGAAACGGTCGTCGAAGGCCTTCTGCTTGATGTCGAGCTTCGCCACGAAATTGTCGTAGTCATTGTCCTTGATCACGGCGTTGTGGTCCATCATGCCAATCGATGCACGGTAATTGCTATGGTCGTTGCCGCCGCCAAAGGCGATGTGGTGATGGTGAATCAGACCGGTGTGGGTGAGCGCCTTGGGGAAGTCGGTGTCGTAGCCGCCGTCGTTGTAGAAATAGTTGAGGCTCTTGGCGGTGTTGATGTATCCATTGCGGTCGAGCATCTCCACTTGTTTGAAGGCATGCTCAAAACCGATGTTGCCATCGTAGGAGATTTGGAACTTACCGCTGTGGCCCTTCTTCGTGGTGACGGCGATGACACCGGAGGCACCACGGGAACCGAACATGGCTGTCTCGGCGGCATTCTTCAGAATGGTGAAACTCTCAATGTCGGCGGGGTAGATGGTTGATAGGGTGGCGAGGTCGGACGACACGCCGTCGATGAGCACCAGAGGGTCGTTGCCGCCTGTCAGCGATGTCGTGCCTCGAACACGTACCGACGAAAGCATGGCCATTTGGTTTTCGCCGCTTGACACCTGAACACCGGCTGCCTGGCCGCTCAACTTGTTGATGGAATTGGATACAAAGCCTTTGTTCATGCGGTCCTCGGTCACTTTGTCCATCGAACCGCCATCGAGAATACTTTGGTTGAGGCTGTCTTTTGGCGTATTGCTACGCTGAGCCTGAATGGGGAGGGATAACAGCAGTATGACTGTCAGAAGGGGGAGATTCTTAACTCTCATAGTAATGGATGTGGTTGATATTGCAAAGGTAGCAAAAACCGAGAGCAATGCAAAATAAAAAATGCAATTTTTTTTCATTGCCGAGGTGCCCTTTACCTTATGTAAAGGTAGCAAAAACCGAGTGCAATGCAAAATAAAAAAATGGTAATTTTTTTATTTTCATTGCCGAGGTGTAACTCAGTGAATCAACTAATAAAGTAATGTTCGTCGGGATTTGCAATCCCGGCGCAGTGAATATCAGGATTTTTAATCCGAAAATCGCAAACATAGTAACTTACACTCCATGCAGGTGGATTGCAAATCCACCTGAGCGTAAGATTCTCAGTGAATCAACTAAAAAAGTAATGTTCGTCGGGATTTGCAATCCCGACGCATTGAATATCAGGATTTTCAATCCGAAAATCGCATTAAAAATGCTTACACTCCATGCAGGTGGATTGCAAATCCACCTGAGCGTAAGATTCGCTGAAGAGTTACGCAGAGGTGCCCTTTACCTTATATAAAGGTAGCAAAAACCAGGGAACTGTATCCCGTGGCGAACAGAATAGCTTCCGCCAAAATCCCTAAGCGTTAAAAATTTTGAAAATAATCTTTCTTTTTGATAGCTTTTTCCTAAAATTAGTGTACTTTTGCAATCGAAAACGGATTTTGACTAACTATTAAACATAAAAAAGAACGATGAAGAAGATTAGAGCCGCCGTAGTGGGTTACGGCAACATTGGCAAATATGCCCTTCAGGCCCTTGAAGCCGCTCCCGATTTTGAGGTCGCTGGCATCGTGCGAAGAAATGGCGATGCCGACAAGCCCGCTGAATTAGCACCTTATGATGTGGTGAAAGACATTTCCTTGCTGAAGGATGTCGATGTGGCCATCCTTGCCACTCCCACACGAAGCTGTGAGGAGTATGCCAAGAAAATATTGCCTCTGGGCATCAACACCGTCGATAGCTTCGACATACATACCAGCATCCTCGACTATCGTGCCTCGCTCATGGAGGTGTGCAAGAAGACTGGAACCGTGGCGGTCATCGCTGCTGGATGGGACCCGGGAAGCGACAGCATCGTCAGAACGCTCATGCAGAGCCTCGCACCGAAAGGATTGTCGTACACCAATTTCGGACCTGGAATGTCCATGGGGCACTCAGTATGCGTACGCTCAAAGAAGGGGGTGAAAAACGCACTTTCGATGACCATTCCAAAAGGGGAGGGGCTGCATCGGCGAATGGTGTATGTGGAATTGGAGGAAGGAGCAAGCCTCGAAGAGGTGACGGCTGCCGTCAAAGCCGACCCGTATTTCTCCAACGACGAGACGCATGTGTTCGCAGTGCCTTCGGTCGATGAGGTGCGCGATATGGGCCATGGGGTCAACCTGGTAAGAAAAGGCGTCAGTGGACAGACACAGAACCAGAGGCTGGAGTTCAATATGAGCATCAACAACCCAGCCCTCACCGGACAGGTGCTCGTCAATGTGGCTCGGGCATCGCTGCGCCAGCAGCCTGGATGCTACACCATGATTGAGATACCTGTCGTCGATATGCTGCCTGGCGACAGAGAGAGCATCATCGGGCATCTGGTATGAGGATGCTTGCTTGAAGTAGGTTTTACCTTATATATATATTATACCCCCGCCTGCGTATCATCATGAGCGCAGACGGGGGTAGATAGTGTATAAGGGAGGACCGGGACCTCAGTCGAGCGACGACATGTAGGTCAGGGCCTCAAGCACGGTCATGGTGGGGAGGTCGCAGAAGGTGGAAACCAACTGCCAGAGCTTCAGCTCATCGTTGTCGATTTCACCATCGATGGCCATGAGCGAACCAAGAAATGCACCCACATAGCGCTTGTGCTCGGTGTCGAGCGATGTCACCACCGTCAAAGCCTCGGTGAAAGGCATCGACTCGGAGGCTTCGTAGATGGAGGCAAATTCCTCGTGGGGAATGCCAAGACGCTCCATTTCCATTGTCCATGAACACATCTCGTTCTCAGCCACCTTGCCGTCGGCGGCTATCATCGCATTGGCAAGCTTGGCTATCGCCATCAGGCCGGTCTTCTCGAAACTGATTTTCATTTTGTATCTTCTGTTTGGTGGAAACAACGGGCTTCAACCGTTTCATCGTGCAAAGGTAGCAAAAACCGAGTGCAATGCAAAACAAAAAATTCATTTTTTGTTTTCATGGCCGAGGTGCCCTTTACCTTATGTAAAGGTAGCAAAAACCGAGTGGAGGTGCCCTTTACCTTATGTAAAGGTAGCAAAAACCGAGTGGAGGTGCCCTTTACCTTATGCAAAGGTAGCAAAAACCGAGTGGAGTTGCCCTTTCCCTTATGTAAAGGTAATGTTTTTTGTGAAAATGGTCTGACGAGTGCAACGGCGGCCTGAAAGGCCAATAAGCCCTCAGCCCAGGGCAACGCCCTGGGTTTTTAGAATCGATATTCATTATTTCGCCATGAAGGGGCAAAAGCTTGATATCCTGTTGCTTATGCCCTTTCATGGCGGAATGTTAGCCCGTGAATAAAAACCCTGAGAACGTGCTGCCCCTTTGGGGTACCGTGGCCGAGCGAAAACATGTTTTTGTAAGTAGGTGAACAAAATTTGATGACATCTACAAGAATGATAGTAACAGATTTTTTTGATTACCTACTTACCATTAACGCCGGAATCTTCACCCTCATCGTCTTCTTCACGATTGAGGGCCATGACGGTGAGGGGCAATCGCCGTGAAAAAACGTGATGCAATGCAATAAACGGGGGCATTTGTTCGTTATTCTATCGTATATATACAAAAAACGACAGCAAATGATAGAATATATCCGGGGCGAACTAACAGACATCACCCCAGCGTTGGCCGTTGTCGAGGCGGCAGGGGTGGGTTATGCACTCAATATTTCGCTTAACACTTACACGGCCATTCAGAACAAAAAAGAGGTGCTCCTCTATGTGCATGAGGCGCTTGTGGCTGGAGGAAGAGACGATTCGTTCACCCTCTATGGCTTTGCCGACAAGCAGGAGCGAGAACTCTACCGACAGCTCATCACCGTTTCGGGTGTGGGAGCCAACACCGCGCGCATGATCCTTTCGTCGTGCACGCCTGCAGAATTGTGTAGCGTCATCGCCAATGGCGACGAACGAACCCTCAAGAGTGTCAAGGGAATAGGACTGCGAACCGCACAGCGAATCATTGTCGATTTGAAAGACAAGATTGCCACATCCGACATCGCTGCAAAGGCTGTGGGAAGCACGGAAACAGCCGTCGGCATCGACAACGAGGTGCGCTCCGAAGCCATCAGCGCACTCACCATGCTTGGCTTCTCGCCGGCACCATCAGCCAAGGTCGTGGGGGAAATCCTCAAGCAGCAGCCGCAGCTCCCCGTGGAGCAAGTCGTCAAACTCGCCCTCAAACTCATCAAGTGAGGTCATGAAGGTCATCCAGAGAATTATAGGCACCATTATCGTGTTGTGCGCCATCAGTGTCATGGCGGGCAACGCTCTATCCGTGCCTCAGGATGACCGGACAAGGCAGCAGCGACGACAGCAGACCAACAGCCCACAGGATGACCGGACAAGGCAGCGCAGGCAGGCTACTCCACAGCAGAGAATCCAGGCCGACACAAACGGCGACCAGTCCGACGACAAAAAGAAAGATGACAAGAATGACGACAAAAACAAGGTGAACGTCACTGCCCAGCCCATCATCGACGATGACATGGAGATCCCCGACTCCCTCCTCCATCCAAGGTGGCGCATTCAGCGCACATCGCCTGTCACCGACGATGACCTCAGCCAAGGCTCAGCCGACTTGCAGCGACCGGAGAACATGAAGCAGACCGTCGTCTATAACGATACGCTCGACAGATACATTTTTGGCAACAAGATTGCGGGGACGTATGTCTACGCTCCCACCATGATGGACTACAGCGAGTATTTCAAATGGAGTGAGAAACAAGCCCTCAGAAAGTTCTTCCAATCCAAGAACGAGGAAGCTGCCAAGACGAAGGGAAAGGAAAAATTCGACTTCACCGACATGCACTTCGACCTCGGACCCGCAGAGAAAATCTTCGGACCGGGCGGCGTGCGCATCAAGACTCAGGGAACGGCGGAACTCAAGTTCGGAGCAACCTTCAAGAACATCGACAACCCCTCCCTGCCCATACGCAACAGGAAGACCACAACCATGGACTTCGACGAGAAAATCAACCTCAGCGTCAATGGAAAGGTGGGCGACAAGGTGAACATGAACATCAACTACAACACCGATGCCACCTTCTCCTTCGATGCTCAGACCATGAAACTCAAATACGAGGGAAAGGAAGACGAAATCATCAAACTCGTCGAGGGGGGTAATGTGACGTTCCCAGGCAACTCCTCGCTCATCACAGGTGCAAGCGCTCTCTTCGGACTGAGAACCGACATGCAGTTCGGAAAACTCAAGTTGCAGACCGTCATCTCCCAGAAAAAGTCGGCTTCGGGAAGCGTCTCCTCAAAGGGTGGCGTGCAGTTCACACCCTTCGAGATCGATGTCGCTGACTATGAGGAGAACCGGCACTTCTTCCTCGCAAAATACTTCCGTGAGAAATACGACGGGGCAATGAAAACCCTTCCCAACATCACCACGGGAATCACCATCAACCGAATTGAAGTGTGGGTGACCAACAAGACCGGAACGGCCAACAACACACGCAACATCATCGCACTTCCCGAACTGGGCGAGGCAGGAGCATCGGCACCACCAGCAAATGCCGCCAACCAGATTTATTCGCAGATGGTGAGCACATACGCCAATGCAAGGGAAATCGACCAGACATCATCTGTGCTCGACACACGCTTCGTGGGGGGCACCGACTACGAGAAACTCGCATCGGCAAGACTGCTTTCCTCGTCGGAGTACACCGTCAACCAGGCTCTGGGATACATCTCGCTCAAGACTGCACTTCAGACAGACCAGGTGCTCGCCGTCGCTTTCGAATACACCTACGGTGGTGTCACATATCAGGTGGGAGAGTTCGCCAGCGATGTCACCGACGTCACCAAATGCCTCTTCGTCAAGTCGCTCAAGAACACCAGCAACAACCCGCAGCAGTCGAACTGGGACCTGATGATGAAAAACGTCTATTATCTCGCATCGAATGTGGAGAAAGACCGATTCAGACTCGACATCAAGTTCCAAAGCGACACCGCGGGAGTCTATCTCACCTATCTTCCCGAGCCCCAGGTCAAGGACCAGACTCTCATCAAAGTCATCGACGCCGACCGACTCGACAACAACATGAAGACTCATGCCAACGGCTATTTCGACTACGTCAGCGGATATACCGTCACCAACGGGCGAGTCTTCCTTCCCAAGGTGGAGCCTTTCGGCTCATATCTCTACAACTACCTCGTGTCGAAAGGCGTGGCGGCACAAGCGGCGGAAAAATACAGCTATACCGAACTGTATGACTCCACGAAGACCGTGGCAAGGCAGATTGCAGAGAAAGACAAGTTCATCCTCACAGGACAGTTCCGAGGCTCTTCGTCGAGCGTCATCTCTCTCGGCGCATACAATGTGCCGCAGGGCTCCGTCGTCGTCACCGCCGGAGGTGTCGTCCTCAACGAAGGCTCCGACTACACCGTCGATTACTCTGCTGGCGAAGTGACCATCATCAACCAAAGCATCCTCGACTCCGGGCAGAAGATTGACGCTTCCTATGAGAGCAACACTGACTATGGCCAGACAAGGAAAACCATGTTTGGCGTCAACTGGGAGTATGACTTCACCAAGAACTTCCAGATGAGCGGTACGCTGAGACACCTCTCCGAGCAGGCGCTCACCACCAAGGTGGCGATGGGTGCCGAACCGCTCAACAACACGCTTTGGGGCGTCAACCTCAATTGGAAGAAGGAGAGCCAATGGCTCACCAACATGCTCGACAAACTGCCATTTCTACACCTCACACAGCCGTCGAACATCTCGCTGACGGCGGAGTTCGCACACCTCATCGCCGGACAGTCGCATGGCACACAGGACAATGCTTCCTATCTCGACGACTTCGAGAACACCAAGAACACCATCAGTGTGTCGGAGCCCACCTCATGGATTATCTCCAGCGTGCCCACGATGTTTGATGAGTACAAGGACAAGACCGGGCTCACCAGCGGCTTCAACAGAAGTCTGCTCGCCTGGTACAACATCGACCCACTCTTCACCCGCCGTAGCTCATCGCTCACGCCGAGCCACATAAAAAGCGACCTGGACCAACTCTCCAACCACTACGTGCGAGAAGTCTATGTCAGGGAACTCTACCCCAACAGGGACCAGAGCTCATACAGCGGCGCCACATCCACGCTCGCCGTGCTCAACCTCGCCTATTACCCCTCGGAGAGAGGACCCTACAACTTCAACCCCGACCTCAATGCCGCTGGGCGATTCGACCGAACAGAAAACAAATGGGGCGGAATGATGAGAAAACTCGACACCAACGACTTCGAGACGGCTAACATCGAGTATATCGAATTCTGGCTCCTCGACCCATTCATCTATACCAGCCAGAAGGATAATGCAGCGGAGTATGGCGGCGACTTCTATATCAACCTTGGAGAGGTCAGCGAGGATGTGCTGCGCGACGGAAAGAAATTCCAAGAGAGCGGAATGGCGGTCGACGGCTCGGCAAAATACACCACCACGCAGTGGGGAAAAATACCCAACCAGCCCACCGACAACACCTATTCCTTCGTCACCACATCGGGGGCAAGGGCAAGCCAGGACGTGGGATTCAATGGACTAACCGACAGCGAGGAGAAGACCTTCGAGAGCTACCAGCAGTTCCTCACCGAAATACAGGGAAAGGTGTCGCCCGAAGTGTTCGACAGTATCTTCAACGACCCTGCCAACGACAACTACCACTACTTCAGAGGAAGCGACTACGACCAGCAGCAGGCGTCCATTCTGCAGCGGTACAAGCGCATCAACAATCCTCAGGGCAACTCGCCCGACTCCGACATGCGTACCGAGAGTTATGACACCTCCTACAAGACGACACCCGACGTGGAGGACATCAACCAGGACTACACCCTCAACGAGTATGAGAAATACTATCAGTATCATGTGTCCATCAGACCAGAGGACCTCGTCGTAGGGCGGAACTTCATCGTCGACAGCAGGGTGGGAAGCGGCACGCTCAGAAACGGAGAGAGATACGACGTCACATGGTACCAGTTCAGAATTCCTCTCGACAGGTATGAGAAAAAGGAGGGCGCCATCAGCGACTTCACTTCCATAAGGTTCATGAGAATGTTCCTCACCAACTTCAAACAGCCCATCGTCTTGCGATTCGGAAGCCTTGACCTCGTCTATGGCGAATGGAGGGTCTATACACAGAACCTCACCAATAGCGTATCCAACTCGGGATACATGGCTGTCAGCGCAGTCAATATTGAGGAAAACAACGACAAGACTCCGGTCAACTACATCCTGCCGCCGGGCATCTCACGCGTCCAGGACCCCACACAGCCGCAGCTCGTCGAAAGCAATGAGCAGGCTCTCGATATCATGGTCACCAACCTCGGCACTGGAGAGTCGAAATGTGTCTATAAAAACACCACGCTCGACCTCAGACAGTACAAACGCCTGCAGATGTTCGCTCATGCCAACCCGTTCAACGAGAACACGACCAACCTCGCCGACAATCAGCTCGCACTCTTCATACGCCTCGGAAACGACTACAAGAGCAATTATTACGAGTATGAGATACCGCTCAAACTCACACCAGCGGGGCACTACGACAAATACTCCACATCCGACAAATGGACCGTGTGGCCCGAGGAAAACATGCTCGATATACCTCTGAGCATCTTCACCGCACTCAAGAAGGAGCGCAACAAAGCCAAGGCTGAGGGTACGGCAAGCTACAACCAGCTCTACACCGCCTATGATGAGGACAAACCTTCCAATAAGGTCAGCATCATGGGTAATCCTTCGCTCGGAGAGGTCAAAACCATGATTATTGGCGTGAGAAACCTCTCGGGAGAGGTCAAGTCGGGAGAGGTGTGGGTCAATGAACTACGACTCAAGGAGTACAACAACGAGGGAGGATGGGCCGCTCAGGGAAAACTAAATGTCCAACTCTCCGACTTCGGCTCCATCAACCTGGGGGGCTCTTACCGAACAGAGGGATTCGGAGGAATTGAGGACGGAGTGGCGGCAAGGGCGCAGGATACTTACCAGAACTACACGCTCACAGCCAACCTGGAACTGGGTAAGTTCTTCCCCGACAAAGCCAAGGTGTCGGCGCCGCTCTACTATTCCGTCAGCAAGGAGAAAACCATGCCGAAATACAACCCGCTCGACACGGATATGGAGCTCGATGACGCTTTCGAGGCCATGGACAAGAGGGAAAGAGACTCCGTCGAGGCCATCGTCGTCACCAAGGCCACAAGCACCAATTTCTCGCTGTCGAATGTCAGGGTCGGCATCGCAACAAAGGGGCACCCCATGCCCTACGACCCCGCAAACTTCTCCTTCACCTACAGCCATAGCCACAGCCATACGGCTGGTGAGACGACCATCTACGAGAATGATGACAGGTGGAACGGACAACTGTCATACTCATGGACACCGGTCTATAAGACTTGGGAGCCATTCAAAAAACTCAAGTCGAAATCCAAATGGCTCGAGATAGCAAAGAAATTCGGACTCAACTACTTGCCGCAGAACATCACCTTCAACACCGACATCAAACGTTCCTACTACGAACTGCAGGAACGCGACGTCGATAACCTCGAAGGGGCTCAGCTTCCCATCACCTTCAACGAACAGTTCCTTTGGAACAGAGACTTCTCCATCAGATGGGACTTCACCAAAAACCTGCACCTCAGCTTCCAGAGCGCCACTCATGCGGAAATAGAGGAACCATACACGCCCATCAACAAAGACCTCTATCCCGACCACTACGAGGCATGGAAAGACTCCGTGTGGACTTCCATCAAGAACATGGGCGAACCGCTCGACTACGCACAGACCTTCTCCGCATCCTATAAGGTGCCGCTCAACCTCATACCTATCTTCGACTGGCTCACAACCGACGTCACCTACAACTCCAACTATTCATGGGTGAGGGGGACGAAACTTGAGGATGGAACAACGCTCGGCAACACCATCTCCAACGGCAGGACGCTCAACATCAACGGCAACTTCAACCTGCAGAAGCTTTACGACCATGTGCCTTTCCTCAAGAAGGCCAATGAGCGATTCAACAAATCGTCGTCGAACAGAAACAACCAGCGCAACAAAGCCAACCAGAAAGCCAACCAAAAGGCCAACCAGAAAGGTAAAAAGGGCGAAGACGACAAACAGAAGGCTGAAGACGACAAGCAGAAGGCACAGTTGCCTAAGAACAAAAACACCTTCGAGAAGGAAATCACCATCCCTGGCGACTCATCCATCGTGGTGACACACAGCAAGAAGAGCAAGAGGCTCGTCGTCTCGGCTAAGTCGAAAGACGGAAAGAACATCAACGTGAAATACAAGGTGGTGGACGACAACAAGATAAAAATCACCAACAAGGGCGACTCTGCTGTCACCATGAAACTCAGTGTCACACCCAAACAGCCGCTCGACGACAAGACTTGGTACAAGACCACACAGGTCTTCGCCAGGGCGCTCATGATGGTGAGAAGCATCAACCTCTCCTACCGCGACCAGCGCTCAATGTCCATCTCAGGCTTCATGCCTGTCATAGGAAACGCTTTCGGACAGCATCGGGGCGATATCCTCAGCCCGGGTCTTGACTTCGCTTTCGGACTCACCGACGTGGACTACATCAAAAAAGCCCACGACAATGGATGGCTGCTCAGCAACGACGCCCTCGCTACAGAGCCGGCTGCCACCAACAGCACAAAAGACCTCCAGCTCAAAGTGACGCTGGAACCGGCAAAAGACCTGAAAATCGACCTCAACGCATCAAGGACCGAGACCGATGCCAGAAGAATTCAGTATATGTACGCCGGCTCGCCAACCATGCGAAGCGGCCAGTTCACCATGACAACCATTTCGCTAAGAGGGGCTTTCGAGAGCACGGGAAATGCTACCGATGGATACCATTCATCCACTTTCGAGAAGTTCTGCACCTCGCTCGAGGGATTCAAGTCGCGTGTGGAGCAAAGGTATGCTGGGGCTACCTATCCCGCGGGTACCACTCTCGCCGGACAGGAATTCGACCCGGCTAACGGAGGCGTTGGCATCTATAGCGCGGATGTCATGATACCGGCATTCCTCGCTTCATATACCAATATCGGAGGTAACTCGCTCGACCTCTTCCCAACAATCACAAAACTGCTGCCCAACTGGACCATACGATACAGCGGACTGAGCAAGCTCACACCTTTCAAAGAGTGGTTCAAGAGTGTCAACCTCAACCATTCCTATAAGAGCATCTTCTCCATAGGATCATACGCCAGCTTCTCTTCGTGGCAGGAATATATGGGCGACCTCGGATTCATCACTGATGCAACAACTGGTAATCCGGTGCCATCGAGCATGTTCAATATCTCAACAGCAAGCATCAACGAGCAGTTCTCACCACTGCTCGGAATAGATGTCACTTTGCAGAACAACCTCACCTGCAAACTCGAGTACAAATCGACAAGGGTTATCAACCTCAGCACCACCAGCGTGCAGCTCAATGAGAACACCTCCAACGACTGGGTGATTGGAATGGGATACAAAATCAACGACTTCAAACTCTTTGGGGGCGGAAGCTCATCGCACCGGAAGGTGAAAGGCTCAAAGAAGAAAGGTAAAGGCGATGGCGACGACAGCGACGACAACAAGCAGTCGAGCAGGCAGAACAGCAGAACCAACAGCAAGAATTTCAACCATGACCTCAACATGCGCTTCGACTTCTCTTACCGGAAACAGGCCAGCATCACACGCGACATCGCAACCATGACCAGCCAGGCCAGCAGCGGTAACACTGCTTTCAAATTCTCATTCAGTGCCGACTACACTCTTTCGAAACTGATGACCATGACGTTCTACTACGACCAGCAGACCAATACGCCGCTGCTCACAAGCAACAGCTATCCCACCACTACAAGAGACTTCGGCTTGAGCCTCAAGTTCTCGCTCACAAGATAAAACTCAAACTCATGAACGCAAAATATTGTCAACACATATATCGATACCTGTTCCTTCTTGTCACTGCTTGCTCCTCTGCCGTCGTGTCGGCGCAGATTGTGGAGACCGGTGACTATGCCGCTCCACAGCAGACTGCCACCTATGAGAACCCATGGGCTAACAACCTACGTGTAAGGCTCGAGAACATGATGAGCGACGAACTGCTCCAGACCACACAGCTCGGCATGATGGTCTACGACCTCAACGAGAATGAGATCATCTTCACACATAACGAGAAGCACAGGATGAGGCCGGCGTCGGTGATGAAACTTGTCACGTCCATCACTGCCCTCGATATGCTCGGAGGTGATTATGGCTATTATACCAGCATCTGCTACAAGGGGACATTGGAGGCCGACACTCTGCGTGGATATCTCTACTGCGTGGGGGGATTCGACCCTACCACAACCACCGACGACATACGCGACATGGCACGTGAGGTAAGGCGATTTGGTATCGCTCATATCGATGGCGTCATCGTTGCCGACCTCACCATGAAGGACACGCTGACCTTCGGAAGCGGATGGTGCTGGGACGACGAGAACGACCGCCTCACACCTCTCCTCGTCGACAAGAAAGACCAGTTCCTCTCTGTCTTCATGCGACAGCTGCGAGAGGCGGGGGTCTCACTCAGTGTCACACTCGGAAAGGGAAAGGTTCCCCAGGGATGCACAGAGGTATGCCGCTTCCGAACAGACATCGACAAGGTGCTCACCAAGATGATGAAAAAGAGTGACAACCTATATGCCGAGTCCATGTTCTATCAAATCGCTAAGGCCAACACAACCAAGGAGGGCAAGGCGGCTGATGCTGAAGGTGCCGTCAAAAGACTCCTCTATCGACTCGGACTTGACCCAAAAAGCTATACCATCGCCGATGGCAGCGGACTGTCGCTCTACAGCTATATCACAGCACAGATGATTGTCAGACTGCTCCGGCATGCCTATGACAACCGGGAAATCTTCGGGCATCTTTACCCGGCGCTACCCATCGCTGGCGTCGACGGCACCCTCGAGAACCGTATGAAGACGGGGCCATGCCGGGGAAACGTTCATGCCAAGACGGGGACCGTGTCGGGTGTCTCCACGCTTGCCGGCTACTGCACTGCAAGTAATGGCCATCTACTCTGCTTTGCCATTCTCAACCAGGGCCTCATCAAGTCTTCCGATGGGCGGGCCTTCCAAGACAGGGTCTGCGAAGTATTGTGTAAATAGAGCGATACCACCAAAAAAGACGAAGTTCTCCCCGTTCCGTTTGTTGCGATGTCATCGCAACAACAATCCATCGCAACCATAATCCCTCAATGATAAGGTCTATTCCAGGACCTTGGTGACGTCGGCGATGCTCATCGACTCTACGCTGCTGCTGTTTTCGCGTTTTACGAACACATGGCCGGTGAGTTCATCAACTGCTGTCACGACATATCCTGGACGATATGTACTGACCCATGTAGCCCATACCTTGTCGCCAACCTTTATTTTCTCCTTGAAGGGAATGAGCCGAACGTCGGCCTTGTCGTATGCCATTATCTTGCTGGCGAAACCCAGGACAAGCACTTTGTCACCATCAACATGGACGAGCGTCGCTTTCAGCCACTCGTTGTCTTTCTTGATGGCTACTTGTGCACCGCTCTGCCACTGACCGTCTTTGAGGACTGCGAACGTCCCTGGCTTCAGGGTCTCTCCCTTTCTTTTCTCCGTCAGTGTGGGACTTTCCGGATTATCGGGCCATCTCATGTCCAGATAGCATACTTTCGGCTCCTTGGGGTTCTTGTCATCTACGACGATTGCCCGCTGAAGGCCGCTGCCCGACTGCCACCATGTCAGTAGCACATCTCCTTTTTTCGCTTTTGCACTCTTGGGTAGGGGGATGATGAGCGAGTTGGGCATCTCCACCACTTTGCCGTAATTGTTGAGCACCGACTTCTCTTCGCCAACCTCTTTCACGGTGGTGTCGTAGAAGATGAGTATGGCCTCTTCCAGCGGTTTGCCCTTCTCCAACGAACTGGGATAGTATGTGAATGGGCTTAGCACGGTCTGGCCTGCATCCATCTTTAGTTTCACACCTTGTGGAAAATCCCACGGCCAAGTGGCATCTTCTTTGTCTTGGGCAATTGAAGGCATCACGATGGCAATGGCCATCATCAGCAGAAGTGTCTTTACTGTTTTCATCTTTTTCCAATTAGTATTGTGTAATCCAAAGTCAATCATGGACAAAGGTACACATTTTATGCGAACTTTCCAAAAATACGAACTCATTTGTCTATCATGCGGACGTGAAAATAATGCGAGAGTACCCAAAGTCGGAACCCTCCCCGTTCCGTCTGTTGCGATGTTATCGCAACTATGGATATGTATTAGAAGGACGGAGTTTTTGATCCGTTTTTTGTAAGGGCATAGTTGAGTGTATCAGAGGGACGGTGTATCAGAGGGACGGGGAATTTGATATATGAAACACTGGCTCGGAGTTATTGTATCACGGGAATAATGGAGAAAAATCATGTTCCGGTAGTCTTTTTTATGAGATAATTTGCTAATTCAACATTATTTCTATATTTTTGCAAGGTATTGTAAAAACTTATTAAATCATATAACTATGAACAAAATCTTCACCATTTCTCTTGCCTTATTCTTGTGCTTTAACGTAATGGGTTCTTCTATTACCGAAAACCCGAAAGAGGAAGCCATTTCACGTCAAGACGCGGCTATTTGTTGGTTTTATCTTAAGGGTACCATAGGTAAAAATAATGTTAGAATGTATCTTGCAGCACCCAATGACAATTTCTTAGGTCAATATTTTTATGTTTCGCAGGGTTTTTACAACCAAATTGATTTGAAACAATCATATTATGATATAGATACGGGTCATTTGATTATTAATGAATATGTTAATGGTATGAGGACAGGAAAGTTTGATGGTTTTTTAAGAGATGGTGGTGGCGAAGGATGCAGTGCGGTATACACTGGTACTTTTACCAATTTTAATGGTAAAAGATTCAAATTCAGATTGTATGATGATCCTATGTCACCATATTTGGACGATTAAATCTTCTTATTAGAAAATCTTATTTCAATAGCATTTTTTATTCATAAACATTATAATTATGAAAAGCTCAAATCAATTATAAAAGACAAATATGATATGTATCAAGTAGAGTCCGCAGAATCGTCTCATAAGATTTTTGTAATGTATTGTCGTGAGAGTAATAGCAGAAAGGTCCTATTGTATTACTATGACCCAAATCCGGACAAAAAAGATGTAAAATATGTAGTAGATTTACAATATAGAGACATATCTATTTATAAAGATCCTAGTGATGAATTGTAAAAATGAAAACGTGTGCGGATCACGGGAAATTGCGAAAGACGGGGACGGTGTTTTTGTTTCAATTATTTGAAAGCTATTATTTTCTATTGGAGCATTTTACTGTCAAATCAAGTTTGTCATTCCTATAAAAATCTAATTTTGCAAATTATTGGTAAGAAGATTCACAATTTTTGTTCTTCGGTCAATGCATTAGGAAGTTTCGATAAAAGCAAGTCATTGATATTAATGAGGAAAGAGGAATCGGGGGATAGCAAATGGATTGAAATGTTAGAATTAAGAACGAATTCCATAGGTTGACTTAGTTCTCTTAAAGTTCTCTCAAAGTTCACATGTACTTCACGCAAACTTCGCGCAATTGATTTTTTGAATTCTACTGAAAACGAAGTACTTACAAAAATACTGTGCGCAAACTTCACGCAAACTTCACGAAATTTGCGCGAACTCATACTAACTTCCAAAGTTTCTTTTCGCAGAGTTTGATTTTACCAGCATTGCGTAAATTCATAAGCAAATGTCCAATCTTTGTTATTTTCTGCTGTTCCGTCAATGCATCGGGTAGCTTGTCTAAAAGCAATTCGTTGATTTCTGCTCTTCCCTTCTTGCCGTGCTGCGCAAGATAGTTGATGATAAGGTCCTTGTAATAGTTGTCATCAAAGCCTTTGTTCTTGGTGTATTTAGCTTCTTGTCCTGTGGCTTTGGCAACACTTTTGGCAAAATAGAGGGCGTTCTTTCGGCCTTCAACAAGTTTGCGCTTTCTCAGATAGGCAATCTCGTCGTTGCTCAATGGGCGATGCAGTTGCACCCTGCTCAGCATCTCAATTTCAAGCAGACTGAGTGACTTATCCCTTGTCAAGAGCATGGCATAGTCGACGTCCACCACCTTGCCAATAATGGTCACCTTCACGCGGTTCTCGCTGATATCATAATCGGGCATAGGGAACAGTCTGTCTCGTTGTTTGTTGAACATACGCCTGATACCACTGCCTATCGTGTCCACTTGCCCCAATTCAACCATGGCATTCGCCAGCATTTTGTTCCTGTAATTCTCTTCGGGGGCGTCGTTTTCAAGCACACTCCTTATGCTGTTGGGGATGAAACTGCCAAGATTGCTGAAAATGAGCCTGTCTTCCTCTTCCACCACATTGATTATGCCATTGCACCGATAATTTTGGTGGGCAATGGCGTTGTTCAGGGCTTCTCGAATGATGAATGGGTCATACGTATCAAATTCCTCTGGAACCAAAGTGAGGAGGGCTGGATTCATGTAGCGGTATTTGAAATTGCGTATTTTATGATACACTTTCTCTGTCGCCAGAATCAGAGGACATGTTTCGATGGAGAAATCACGTTCATTGCCAGTGGAATCCTTATATATCCACCTGATGCGTGCCACGGCAGGTGATATGAGATACTCGCTCTCAGAACGGCCCAACAGCAAAACGGCGGTATTTGTTATTTTGCCTTTGAGCGTTATCTTGGCCTTGTTGAGAAACGTCTCATCATCCCAGGTTATCATCTCCTCTGCCAACTTCTCGTGCTTTGTGGCATACAGTTCACGTGCCTTCAGAATAGCTTCAGGATCGAGGTCATCCAATGTGGCACCATCCACTATCTCGGCACTCCAATCCTTTGCCGAGAGATAAATCTGGCGGATATAGCCGGGGAAGTCCTTGAGTTTTGTCAGGTTGCTGCCTATGCGAACATAGGAAATGCCCTTGAAGTTGACCGGTTCTCCTGCGGCTGCCTGTATTTCGAAGATGACGATATGAAGATTGCTGTCACCATTATAGTCGAACTCTTCAATGTCGAAAGGAATGATGGGTGAGCAGTTCTTTCTCAACCACAATTCATAATCCTGGTTGCCATACTTGGTGGAAGGCATCCGCAGGTTGGTGCCCACCACCTTCCAAGAACCATCCTCCACTCCCAGTACTAAATAGCCATGAGACTTGTATTTCAGGCAGGCCGAGTTTGCCAGTCCTGAAATGTAGTTGCCCACACCTTCGTAGGTGATGCTACGGTGTGACTCTCCTATGTTGGTCTTGAACTCCACCCATTCCGTTTCGCCGGCACTCTTGCGCTGGCGAGCCATCGACAGAAGTTCCTCCAATAGCCTATGCTGGTCTTCAAGGGTTCTCATAATGTCTCTAATTGTTTTTTTGGCTCTTTCGGTTGCAAAGATAGTGCAAATCGAGTGGAATGCAGAATAAAAGACGATTTTTATTCTCATTCCCGAGATGAAGCCTATCTTCGCCGAAGGCAAAGGTAACACTTTTTCTTTGAACCAGTCTATAGCGATAGAGAAATCTTGGATCACGGGGACGGAGTTTTTGATCCGTTTTTTGTAAGGGCATAGTTGCGGAAATTTTTGCCCATTTTGTGAATCAAATAATTTGGAAATCTGGCGTGGTTTTCCGTCTCCTTTACATCCTTTCAGCTATTTCTGGCATCCTCTGATACCATTGTCGATTCCGCTCGAAAAACACTTGATTCTACCCTGAAAATAGGTGTTTTCTTTACACTTTTAACTCGCAAATATCCCAAAATCATTCCTTGAAAGGCTTATATCGCATCCACTTCTTTTGTTATTCGGTTTTTCTGTAAGTTGTTGTTTATCAATATAGAAGGTACTTACAGTTTACACTAATAATCCACTTTTTTGTTATATTGGGTTGATTCGTGTAGATTAATTTCCTAATTTCGCAGTCGAAAAACAAAAGTCGCGTCAGAAAGCGATAAAAGAAACAATCAACCTAAATAAATAACTAAAAAATCATTTCTAATGGAAAAAGGAAGGTTTCTCATGGCGTTGCTGCTATCATTGTTGATATCAGCGACGGCCTCAGCCCAGAAACAGCGTTTCTCGGGTACAGTGACTGACGACAAGGGTGAGCCTGTCATTGGCGCCTCTGTCGTGGAGAAAGGTTCGTCGAATGGAGGCATCACCGACATCGACGGGCACTTCACAGTAGAGGTGGAGGCTGGGGCCCCCCTCGTGGTGTCATACATCGGCTATGCCAGCGTTGAGGTGGCTGCTGCACCTGGCATGAGTGTCGTGCTCAAGGAAGATGCCTCGATGCTCAACGATGTCGTCGTTATCGGCTACGGTGTGCAGAAAAAGAGTGTCGTCACAGCGGCCATCGCAAAGGTCAGTTCCGAAGACCTTATGGGCAAAATGCCCGTGCGTATGGATAACGCACTGAAGGGACTCGCTGCCGGTGTCACCGTGACCTCAAACTCCGGTCAACCCGGCGAGGGCTCCCGCATACGCATACGCGGAAACAATTCTATTAACAGTTCCTCCGACCCCCTCTACATCGTCGATGGCATGCCTATCGAGGGAGGACTCGACTTCGTCAACCCCAACGACATCGAATCCATCGAGGTACTCAAGGATGCTGCCTCGGGAGCCATTTACGGAGCAAGGGCTGCTAATGGTGTGGTGCTCGTCACCACCAAGCGGGGCAAGCTCGGAAATGCACAAATCAACTACAATTTCTCCTATGGATGGCAGAACCCCTGGAAGAAACGCGATGTGACCAATGCACAGGAGTATGTCGTTCTCCAGAATGAGAAATACCTCAACGGTGGACATGCACCCCTCTATAAAGACCCCTATATGCTCACCGATTCCAATGGGCAGGCCATCACAGGTGGCGGTACCGACTGGCAGGAACTGGTGTTCAACGACAACGCACCGGTGGTCAACCACGACGTCACCATCAGCGGAGCATCGGAGAAAGTCAACTACTATTTCTCCTTGGGCTATTTCACACAGGATGGTATCGTGGGAGGCAATTACGGACAGTCGAACTACGACCGACTCACCCTCAGGTCGAACACACAGTTCAACCTCTTCGACGCTTCCAAGGACCGCAATTTCCTCAACCGGCTCGACCTCAACGTCAACCTCGCCTATACGCGTGTGCATTCCACTGGCGTGAGCACCAACTCTGAGTATGGTTCCATCCTCGGCTCTGCACTCTATATGTCGCCGCTCCTCGCACCCACTGCCGTCAACTGGACCGACGACAAAGGCGTGAAGCACAACGTCGCCGACGACCTCTTCTCGCATTTCGCTTCCTATGACCTGCCGCGCGATGCCAACGGAAACCCATACACCATACCTGGTTCGTTCGGAACCTACCAGGAGATGAACAACCCGCTGGCCATGATGGCGCTCAACCCCACTAAGGGATGGTCGCACAAGTTCGTGCCGGGATTCTCTTTCGACCTCCAGATCTGGGACAACCTCAAATATCATTTCTCCTACAGCACCGACCTCGCATTCTACGGCAATTCAGGTGGCACCACATCGCTCTATTACCTCTCGGCTAACAACCGCGGGGAGCACACCAGTGCCAGCGTCTACAAAGGCAACAACAACAGGTGGCAGGTGGAGAACACACTCAGCTACGACAAAGTTTTCGGAAAACACACCGTGGGCGTCGTCCTCGGACAGTCGGCTCTCAAATACAAAGGCGATGACCTCAGCGGATGGAGATGGGGACTCGTCAACAGCAGCAAACCCTACATCAACTACACCAACGGCGTGCTGGAGTATGCCAAGGATGCCGACGGAAACATCACGGGTGCAACAGTGCCTTACGGCGTGGGCGGTGGCATGTACAACGAGCACCGCATGACATCGCTCTTCGGACGTGTGAGCTACAACTACGACGAGCGTTACATGCTGCAGGCCACCATCCGACGCGACGGCAGCAGTAGGTTCGGCACCAACAACCGCTTCGCTACATTCCCCTCGGCATCTGTGGGATGGAACGTCACCAACGAGAGCTTCATGCAACCCGTACGCAACTGGCTCAACTACCTCAAAGTGCGCGCCAGCTGGGGAAAGAACGGTAACGACTGGATTGGTGACTTCGCATACACCACACTCACTCAGATGGGTAACAACGTCTTCTTCGGAAAAATTGCAGAGAAGCATGTGGGCTCAAAAGCCGACAAAACGGCCAACCCCGACCTCAAATGGGAAGAGAGCGAGCAGACTGACATCGGCCTCGACTTCGGGTTCTTCAGCAACGCCCTCACCTTCACCGTCGACTATTTCATCAAGAAAACCAACGGCATGATTATCACAATGCCCATTCCCTCATACGTAGGAGAGACCAAACCTCTGGGAAATGCTGGCGACATGGAGAACAAAGGTGTGGAGTTCGAACTCGGATACAAATTCCATATCGGAGATGCCAAGTTCCATATCAAGGGCAACGCATCCTATCTGAAGAACACGCTCAAGAACCTGGGCAACGACACCGGATTCCTGCCACTCGACGCCGTACAGGGCATCTCGGGAGGCGGCACCAGGGCAGAGAACGGACAGCCCTATCCTTTCTTCTTCGGTTACAAGACCAATGGCGTCTTCCAGACCTACGACGATGTGGCTGCATACAAAAACGCTCAGGGAAACCCCATACAGCCTAATGCTATACCCGGCGACGTCAGATTCGTCGATGTCAACGGCGATGGCGTCATCTCCGACGAAGACCGTACGAATATCGGTAACGGCAACCCCGACTGGGTCTTCGGATTCAACTTCAATGCAGAGTGGAAGGGATTCGACTTCAACCTCTTCATGCAGGGCGTCAGCGGAGCCGACATCTTCGACGCCACTTACCGCACCGATGTCTTCTCTGGCAACTATCCCACTTGGATGCTCGGAAGATGGACCGGACCTGGCACATCCTACAAATACCCAAGACTCGCTCTCGGCGACGCTGTCAACTGGCTCATGTCCGACCTCTACGTTTGCGACGGGTCCTATTTCAGACTCAAGAACATCTCGCTCGGATACACCATCCCAAGGAAACTCACACAGAAACTGATGATACAGAAACTGCGCTTCTATGTGATGGCCGACAACCTCTTCACATGGACCAAGTACTGGGGATTCGACCCCGAAATCGCTTCTGGTGGTACCTCGCTCGGCATCGACAGGGGTGTCTATCCGCAGGCAAGGACTTGGACCGTGGGCGTCAACCTCTCTTTCTAAAGGAAATATGTGTCAATATCATAAACATTAAACAGCACAACATATATGAAAACCAATCAGTCAATGATATTCACCCTGCTCACAGCTGCATTCTTGCTCACCAGCTGTGGAGAGGACTTCCTCAAAGTGGAGAGACCCAACGGAGAGCCACTCGAGGAGTATTACATCAACAAGGAACATATCGAGGAGGCCGTCATCGCTGCTTACGACCCCATACACTGGCACGACTGGGGACTCAACCAGTACAACGCCTACAACATCGACTCCGAAATCATGGGCGACGACTTCTGGGTGGGGGGCTCAAACTACCAGGACATGCTGCACTGGCACATGCTCGGTAATTTCGAGGCAACAGCAGAGGAGACCCTCAGCACACTCTGGACCATCGACTATTCCGGTGTGAAACGGTGCAACGACGTGCTCAAGTATCTCGGATGGGCCAACCTCGACGCTGAATACAAAAACTCTTGCGAGATGCAGGCACGTTGCCTGCGCGTATTCTACTACAACAACCTCTGGCACCTCTTCGGAAACATTCCCTTCTACCTCGAAAACCTCACTGCAAGCACCAACTACACGGCACCCCAGCTCAAGGCCGATGAGGTCTATGCACAGCTCATCGAGGAACTCGAGAAAGTCATCGATTCGAAGGTGCTGCCCGTCAAATGGGATGACAGCAATGCAGGACGTGTCTCGCAGGCCATGGCCATCATGATGTACGCAGAGATGGTCACCTACCAGAACGACACACAGCGCTTTGCAAAGGCGCTCTCTTACCTCAAGGAGCAGGTCATCGGAAAATATGCGCTCAACCCAAGCTTCAAGAACATCTGGCTCACAGAGGGAGAATGGTGCAGCGAGTCCATCTGGGAAATCAACTACGACCAGACGCAGTCGGAGCGCGACTGGGGCTCAGGACTCGCAGTAGGAGGTATGGTCATACCCACACTCATCTCACCAAACGACTGGCACAATGGCGACGGATGGGCAGAGGACGGAAACCAGGACGGATGGGGATTCCTCCCCATGAGGCTGCGAACACTGCAGATGTACGACCCCGAGGACAAACGCATCGAGGGAACCGTATGGGATGTCAGAGGCACCACATACACTCAGCGTGATGCCGACACTCACCTCTGGCTCTTCAAATACAGACCTTTCGATGTGAACAATGCCAACGGCACATCGTCGAAAAACCTCAACTACGCCAACAACTACCGCGTCTACCGATACGCCGAGGCGCTGCTCTATGCGGCTGAACTATCCCTCAGGGCTTCCAACGGAAATGCCGCCGACGCCAAAAACTACGTCAACGAGGTGAGGGCAAGGGCTGGCATCACACCTCTCGACAATGTCACCGTCGACGATGTCTTCACCGAGCGACACAAGGAACTCGTGGGCGAGGGAAAGCGCTATTTCGACCTCGTCAGGGCGGAGTTCATGACCGATGCACAGGTCTCTGCTGCCAACAAGGCCACCGGAGTCCTCGTACCCACACAAGACGAGGGAGTGGTGGGCTCGCAGCGAACCAACCCATGGAAACCTACCAAAAAATACATTCCCATCTACCAGGCAGAGCTCGACTCTGACCCCGCACTCGTCCAAAACGTAGACTACTTCAAATAATGAGGAATGAGGAGTTAGGAATGTAGAAAAAGCGAAAATAGAATCAATAACTATCGAATCATTATGAAAACGACAAAATATAGCTTTTGGGCCATTGTGATGCTCGCCATGGCGGTGGCTGCCTGCTCGCCCGACGAGTTTGAGGGCGTCGATGCCAACGGCGTGCCTACGGTCAGCGGAGAGGAATTCACACTCACTGTGGACCAGGAGGTCAACCAAGTTACCGTCTATTATCCCGAGAAACTCGGAGTCTATCCCGTATGGATCTTCAATGGGGCCACCTACAGCACACTGCATAATTCGGGATGGGCCAACACCGAGGCGGGTACTTATACCGTCGAGCTAAGACTCGGAAACCGCAACGGTGTCAGCGTCACCGGAGTGAAGAGAGAATTCACCTTCAACGAGACGAAGGTCAACTGGGACAATTACTTCAACCGTATCAAAGACAAGGAATGGCGAATCGACTATGCCGAGACGGCTCACCTGGCTTGCGGACCATTCGGAGGCGATGGCACCGGGTGGTGGTCGGCTGCTCCATCGGAGAAGAAAGACTTCGGTGTATACGACGACCGCATCTCATTCTCTGCCGACAACAAAAGGGGTGGGGCTTTCACCTACAACCCTGGCCCCGACGGCATGACTTATGTCAACAAGGGTACTACAATCTGGGGCAATGGTGACCCCGACTTCGACACACCCACAAAGGAGCAGGTATCGGCTTACCACTTCGAGAGAGGTAAATGGACCGACTCCGAAGGACAGCTCATCGATGTCGATTACCTCGTACTCGATGCCAACACCCTCTTCCCATACATCAGTGCCGACAGACAGTACCAGAACCCAAGATTCCGCATCGAGACCCTCACCGCTTCCAAAATGGTGCTCGTCTATGAGAACGAGCCCGACGGCATCTCGTGGCGATACATCTTCACCAGCAAGGCCGAGGAGAAGGGATTCGAGGGCTTCGACGCCAACAGCAACTTCAATATGTGGAAGGGCATCGACCCCAACATGACGTTCTACTACAATCCTGACCCGGGATGGGGCAATGAGCAGACTGCTGTGCTGCAGAACAGCTTCCAGAAGGGCGACAACGACTACACCGTCAGCATACCAAGCGAGTGCTACGCCGACTGGCAGGCACAGGTGCACTTCCACACCTCTCTCGCGCTCTCCGCTGCCAACAACTACGACTTCTCCACCATCTTGTTCTCCAACCAGGACATCGACGGCGTCATCGTCAAACTCACCAATGAGGACGACAGCGACTTCATCATCGAGGAGCATGTCAGCCTCAAGGCTGGCGAGGAGTACATCTGCTGGAAGAGCGATGTGCCAGGTAAGGACCTCAACCCCGTAAAACTCGTCTTCGACTTCGGACACGCCAAGGGCAACACCACCGTCAACATTCGCAACATTGTCATCAAGGACCATGCCAACGACGATGGCACCGTTCTGCCTGACAATGAGGAGAAACCTGGAGCAACATGGGTGGCGGTCGACTCTCCCGACAACCTCGGAGCGGGCTTCAACACCGCTGGCACCATGCAGTTCTGGTGGGCCGACGCCGGATGGTCGCAAATCGGTAACCCCGACTTCTCGTTCAACAATGGTGTCTATACCATCACAGCTAAGGATGCCACTGTGAGCGAGTGGCAGGCGCAGTGCTCCATTCACGACGTGAACCTCAACATCGAGCCAGGACAACTCTACGACGTCAGGGCAAAGGTGGAGACAAGTGCCGACCTCGGACGCTTCACTTTCAAAATCTGTGACGAGGCCGACGACGACAACACGCTCATCTACAACGGCGCACTCGTATTGCAGGCAGGCGAGAACTACGTAGAATTCGTTGGAGTCAAATGCCAGAAAGGTGGCAAAGACAGCGGATTCAGTAAGGCTAAACTATTCATCGACCTCGGCGGATGCCCGGCAGGACTCGAAGTCAGCCTCAGCGACATCATCGTGCAGAAGCACAGCGAGGGCGGTGGCTCATCAGGAGGTGGTGGCGAATGGGACGTCAACTCCGAACGCAACCTCTGGAAACCCATCTACGACAGTGGACTGAAACCTGCTTTCTGGTATGCACCAGGATGGAACCAAATAGCCGACCCAGAGTACAGCCAGGATGGTGACACATACACCGTCACACTGCCAAAGGCTACTACCGACCAGTGGATGGCGCAGATGCACTTCGACACTCAGATATCAGCCAAGAAGGGTGACAAATACAACTTCTACTGCGTGCTCGAGTCCGACAAAGACCACCCGGGCGTGACGGTGAAACTGACCCAGAACGGCGACGACAACAACTTCTTCTTCGCACCCCGTGTCGCACTGCAAGCCTACGAGCCCTTTGTCTTCAAACAGGAGGGGGTGACGCTGCCCAGTGCCGATGCCGACGCGCTCAACCTCTTCTTCGATTTCGGTGGAAACAGTGATGACAACACCATCACCATCAGTAAAGTGTACCTCGAAAAAGCAGAATGATAATAACAGATAATTTTGATTACCTACTTATGAAAAAGTTCTTGTTAATAATCCCACTGTGCTGCACAGCAGCTTTCGCCAGTTGTGGCGATGATGGCAAGGAGAGCATACCCACGGTGTCGGTTTCCTGCCAGCCCGAACGCATCGAGGCTCCCGAGGGAGGAGGCGAATACAACATCAGCGTCACCACCACTGGTAAGGAGTGGGGCGTGTACGCCACCGCCGAATGGATTACCGTTGAAACCAGAAGCACGCTGCAGCCAAAGGGTGACGTCAGCGTCAAGGTGGAGGCCAACCCGCTCACCGAAGTGCGTTCCGCATCGGTGGTCCTCATGTCGGGTGGTGCACGGAAAGTCGTCGATGTCACACAGGCCGCGGCAAAATCGGCTTCATACTACGCTCCCGAGGGCTACAAACTCGTCTGGCACGATGAGTTCGACCAGGGTAGTGAACTCAACCCGAATGACTGGACACATGAGGTGAAACAGGCTGGATGGGTCAACAACGAGTTGCAGAACTACGTCAACCACAAGTCGCCTGCTGGAAGCCTCGTCACCGAGGTGCGAAACGGCACCCTGCGCATCAACTGCTTCAAGGAAGACGGAAAGGTCTATTCCGGACGTGTCTATGCACGCGTGAAGGAGGGATGGCAGTATGGATACATCGAGGCAAGCATCAAACTGCCGAAGGGAAAGGGCACATGGCCCGCTTTCTGGATGATGCCCGTCAACTTCAAGTCATGGCCGGCAGATGGAGAGATTGACATCATGGAAGAGGTGGGATACCATCCCGACTATGTGTCGTCGAGCCTGCATGCCAATGCCCACGTGCACTCCAACAACACGCAGATCACGCATGAGATGCTTGTCCCTGGGGCTGAGGGCGAGTTCCATACCTATGCCATGGAATGGACGGGCTCCAACATCACAACCTACGTCGATGGCATGAAGCAACTCTCCTACGACAACCGAAAACTGGGACGCGACGACTGGCCTTACGACGACCCCTTCTACATCATCTTCAACCTCGCATGGGGTGGCTCATGGGGTGGAGCACAGGGCGTCGATGAAGCAGCACTGCCCGTCACCATGGAGGTCGACTACGTGAGGGTGTTCCAAAAGTAAAAGGCTTACCCAAAACATGCAAGTATGCGAAAACGTATCATTACCGCTGTATGTGCACTGGTGGCTATCGCCGCCAGTGCACAGCAGCCCATCTACCTCGACAGCAGCAAACCTGTCGAGCAGAGGGTGGAGGATGCGCTCAGGAGAATGACGCTCGACGAGAAAATCGCCGTCATTCATGCTCAGAGCAAATTCTCGTCGCCCGGCATCAAACGGCTCGGCTTCCCCGACTTCTGGACCGACGACGGACCACACGGTGTGCGGCCCGACGTGCTCTGGGACCAGTGGGAACAGGCCGGACAAAGCAATGACTCGTGTGTCGCCTTCCCGGCGCTGACATGTCTCGCGGCTACGTTCAACCCGCTTATGGCAAGGGGTTATGGAGAGGCGCTCGGCGAGGAAGCGCTCTACAGGGGAAAGGACATGATACTCGGGCCGGGTGTCAATATCTACCGCACGCCTCTCAACGGGCGGAACTTCGAGTACATGGGCGAGGACCCCTTCCTCGCAAGCAGGATGGTGGTGCCCTACATCGCCGGACTGCAGTCGAAAGGCGTGGCGGCGTGCGTCAAGCACTATGCCCTGAACAACGATGAGAACTACCGCCACCAGGTCAACGTGGTCGTCGACGACCGTGCTCTCCACGAGATTTACCTGCCTGCGTTCAAGGCGGCGGTCACCGAGGCGGGCACATGGGGCATCATGGGCGCTTATAACCTCTACAAGGGACAGCACAACTGCCATAACGACATCCTGCTCAATCAAATCCTGAAAAAGGATTGGAACTACGATGGAGTGGTGGTCTCCGACTGGGGCGGGGCGCACGATACCGACGAGGCGGTGCGCTATGGGCTCGACATGGAGTTCGGGACATGGACCGACGGACTCGTCATGGGGCAGACCAACGCCTACGACATGTACCACCTCGCTCAGGCGTATAAAAAGGCCATCAAACAGGGAAAATACACTCAGCGCGAACTCGACGACAAGGTGCGACGTGTGCTAAGACTATTCTTCCGAACCACCATGAACCGTAACAGGGGATATGGATTCCTTTGCTCAGAAGGTCACTATGACACTGCGGAGCGCATCGCTGAGGAGGGTATCGTCCTGCTGAAAAACCGCGGAAATGTGCTGCCCATGAGGCTTGAAGGCAAAAAACGCATCCTCGTGGTGGGAGAGAACGCGGTCAAGATGATGACTGTGGGGGGCGGTAGCTCGTCGCTCAAGGCTCAGCGCGAACTGCTCCCGCTCGATGAACTGCAGAAAACCTGCCGGAAATGGGGCGTGGAATGCGACTATGCGCGTGGATATGTGGGCGATACGGTGCAGAGCTACAACGGGGTCACCGTGGGTAGAAGCATCGCCGAGAACCGTACACCGGAGCAGTTGATGGCGGAGGCCGTGGAGAAAGCCAAGGAGGCCGACTACGTGGTGGTCTTCGGAGGACTCAACAAAAGCGACTTCCAGGACTGCGAGGGGCATGACCGAAAAGAGTATGGACTGCCTTACGGACAGGACCAGCTCGTCGAGAGGCTCGCGGCTGTCAACAACAATGTCATCTTCGTCAATATCTCGGGAAATGCTGTCGCCATGCCATGGATTGACAAGGTGAACGCCATCGTCCAGGGATGGTTCATCGGTTCGCAGGCAGGAGAGGCGCTGGCGAAAGTGCTTACCGGAGAGGCCAACCCGTCGGGAAAACTGCCCTTCACATGGGCAAAGAACCTCAACGACGTGCCGGCACACCGGCTCGGGGCATACCCGGGAGTGTGGAGAACCGACCATCAAATCATCGACGAGGAGTACAAGGAGGGCATCTTCGTGGGATACAGAGGTGTCGGCAAATACAAGACGAAACCGCTCTTCGCCTTCGGACATGGACTCAGCTATACCTCTTTCGAAATGGGGAAGGCGACCGCCGACAGAAAGACGATGGCGTCTGGCGACAGCATCTCTTTCACCGTCAAAGTGACCAATACTGGTACATGTGATGGCGCCGAGGTGGTGCAACTTTACATCCACGACGTCAAGTCATCGCTGCCAAGGCCCGACAAGGAACTGAAAGGTTTCCAGAAGGTGTGGCTCAAGGCTGGCGAGAGCCGCGACGTCACCATCACCATCGGAAAAGAGGCGCTCAGCTTCTACGATGACAGCCGACAGCAGTGGACGGCTGAGCCAGGTGATTTCGAGGCGCTCATTGGCAACGCTTCAGACAACATCTCTTCAAAAGTGAAGTTCAAACTGCAGTAGTCTTTCACCCCATCTCTCGTTTGAACAATCTCAAGCGAATTGCTTTCAAACACAATTGCCTTCAAACAAAAAGAGTTCCCCTCCCAAAATATTACGGGAGGGGAACTCTTTTTAATGGCCTTATAAAAAATGTCATTCATATGCCTCATTATATGCCTCATCCTCCTGATTTGATATCAGCCCTTTTCTCGACACGTTCTTGATGATTTCGAGCAAGTCTGCACGATAGTGATGCGGGTCGTAGCCGAGGCTGTTTTGCACCAGTTCGGATGCCATTTCAAGTGTGGCTTCTCCCCTGTACTCCGACGACCTCAGTATCATGCCATAGGCTGCGACACCGGCGGCGAAGCTCAGGTTTTCTGACAGTGGCATCAGCTTCCCGTCTTTGAACATGTCCTTCACGGCAACGTCCACCTTTAGTGGTATGCTGGGAGTGTTGAGCGATTTCTTATAGCGGAAATCGAATGTCGCGATGACGTCCTTCGAACTAGAGGTGCCTTTAAGGCTGTTTTTGAACTTCTCGGTGGGAACGATTTCATAAAGAGCGGTGATGGTCTGCCCTGCGCCGATTTCCCCGGCGTCTTTCTTGTCATCCTCGAAGTCCTCGTTGTTGAGCATCCGGTTCTCGTAACCGATGAGGCGATATTGGCTTACCATGGTCTTATCAAACGAGACCTGGCATTTGGCATCGCTTGCCACGCTGACAAATCGTTCGCGCTCATCCACCAAGACCTTGAGCATCTCTTTCTCGCTGTCGATGTAGTAATACGTGCCGTTGCCTGCATTGGATACCTTCTCCATCATGCTGTCGTTCAGATTGCCGGTTCCAAATCCGAGGCATGTCATATAAATGCCCTGTGCGGCATATTGCTCCACCATTTCAACAAGCTCCTCATCACTGGTGACTCCCACGTTGAAGTCGCCGTCGGTGCCCATGATGATACGGTTGTTGTATTTGGGGTTGAAGTTGGTCAAGGCTTCTTTGTAGGCCATTTCCAAGGCTTTACCACCATCGGTGACACCTTCAGCACTCAGTCTTTTGATGGCTTTCTTTATTTTGTCGCTCTTGCTCACAGGGGTCGATTCCAGCAGTTTCTTCACATCTCCTGAATAGGTGATGAGTGAGATGCGGTCATCGGGGTTCATGTTGTCGACAAGGCGCAGCAGACCGTCCTTCAGTAATTCGAGTTTGTCGCTCTCATCCATCGAACCCGATACGTCTACCAGGAAGACAAAGTTGGCACGAGGCACTTCTCCTTCCTTCAAATCCTTGCCCTTGACGCCTAATCTGAGGAGTTTGTGCTCGGTATTCCATGGACAGTCGCCCACCTCTGCGTTGATGGCTACGGTGTTGTCGCCGGTAGGCGAGGCATAGTCGAAGGTGAAATAATTGAGGTATTCCTCTATGCGCACACTCGAAGAGGGTATGTCGTAGCCATTATTCGCATATCTGCGCATGATGGCATACGAGGCTCCATCGGCATCTATCGAGAAAGTGGATACTGGCTGGTCCTTCACATTGACAAATGGATTCTCTTCGGACTCTTCAAATTTGTTTTCATCTTCTTCTATTCCTTCTGGTTCTTCTGGCCCATCAGGTATTGGGGTGGTCATTTCATATTCTTCCTCTACGGCTGCTTCCGTATAAGTAACTCCATTCTTTGGCGAATATGCACATCCTACGAGGATGCCTGCCAATGCTATTGGCAACCATTTTGATATTTTCATGTTCTTCATCTTTTTTGAGCTTTGAGATTTGTAATTTGAGCTTTGAGATTTCAAAGGATTTTTAAAAAGTGGGTTCTATGAATAGCTATAGGCTAAAACCGCCTTGTCGGAATTGATAGAACCCACCCTGACATAATACTTTTTACCAGTGTTATTCGCCTTTGCTCTCTTCTGCCTTTTCCTCGGTGTCGGCGGCGGTTGCATCGACGTCCTCGCCGTCCTGAGCAGCATCTGCTTTTTCGCCTTCTTGAGCAGTCGCATCTACATTCTCGCCGTCCTGAGCGCCAGCCTCTACATTTTCTCCTTCTTGAGCTGTGGTGCTGTCGGTCTGCTCTGTCTTGTTGGTCTGCTCATCGGTGTTGTTGCTGTTGTCGGTCTTGCAGGAGGTGAAACTGATGGCAGCTACTACTGCCAATAACATCATCATCTTTTTCATAACTTTTCTCTTTTTTAGTTAGTAATTAGTAAAACAAAATTTCTCATGTCTTTGTTGAAGACGATGCAAAGATATGATGTCTTTTCACATGTTCCAAATATTTTTGGCCGCGCTGTACGAATACCCCCCTTTTGCTGTACGAATTGCAGCAAAACCTCCTTTTAATCCGTCAGGCGATGGCTTTGGCTCTCAAAACGTCTGCATTTTCAGGACTCATTCGCCCACTTCTTCCCACACGAGGACGGAGCCGTTGTGCCGGGCGGGGTCGGGACCAGTGTAGTCCATCGAGTAGGGACTGCCGGTTGTGGGGCTCTTGCCGATGTAGCGGTGGGTGCGAAGCGAGAAGAGCATGAACTCATGGTTGAGATAATCCTGCCAGAGGAACAGCTCGGCTTCATTGCTGTCTGAGGTGAAACGCACATCGCCGGCGAGGCCTTCCCCATACACCTTGATGTAGCGGCCGTCGGCACATTTTAAAATCACTTTGCCTTGACCGCGGTCGAGGACGGTGAACCTCGTCAGCTTGCTCTTGTCGCCGACATGGCTGTCGTGCAGCAGACCGTGCTGGAGGGCGATGGCGGGAAGACCGGTGGCCTTGTTGATGATGCGGAACGTCTTGCCGTAAGGGATGTTGCCGCTGCGGTCGGCACAAGGCTCTTCTACCGTGAAGTTGTCGAACTCGGCATATCCGCCTTGCTTGCCGTTTTTGTTGAAGGCGAAGAGGGCGTGCCGCGAGCCTTGGAAGGTGATGAGCTGGTAACTCAAGGGCATCATGCGACCGATGGTCTGGAAGGTCTTGCCGTCGGTGGAGTAGGCATACTGGGCCTGGTCGTTGTCATACTCGCCGATGCAGCGAAGCCAAACCTTGCCTTGGGGCAGCGTTACTGGCACATCCACGGTGTCGTTGGTGAGTTGCTCGAAGCAGCGGAGGGTCAGACCTTTGCCTGCCTTGACGATGCCAAGCCATGAGCAGGGCACGTTGATGTTGCCTAAGCCGCAGACGTCGCCGTCCTTCATGCCTTTCACATAAAGTTCCACGGTGGCGACAGACTTGGGGCCGATGACACGCTGGGTCAGCGTGTTGCGGGCCCACATCAGTTGCTCGGCGGGCATGGCGTTGATGCGCAGCTTGCCGCCTTTCAGGCTCCACTGTTTCTCGTCGGGGTTGTGGTTCCACTGCCATACACGGCCGAGCGACTTCCCGTCAAAATTCTCGCTGCGGTTGTAGGGGGCGCGAAGGGGCTGGGCCTCCTCGCCAATGCCGTAGCAACCCTGTTTCGTGTCGGGCTTGAACCAGGTGCGGGGGGCACGACCGAGGTTGCCTTTCAAGCCCACCATGGGCCAACCGTCGACCCAGGTCATGGGCATCAGGCATACCGTGCGACCGATGGAGTGGAAGTCCTGCATCAGGAGGGCCCACCAACTGCCGTCGGGACCTTGCACAATGCCGCCTTGGTGGGCGTTGGTGCATGCCGTGGCATCCTTGTCCAATGCGCCGAGACCGAACTGCGTGCCGTCGTGGCCGATGCGGTATTTCTCGCCACGGGGTACTTGGGTCAGCGAAGCGGCGTGGTAGCCGTAGGTCTCGTCGGCGGTGATGACACGTGTCTCGTAGGGACCCCATATCGATTTCGAACGGGAGCAAAGCGTGCGGCCGTTGGGGCGGTAGTCGGTGGAGATGAGGTAGTACATACCGTCAATCTTATACATGTGGTGACCTTCCCCCACACCATTGCCTTCGGCGATGATGGTGCGGGTGGTGCCTTCCTTCGGACCGCTCATGTCGGGCTCTAGTTCGGTGCATTTCACTTCACCGTAGCCGTGGATGGCATATATCTTCCCGTCATCGTCGAACAAGACGCTGAGGTCGTAGATGTTGCCTTTCATATTGTGGTGCTCCCACGGACCGCGGATGTCCTTCGAGGTGTAGCATTGCAAACCTTTGCCGTTGACATTGGTGTAGACATAAAACTGGCCGTTGGCGTGGCGGATGCAAGGGGCCCACACCCCTTGACCATAAATCTCCTCATGGTTCTTCAGCGAGAAACGGTCTTCCGTGAAGTCGAAACGGTCGAAACAATACGAGATGTTTTCCCAGTTCACCAGGTCTTTCGAGTGAAGTATCACCAGGCCGGGCACGCTGTGCATCGTTGTGCCTGCGAGATAGTAGTCATCGCCTACACGGAGGATGTCGGGATCGCTGAACTCATCGTAGAACAGCGGATTGGTGAATGTCCCGTTGCCATTGTCAGCGCTCCATGAGGAGGCCAGTGTCGTTTGTGCAGAAATGCTCCCTGTGTAGATGGCGAAAAGCGCCATCAGTAGTGTTTTTTTCATTTGTTTTTGTAGTTATTTAGGAGTTTGTTAAGCGTATATTTGTTTCTTGTTTGGGGCTTGTCTGGTTCTTGTTGGGTTTTGTCTGGTTTATATTGGGGCTTGTTCGGTTCTTGTTGGGCTTGTTTTGTTTTTATTATTATCCTCGGAGCCATGTACAACCGGAAGACCGATCTCGGTCTTCCGATATTCCCCCGCCAGTATCCCAGTCTTCCGATATCCCCGCCGGTATCCTAGTCTTCCGATATGAAAAACCTCTCGCCCGTCCGTGTCACGGACGGGCGAGTCGAGTCGAGTCGTGTCTTAATTGCCTATGAGGATGGAGACTATCATCATCACATCTGAGATGTCGATGCTTCTGTCGTTGTTCATGTCGGCGTTCTCTGAGTGGAAGCCCTGATTATTGCCCGATGTGATATAGCTGATGGTCATCATCACGTCGGCAATCGAAACAGCGCCGTCTAAGTTGACATCACCCTTCAGAATGCTCGAGATAACTGTGAAGTAGCCGCCTTTCCACTTAAGCCAGTTGTCTCCTGAGGTGACTGGCTCATCGGTGGTGGGTGCATCGGGCGTGGGAGTGAAGCCGGCGGGGCAAATCAGCTGGCAGGGAGATTCCACGGTGCCTATACCTCCACAGGCTTGTGCTTGAATGCCGGCGGACGATGCCGGAATGGCCAATTCCTGAAGCGATGTACATCCTTGAAGCATACAGGTGGAATAGCCTTCTTCGGGAAGGTTGAGATTGAAGTGGCTCAGGTCGAGTGAAGTCAGGCTGGAGCAATTATAGAACATGAATGATGTGATTTCCAGACTGGAAGTGTCGTAATGGCTCACGTCTATCTGCTTGAGATTTTCGCATAGGGCGAACATCTGTTTCATGCTTTGTGCTTTCGACGTGTTCAAGCCTTCATGGCCTGTTATCGTCTCAAGGTTGGTGCATTGACTGAAGAAGTTCTCGAAAGTAGTCACATTTGAGGTGTCGAAGCCAGTGAGATTGACTTCTACCAGTTGGGTGCATTTCTGGAACATGGCCAGCATGGAGGTCGCCTTTGAGGTGTCGAAATGACTCAGGTCGAGACTCGTGAAGCCAGATAGGCTGAACATCAATTCGAAGTGGGTCACCTCAGAGGTGTTGAGATTCTCTATTCCCTCGATGGATGTGGCTTGTCCCATGTTGTAGAACCACTTGAAGCAAGAGGTGGGGCGAGCCTGACTAAAGGATGGCGTGAATATCACCTTGGTGATGGAGGCTCTCTCTTCTAGCCATTCTGGGACAGTGGTGCCTTCGTTCAGACGATAGACTTTCACACCGCTGGAGGCAAGGTTGTTCATCTCCCTGTCATAATAGAAAATAAGGTTGTTGTTTTGAAGAGCAGCGTAGGGCATCACCTCGGGAAGTATAAAGTAGCCATTCTTCCACTGTACCCAGCCTTCACCCTCTGCTTCGCTCACCAGGTTGAAACCTTCGGGGTAATAGAGACGGCAGGGAGATTCGGGCTTGCCAACACCGCCACAGCAATCTGTGTAGAATGCATCGGCGGTCATCGGGAGGGAAAGACCCTTTAGGGAAGTGCAACCACAAAGGAGATACTGCACATTATCCACATTAAAGGTGAAGTTGCTGAGGTCGAGTGAAGTAAGACTGATGCATTCTTCAAACATCATCGTGAAATCTCTGACTGCTGATGTGTTGAAACTGCTCAAATTGACGGATTGGAGATGGTCGCAATACTCAAACATGCCGTTCAGATAGATGACACTGGATGTGTCGAACTTGCTTAGGTCAAGAGATGTCAGACTTCTGCATTCAGCGAACATCCATTCCATATAGGCCACTTTCGAAGTGTTGAAACTGCTTATATTGAGGGTCGTCAGACTTTCGCAGCCAGCAAACATCGCCCTCATGCTGGTTACATTCGGCGTCGTGACAGGGGTGAGGGTGAGAGTTTTAAGATTGGTGCAACCGTAGAACATCTGTTGCATCGTGGTCACATTCGTAGTCTTGAAATTTGTACGGACCCTTATCCTACCGCTCTCCGACATATACGAATGGTCGCCTAAGTTGAGCGTTGTCAATCCACTGCAATTTTGGAACATACCGACCATGTCGGTCACCTTGCTCGTGTTCATGCGGAAAACGTTGGGAAGGGTTGTCAGTTTGGTGCATCCGGCGAACATAAACCTCATGTTGGTCACTTCCGAGGTGTTGAAGCAGAAATACAAGAGGTTGTCAGGCTCGCTGATGGATGGATTGTGCATGGTGATGCTTTCAAGATTCTCCATGTTGGCAAACCAGTAATAGCACGATGTGGGACGGGCGCTTCTGAAAGAGGGATTGAAAACCACTTGCGTCACGCTGGCCCTGTCTTCAAACCATTCCGGCTTGTTCTCGCCCTCGTTCAGATTGTACACCTTGCCCGCACGGCTGTCCTTCTGGTCATCGTAATAGAAGGTCAGAACACCGTCGCTGAGCACGGCATAGGGTTGGGGAGTCTGGGCATCGGTGAAGTAGCCCCACTTCCACTTGAACCAGCTTGTCCCGGATTCTTGCTTGTCAAGGACAAAGCCGGAAGGATAGTCCAGGAAGCAGGGGGCTTCCTGGGTGCCGACGTATTCGCAGGCGGCCTCGTTATGGTCGGCAACGCCATCAGCGTCAACACCTTTGTTCCAGTTGGAAGCACCCAAAGGAACAATAAGGGTGGACAGCTGACTGCACCCTCTGATGATACGGTTGGTGGCATCGGAGGCATCGAATTTGAAATTGTTCAAGTCAAGGGTGGTGAGGGAACTGCAGCCTTCGAACATACTCGTGTAGTCGGTCACCTTGGAGGTGTCGAACTTGCTCACGTCAATCGAGGTGAGGGCTGAGCAACCACCGAACATATCACTCATCCTCTCCACTTTGGCGGTGTTGAATTTGCTCACGTCGAGCGTCGTGACCTTGCTGCAATCCTCAAACATGCTGGAAAGGTCGCTGGCTTTAGAGGTGTTGAAATTGCTCACATCGAGAGAGGTCACAGAACGGCAACCACCGAACATGCTGAAGAGCGCGGTCACAGAGTTGGTGTCGAATTGGCTCACATCGAGCGTGGTCACTTTGCCGCAACCGTAGAACATCTGGGCCATCGATTGCATCTTCGACGTGTCGAAATGACTCACGTCGAGCGTCTCAAGCTTGCTGCACATGAAAAACATGCCCGAGGCGGCGGTCACCTCTGAGGTGTTGAGGTACTGGATGCCCTCTATCTCAACCAGATTGCTCATGTAACTGAACCAGTTCGAGCATATGGTGGGCCTGGCTGCCGCAAACGACTCGTCGAACACCACTTTGGTCACTGTGGAGCGCGAGGAAGACCAACCAACACTGCTGTTCGTCGGGAGGTCGTATGTCGTGCCCTCACGGTTGCCTCTTTCCATGTCGCAGAAGAAGGTCAGGGTCGTCTTGTCTGCCGACAATTGGGCGTAAGGGGTGGGAGGATATTTGAACAACCCGCCATAGGAGGTGAATGCTGCTATCTCACCGCCTATGTTCGTCGCTTGCTGCATCGTGGGTGTGAAATCAGGACTTGGCTTGACGAACAGGCAACGGTCGCTTTGGGGATTGTAGGTCTTGTGAAAACCGGCAAGACCTTTTAAGGCCTGGTTGTCGCTACGGCCGATGTTGTTGTAGGTCGGTGGGGCGGAAAACGTCTTCAAACTATACAGGTTGCTCAGTATCTTGGTGTAGTCATGACCGTTTGGGTAGAAATAGAAACTGCTCAGGTTCAGATTCCTCAGCCTGTAGCAATCGCTGAACATCTCGGTCATGCTGTCCACATTCTCTGTCTTGAAGGTGGTCAGGTCCAGGTCGGTCAGCTGAACGCAGCCGTGGAACATATAGTTCATGTTCTTCACTCCACTGGTTCGAAGGTTGGAAAAACCGGTGATCGTCTTCAACTTGCTGAACGAGTCAAACCACTTGTAGCAGGTGATGGGACGGCAGCGGCTGAAGGATGGATGGAAGGTCACAGTGGTCACTGTGGTGTTGGCACCGTAGCTGGACCAGCCGGGAGCCGTGGAGATCTTGTCTACATCATTGTTCAGATAGATGTCGAAGGGAATACTGGTGCGCACGGCGAGACTGTCGTCGTCATGGAACGAGAGGGTCTTCCTGTCGGTGGAAAGCAAGGCATAGGGCTTCTGACTGTCCTTGAAAATGCCATCCTTCCACTTCCAGCACCCTTTGCCGTCATAAACCTCGGTGGGCTGGGGCCTGAAAGTGATGGGATAAACCATTATACAAGGATTGTCTATCGTACCGGTTCCCTCACAAGAACCAGCCCTCATGAAATGAGCTGTGGCAGGAAGATACAAAACCTCCAGACTATTCATGAAACTCAGCATGTTGGTCGTGAGAACCGTGTTATCCTTGAAGACGAAACGGCTTAAGTCAAGGTCTTTCAGACTCTCACACTGATAGAACATCCAGCCGAAGGAGCCGACATTACGGGTGTTGAGGTTGTAGATGTTGTAGATAGCTGTCAATTGCTTCATCCCCTTGAACCACTTGTAGCACATGGTGGGGCTGGCATTGGCAAAACTGGAATCAAAGTAGACGGTTTTCACCGTCGAAGAATGCTCCAGCCATCCAGGATCTGTGTAGCCCGTGGGGAGCTCGTATTTACGACCTTCTGCACGGATGTCGTAGTTGTTGTCATAGTAAAAGGTCAGTCTTGAAAAGTCCGAAGAAAAAAAGGCATACGCAGTTTCGGCTTTCATACTGACAGCTCCAAATACCAACATGAGCATGAGGAGCAGGAAACTTGTCTTTTTCATATCTTGGAGTATTTGTGAATAGTTTCAGTTAATCTTGCCACAAAGATAATAGTTTTTACTATATCTTCCAATTTTTAGAAGAAAAAAGTGAAATACCTCCCTCGTTCCGCCTGTTGCGATGTCATCGATACCATGGCTCATTCCGCATCAGCCATGCCCCAAAAACACATTTTTCTTCACAATTATGTGCCGTTTCATTTTTTTTGTGTATTTTTGGCACGATGAAGCGTATCCTACTGTTTTTGTACCTTTCATTATTGGCCATCGGCCTGAATGCTAAGGTCAATCTCGACTCCCTCTACCACTGCCTCGACATGGAAATCGACCGTTTCCCTGAGTATGTGGCGAAGCACGAAGCCGAGGTCGAGACACTGCGGCAGCAACTCGTCAACTCGGATGACAACAACAAGAGTTATGAACTGGCCATGGCGCTGTACGACCGTTACAGGGCTTTCGTCAACGACTCCGCCATACATTACCTTCGGGTCTGCATCAATCTGGCTGAGAAAGAGAACCAAAGGGAAAGGGTGGGGGAGTGCTGGGCACTCCTGGCACTGAGATGCTCGAATACTGGCATGTACGACGAGGCGCTCGAAATGCTAAGGCACGTCAATACGGCGCAGCTCGACGAACATGGACTCGGGGTATACTACGAGGCGTGCAACCATGTCTACAACGAATTGGCTTACTATACTCATCTCGATGACATGAGGGAGGAATATGCCGCAAAGGCAAGAACCTATGAGGAACTGCTCCTCGCCACAGTGCCGCAGCAGTCCGACGCCGCTTTCCTCAGAAGGGAAATGAGAGACCTCACTTCTGGAGTTCTCGACAAGTCGATGGAGACCAATACGCAGTGGCTCGCAACGGTGGAGAAGGGAAGCCACCGATATGCGCTCGTCGCACTCTATAGATACTTGGAGTTCAATGCAATAAACGATACCGACAACATGATGTACTGGCTCGTGGAGTCGGCGCTTTCCGATGTGCGCAACGCTGTCATGGACCAAGGCTCGCTGTGGGAAATGGCCAACCAACTCATGCTGCAGGGAGATGTCGACCGGGCACACAAATACATCAACTTCACCAGCACATGCACCAACAGATATGGCTCGCGGCAGCGAAACTGGCAAATATCACCTTTGCTTTCCGACATCGCCAACAGGTATAAGGCTCGTAGCGACCGAAACCATAAACGCCTCATGATGACGCTTGCTGGCATCAGCGTCCTCGCACTGCTGCTCATGGTGTCACTGCTCTATGTCAACCGACAGAGAAAACGACTCGCTTCAGCTCAGCTCAAACAGAAACTGACGAACGAAATGCTCGCAGCTGCTAACGAACAACTGTCGGAGAAAAACCATGCCCTGTCGGATGTCAACGGACAGCTGCATGCGCTCAACGACCTGCTCGCCGAATCTAATAAGGTGAAAGAGGAGTATGTCGGGCGATTCATGAGGCTCTGCTCCATTTACATCGATAAAATGGACAAATTCCGGAACAGGGTCAACAAGATGATAAAAAACAGGGAGTACGACGAACTCTATGCTGCAACAAGGGGGCAGGACTCTAAAAACCAACAACTCGAGGAACTCTACGAGAGTTTCGATGCGGCGTTCCTCCATCTCTTCCCGAATTTCATCGAAGAGGTCAACGCACTGCTGAAACCCGACAAGCAAATGGAACTCGAAAAAAACAACCGCATGAACACCGGCCTCAGAATCCTCGCTCTCATTAGGCTCGGCATCAACGACAGTTCCAAAATAGCAGAATTCCTCAACTACAGCGTCAACACCATCTACAATTACAGAGCTCGCCTCAAAAACAACGCCGCCCAAGACCGCGAAAATTTCGAAAACCACGTGAAAAACATCGGAATGCCGAAGTAGATTTGAGGTTTGAGATTTGATGTTTGAGGTTTGGGATTAGAGTTTTGGGCTTTGATGTTTGAGATTTGAGGTTTGAAGTAACTGAAGGAGGTCGGTGTCTCCGAGCCCGACAAAGATTATCGTGCCAAAAATGGATGGCCAGAAAAACGAAGCAAAAAGAATCCTTACGACTCAAAACTAATCACAACTCTCAACCCTCAACTCTAAATCCGTAGGTCGGTGTCTCCGAGCCCGACAAAGATTTTCCTTTCGAACTCATTTGCCAATCAAGGGGACAGCCAATCAAGGGGCCAGCCAATCAAGGGGCCAGGTCTTTGATTGGCCCCTTTATCTGTCGAAATTATTATCCCCTTTATCTGTCGAATTTAATAATCCCGTGCGCCTCATCTCCCCTCCGCCGCTTGCGGGGAGGGGCTGGGGGTGGGGTGTCAATATAGTGTGGGGTGTCAATATAGGCTGGTGGGGTGTCAATATAGGATGGAATGCCAATATAGGCTGGGGGTGGGGTGTCAATATAGGGCCTGTCATCTCAAAAAACCTTGTCGAAAGAAAAATCCCGTGCCCCCAAAACAAACAAAATGCCCCTCTCCTGCTGGAGAGAGGCATAAAGTCTGCGTCGAAAGCGTTGCTTTTACTTAAAAACCAACTGCAGGGGCTCGCTGTTGCTATTGTCGGCAATCATTTTCCCTTCTTTCTGCAGGGCAGCGATTTTGCTGTCGAGTTTCTTGATTTTCTTCTCGAGGTTGACAATCTCGGTCATGTCCTGAGCTGGGTGGTAGTAGATGCCAGCCACCATTCCGCAACCCTCTTCGCGGTCGGCCTTGGCCTTCTCGAGAGCAATCATCATGTTCGTCCTCTTCTTCTCAAGTTTGGAAATATCCATGTTGATTTCCTTCACCTGTTTCATGTCTGAGTTGTCGACAGTGGTGTTTGATGCACAGTATTGCTCGATGTCGTTGTCTGCTTCCAGCATTTTTTGCATGCTGTAGTTTAGTCCGCACCAGATAGACATTACTGATAATCCTGCCAAAAGGAAGGTTGCAACTGCATTCGTGCAGTACTGATAAAATTTCTTAGTTTCCATAATTCTTCTTTTTTTATTGTTATTACTTTTATTTACTTTTGGTGTCGTTACTTTTGTTTTGACGTTGCAAATATAGTCACTGGATCACCCTCCCTCCAACTTTTTTCATCATTTCCCTTTTATCACGTTGCGACACATGCCCCATTTTGTGACAAATTGTATTGACACCCTCTTTTTCTGTCGCATCACGTCTTTTTCGCTTCAAAATTTCATAATTCATAGTTCGTGGCTCAAAAATCATAGTTGGGTTTGCTTTAACATTTCTGCTGTTGTATGCAAAAACTTAAGTAGGTAATCAATATTTGATGATAGTTGCAGATGTTTTTAATTACCTATTGAGTCCACTTTAAAAAGTTCGAATTCTTTGCCGAGAGCCGTTAGGTACTCCCCTCCCATCAAGGGGAGGGGTTGGGGTGGGGTCTGTAACTTATTGATTTTTAGTGCCATTTTAATCCATCTATCATTATCTCTCATTAAATGGTATAGGTGCGTGAGCTTCGCCTGTCGCTCTTTGTCCACTTTTTAAAGTGGACTCACCTATTTATTCCTTTACTGAATGATGATGGCTATGGTCCCTAACCCACATTGCTGATACTCCCTATGTATCTCCTTGATTTCCAGTATATGGATTTTTTTGTATTTGTTTTGGGTGTACCACGGATTTGACTTTCCCGATTCTTGAGGTAACCTCAAACCTCAAATCTCAAATCTCAATCCTCAATCCTAAAGATCGTTTACTTTTTCCCGGAAAAGGGTATTAATGAATGGCTGACAGAAAGTTCTTGTTTCCTTTAATTAGGAAATAAATGAAAATTGGCTCTCGCATTGCCTTGATCAGGAACAATCTTAGCCCACGCAAGAAAACATCCTGTCTTTTTCTATAGAAGGCAGGATGTTGTTTTCTTGTTTTTTCTTGCTTTTCTTCTTGTTTTTTGCATGTATTGATAGGAGGTCGGGTCTCCGAACCCGACAAAGATTATCCTTCCGAACTCATTTGTATGTCATCTTGCTTGTCAAATGCCGTTGAGATATCATCTGCGAAAGAGAATCGCGAAATCCAAGGCACAGAGGGGACAGAGATGGAGAGATTTAAAACACAGAGGCACAAAGACACAGAGAAACACAGAGTTTTTATTTCTTGGAGAGGGAGAGAAGGGGAAAGAGAACAAATATTCTTGTGGGGAATAGAGATAGAGAGTTCCAAACCCAGAGGTGAATGTAGGAAAAAACGAAAACCATCCCCTTGCATCAAAAGGAATCTTGCTTGTCAATTGCGGAAAAAACGAGAGATAATAGCACACGAAGATGTAGCGGTCTTAGACGAGCTAAGACCCTACCAATCACGCACTCCTTAGTTTGTTCGCTGGCTTTGGATACTAAATTAGCAATGCTAACTTCTTTTTCTTCCTTTTTGAGGACACCGTAAGGTGTTTTTTCATAAGCATGAGCGTTTTCCCTATGAACAATCATTTTTTTCTATCTTTTTATTAAGCGTAGCGTTTTTTTATCCTCTCTCTGTTAATCGGTTAGAACAATTTATAATTCATAGTTCATAATTCATGAATGTCCATACGTTTTGGCGGTTTTTTGGTGTTTCTGTCCTTTCGAACTTATTCGTATGGCATTTTGCTTGTTAAATGCCGAAGACGAAAGCCAACCTCCGCACCATTCATAAGGCATTTTGCTTGTTAAATGCCGAAAGCCCCTATAAAAAGTATGGATTACAATCCATTTCGAAAATAATCTTTTCGAAAGCACTGGCGGCCTGAAAGGCCAACACGCTCTCAGCCCAGGGCAACGCCCTGGGTTTCCAAGTCGGGTCTCATTATTCCGCCCCGACGGGGCAAAAGCCTTATAACCAAATGCTTATGCCCTTTCTCCTGACTTCATCACTATGAGCGCCATCAAATAGTGACTATTGAAAATCAAGCAGTTACAAAAAGAGATGGGTGGCGCAGGGTGGCGCAAACAAATTTAGTCACCTTTTGCAGGGCTTTTCTCTGCTCTGAGATTTGCGTATATGCAGTTAATCTCAGTTTGAGAGCCAAATATTGGATTTTCAGAGCATCGAGAACAAGCTTATACCGCAGATAAGGTGGTTTGGGGAAGCCAGATGACTCGCAAAAGGATAATCTCCTCTATATACATATTGAATTTCAGTAAGTTACAGATGTAGAAACCATTGGGTGGCGCATTGACGAAGTCAGGAGGCATTTTGCTTGTTAAATGCCGAAAGCCCCTATAAAAAGTATGGATTACAATCCATTTCGAAAATAATCTTTTCGAAAGCAC
>CAMHEL010000002.1 GCA_946184125.1 uncultured Prevotellaceae bacterium
ATGATGTTCATCCCATCATCTAATCTATGTGTTGCGAAGGAATGTCTGAATTCACTAATTTAATCCTAAGTCGCTATATATTAGATTTTTATAACACTTTTTCTTGGCTTTAACAAGAAATACGTACCTTTGAGCATTAACGATAAATTCAGGGCATCCACCTTTTCTCTTTCCCTGCTGTTCCGCCATTTTCCTACCAAATTGCAAAATAGCCTTTTTTTTTTGACAATTTCAAAGAAAAAGCCTATTTTTGCATAAAAATTGAAATAGGATCATTTACCCACTGTGATGGGGCAGGAGATACTTGTCATGATCTCGGCAGCGACATTGTCGACACGGAGTACGACGTTGCCCATGTGAAGTGGGGTGGCTCCTGGGTGATGCCTACGGAAGAGCTGCAGGATGAGTTGCGTAACAACTGCACCTACGAATGGATGACTGTGAACGGTGTGAATGGTGGAAAATTTACCAACAAGAACACCGGCTGTGGCATCTTCTTGCCAGCAGCGGGCTACCGCAGCGTCTCCGACCTCGGTAGTGTCGGCTCGGACGGCGACTACTGGTCGTCAGCGCAGTACCCCTCGGGCGCGTTCAACGCCTACTACCTGTACTTCCATTCGGGCTACGTCAGCACGAACAACGACAACCGCAGCAACGGTCAAAGTGTGCGCCCGGTGGTCAGAAATTAATGCTTCCTTTCCCAATGTGGAAGACGCAACCCAAACCCTTTTATGCACGAGGGCAGGCGGTAGGGCGCAGGCCTCCCAAGGCCTGCATTCAGCCCCACTGCAGCCCTTGAGCATAAAAGGGTGACAAAAGATGCTAAACTATCTTACCCATGTCATTGACAAAAGAGTTGATTGACCAAGAGGCCCTGATGGTTCAGGGTGGTGAGCGAGGAGTGATACAAAAAAACTGAAAAATATGAAGAGACTTCTTGTGTTGGCATTTCTGGTGATTGGAACAATTGTCAGTGCCCAGAACGAGTATGAAATCACGGTTGAAAGCCAAAAGCCGTCAGGGATAATCGACGAGATGCTCTACGGCCAACTTTTCGAGCATATCTATTTCAGTGCCAACAATGGTGTCTGGCAGGAACTCATTCAGGAACGCTCATTCGAGCCAGAGCAGTTTCCTGGTATCCATCCACGCGACGGTTACTTCGATGGTTGGTTCATGGACGACGACATGGTGCTGCACTCACCTACCCGTTACGAACAGCCACTTAGGATTGACAGCATGGAGACCTGTGACTTCGACCTGACCATGGAAGTCAACTGGCGTTCTTACAAGTTGGCACGGCGTGCATGGAGCGGCGGACTGATGGACATCCGCTTCGCTTTCCGCAACAAGACCGATGGTTCACCTTATTATATACGCATACACGACCCGTACTATGAGAGCCGCACCTTCACACCAGCGCAGACGCAGTCGCAGATTGAGGCAGCCAATGAGGCCGCCGCACGCGCAGCACTCCAGCAGCAGAGTTCCACAGCCGATTTCTCCATCTGCACCATGGAAGAACGAGAGTCTACGGGGTTTGGCGGGCGCCCCGGGCGCCGCATGAACATGCTGGTTCCGTTGGCATCATCCCCAGCCACGAAAGAACAGGTGAATGAACAGCAGCAGTGGCACAAACTGCGTGTGGAGAGCCATGGCAGCAAGGTAACTCTGTTCTGGGATGGCAAAGAGGTGGTCAGCTGCGACGGTTTGGAAATGGCCAAACGTAATTACCTGACATTCTGGGTCAACTATACTGAGGCGACCTACCGCAATATCAAACTGACTGCGACAGACGGCACAGTGCTGTTCGAAGGAACGCCCGGCGACGTGAAAATCCCCTCTGTTGCCCAACAGTGGACAGCTTTCGGCGATGGCGGCAAGTACCGTCTTGTCAAGGACGATGCCGTCAATATGCGCTATTCGCAGGAAATCACAGCAGGAAAAAAGACAGAAGCAGGCATATTCCAAGGGCCGCAGAACATCATCTTTGGGGAAAAATATGTTGGTTCGATTTATGCCAAAGGCAAAGGCGAACTCATTGTGGGAATGAGAAATACAACAGGTCAGTTCGTGGCTCGGAAGTCTCTTGGAAAGGTTGGAAAGGAATGGAAGAAATACGAGTTCATCCTTGAACCTCTGCAAACAACAACAAGTGATTTCACGATTTCATCCAGCGCTGGCAGCGCAGACAAGAAACGTGCTGACGGTGATTTCGCAATCGTCGTGAAAGACGGTTCGGTGCAGGTCGACATGGTCACAATGACCACCCAGACCGGTTTGGGACTGGGCGGTTTCCGTCCCGATATACTGCAGGCGGTGAAACAACTGCACCCCACTTGCCTCCGATGGCCAGGTGGCGGATATGTGGCCCAATATGACTGGAAATGGGGCATCGGACCGCAGGAGAAACGTGAGCGATGGGCGCACTGGATGTGGATGGACTATGACCAGAACAGCTTCGGCACCGATGAGTTCATCCGCTTCTGCCGCGAGGTGGGTTCCGAGCCCATCATCGTCGTAAGCGTCAAGTTCGAGCGACCTGCCGACGAGTATGACAGCATCCTTCAAGATGCGCTCCACTGGTTGCGCTACTGCAATGCCCCCGCCACCGACGAATGGGGAGCGAAACGCGCTGCCAACGGCCATCCGGAGCCATATAACGTGAAATACTGGGAGATTGACAATGAGATGTGGGAGATGGGCATCGACCGCTATGAGAAGTGTGTTCGCGACTTCAGTGCTGCAATGCGAGCGATAGACCCGTCAATCAAAATCATCGCTTGCGGCGGGTTCCGAGAGGATGAACAATTCATCCATCGCAGCGGCAGTTTTTTTGACTATCTGAGCCTGCACCACTATGAGCAGCAGGGCGGTTACGCCACCGGCCCCGTAAGATTGAGACAGCAGTATGACCGTTATGCCAAGATGATAGCCGAAGGACCTAATCCAAACATCAAATTGTTCATCTCGGAATGGAACCTCAACAGTATCGACTGGCGCACTGGACTGTTTGCTGGTGGTTTCCTCAATATGTGCGAATCGCGCGACGTGGTCGCCATGGGTGCTGCGGCTTTGTTCATCCGCCGTACCGACGCACCCGACTGGAACAACGCTTTCATCAACTTTGACTACAAGGATTTGTTCAAGGCCCCCAACTGTCAGGTTACCGAACTATGGTACGATCATTTCTCAAAATACCGTCTGGCTTTCAGCGGCGACACCGGCAACGTCAGTGTGAGTACCACATTGTCGGAAAATGGTGCCGACGTGATAGTAAAGGTGGTGAATCCCACCGACGAGCCTGCCGTCCTGCGTGTCAAAGGTGACTGGAAAGGGGTATCGGGTGCTTCGTTCGAGTATTACGCCCCGGGGGCGCTGACTGTGGCCAACAGCATGGAAAACAAGAATGCCGTCGCACTACAGAAAACGGTGGCCAAAACCGAGGGAAACGATGTCCTGTTGTCTGTTCCTGCCCTATCCGCTGGCGTACTGACAATCAACAAATTGCAAACAATAGAATAATTTTGAGTATCTGATCATCCTGAAACCATGAAGAGAACTATAAATGCCGTCATCATCCTACTTGCAACGATGGCGAATTTCTGCAATGCGCAAAACACGATTGCCACGATGCTGCCTGTGAATGGCGCAACCGATGTGAACATTGACACGCATCTCAAGCTGACAATGAGTGAGGACGTGGTGATTGGTCAGCGAGGTTTCATCTCTGTCTACGACAAGCATTCCGGAAAATTGGTGGACAAGCTGGACTTGAGCATTCCCGCCGGGCCTACAGAGAGACAGCCAAACAATCCCGCTGCCCAATATACGCCGGTTCCGTACGTCTATCAGTCACAGCACGTCACCAACCGCAACACCAAAGCCGGAACACCATCGGGGGTCAACGCATGGGACAAGAGCCGCTATCAGCTCGACATCATCGGAGGCTTTTCCGACGGTTTTCATTTTTACCCCGTCATCTCTCACGGTAAAGACCTGACCATCTACCTGCATCACAATATGCTGGAGTATGACCATGAATACTACGTCACCATCGACAAGGGAGTCATTGGCGGTTTCAATGGCATCAAAGGCAAGAAAGGATGGACGTTCCGGACAAAGGCGAAGGCCCCCTCCCCCACCCTACGTCATCTGACCGTCGCGGCAGACGGCAATGGCGACTTCTCCACCGTTCAGGGTGCCATGGATTTCATACCCGATTCCATTGCCTCAGAAGACGAACGCTACCATGTGCTGGTGAAAAACGGAGAATATGAGGAACTGGTCTATTTCCGCAACAAGCGGTTTGTGACCATCGAGGGGGAATCACGAGAAGGCGTACTCATCCACTACCCCAACAACGAGGTGTTCAATCCTCATCCCGCAGACATCAAGACCAATGAGGTGAAGGGCACATTCCCCTCGAGGCGTGCCGCCTTCGCTGCCGACAACTGCAGCGACCTGATCATGCGTAATCTGACAGTCAAGACCGACTGCAAAGGTCAGGCAGAGGGACTTCTTGTCAACGGAGAGCGGCTCTTCTTTGAGAACATACACATCATCGGAGACGGCGATGCACTGCAGGCCAATGGCAGTTGTTACTGGCACAATTGCCGCATCGATGGAGGCGGCGACACTATACTGGGAAGGGGACCGTCGTTCTTCAACCACTGTACCATCACGAGCCGTGGCGCATTCATGTGGATACGCAATACGGAGGAAAACCACGGCAATGTCTTTGTGGACTGCCATCTCAAGGGTCTCTCAAATAAGGCCGAAATTGGCCGCCTCCCAAACAACAGCGGCAAGAATTATCCCCATGCCGAATGCGTACTGCTGAACTGCACGCTGGAAGGCATCCCTGCCGTGGGATGGGGACGGATAGACGACAGTGCCAAGTCGGCCACCATCTTAGAATTCAACAGCCATGATATTGAAGGCAATCCCATTGACACTTCACAGCGACATCCCATCATGCGACAGCTCGACCCTCTGCGTGATGCAGAACTCATAGGTCGCTATTCCGACTCCAAATGGGTATTGGGGTGGTAGCCCATCAAGACTTGACAAAATGAATAATAAACACAAAAAACGAAACGAACTACATGACAAAAAGAGAAGAATTGGAGAAAAGTCCGTCGCTTCAGGATGAGCTAAGACGGATGCAGAATGAGGAGCCTTACGATGCACATATACCGTGGTACAACGGTCACATGAGAAGATTGTTTTTATGATAACTTCAAATCGGTTTTTATGTTAAAAAACAGTAGTTGCTATCTTTTCTTTCAAAAAAAGCATAACTTTGCACGCCATATATAACTTTGCTCGCTTTACAAGCCAAATTACTTTAAGGTGTGTTCTATTAATTCTGAATTTTATGAGGTGGCATTTCTATACATTACATTTCGGTCGCTTTTCGCTTTTATTCGGTGCAAAGTGTCAAGCCTCATCGGTCGTGTAGCCCGCTACACTCCCTCTTCAGCTTACACTTTGCCCTCGACTAAAAGTCGAAAATCGCCTCGACATAATTAATAGAACCCACCTTAACTCAAATATAAGATTGAATTGAACAAAAAAAAAGAAAGTAGACAATGAAAAAGTGTTTTTTGATGGCCGTGGCCGCCTTGATGACCACTCTGAGTGTTAGCGCACAGGATGAACCCACTTCAGTGTATTTCGAATTGGACCAGATGCCCAAGTTATTAGACATCATGCCTCCACCACCCTCTTTCGACAGTCCTGAATTTGCCAATGATATAGTGCGATATGGCTGGGGCAAACAACAGCGGCTGGACAAGGAACGTGTGGAACTTGCCATCGCCGATGCTGAATGGGATGACCACACCAAGCTCTTTGCCCAGTGGAAAGACGCGTTCGGATTGGAGATAACCGAGGAAGGAACTCCCGAAATTTGGAAACTGATGGAAACCAGTCTTGCCACCACCGACCCAATGCGCAAGGAGACCAAAGCCTTCTATCATCGCCAGCGCCCCTTCGAGCGTTTCGATGATTCCATGCCTTCACATGAGGAAGACGAATTGCGCGGTGAGGGCAGCTATCCCTCTGGTCACAGCCTGCGCGGATGGGGTATCTCACTGCTTCTTGCCCAGATTGCCCCACAACGTGCCGCCGAAATCTTCAGCCGTGGCTGGGACTATTGCAACAGCCGTGTCATCGTAGGAGCACATTGGCAGAGTGATGTCGATGCCAGCCGCACTGCTGCCAGCATCGGCTTCTGCGCCCTCCAGGGCAGCGATGCTTTCATCGCTCAGATGAAGAAAGCACAAAAAGAATACCAGGAGAAAACAAGTGGAGCTGGCATTCGTGCTGCTGCAGCACCGGCTCAGAACCATTCCGCACGCATCTACCGCATCGACGGCTCCCTGGTTGACGAGAATGCCAATGGCCTCGTTATTGAGGATGGACTGAAGAAGGTGAAAAGATAAATTAGGTATGGGCTCCCTCCATGTGCAGAAGCTGCGCCTTCTTATCAATGCCACCGGCATAGCCTGTGAGTGAGCCATTGGCACCGATGACACGGTGACAGGGAATGATAAGAGAGATGCTGTTGTGACCAACGGCACCTCCGATAGCTTGGGCCGGAAACATCTTCCGGCCTTTTTCTTTGGCCAACATCCGGGCTATTTGGCCATAGGTCATCGTGTGGCCGTAAGGGATAGTGAGCAATATCTCCCATACGCTTTTCCTAAAAGGGGTGGTACGCATCACCATTTTGGGAATGAAACCAGGGTCCTCCCCGCGGAAATAGAGGTCAAGCCATCGGCGGGTTTCTTCGAATATAGGCAAATCGGCTCTTTCCTCATATTGAGGCAAAAGGCCTTCTGCATAGTATTTCTGTCCATCAAACCATAGTCCTACGAGCGCTTCTCCGTCGGAAGCCATAGTGATGGCACCAAGAGGTGATTGGTAATGTGTAGTATAATCCATCGTCTATTTGTTTTACACCTTCTTTTCGTTGAAGTGTGTCCTATTAAAAACCAGTGCAAAAATATTAAAAACCGAGAAATAATCACTAATTTTGTAGCCGATAAATCTTTGGAAAAGCAAAACGCCACCTCTATTGAAATCATGATAAGTAGGTGCTTTAAAAGTATCACGATGAAAAGGCTCATTTTTATATCTGCATTACTCGCTGTTTTTGGCTTTTCTGCAGAAGCCAAAAGACCTAAACAACTGTCAGAGAAAGACATGGGGGCTTACCTCTTCACCTATTTCAATGATGCCACCCACTCACTGTTTATGGCCATCAGCTACGACGGGTACACCTTCACAGCCATCAACGGTTCGGAACCCATCATCGCCGGTGATTCCATTGCCGAACAACATGGTATCCGCGACCCCCATCTGTACCGAGCCCCTAATGGGCGGTTCTATATCGCCATGACCGATTTGCACGTGTTTGGTAAGGCGAAAGGCATCCGGACAACACAGTGGGAACGACCGGAGAAATACGGCTGGGGCAACAACCGCGGTCTGGTGCTGATGTCATCGGACGACCTCATACACTGGACCCACACCGAAGTGCGCATTGACAAGCTCTTTCCCGAGCATTTCGGCGAAATAGGATGCGCATGGGCACCACAGACCATCTGGGACCCCACAAGAAACAAACCGATGGTCTATTTCACCATCCGCCAGAACCCTGACGACCGCACGAAGCTGTATTACAGCTATGCCAATGAGGAATTCACTACCCTGGAGACAGAGCCCCAACTGCTCTTTGAGTATCCCGACGAAAAGATACAGGTGTTGGATGCCGACATCTGTCCGATGCCCGACGGACGATATTTCATGTCGTATGTGGCTCAAGAGAATCCCGGTGGCATAAAATACATGATTTCAGATAAAATCAATGCTTTCAACGACTATCATCCCCAACAGATAGACGCTGAGGACCGTGGATGTGAAGCCCCGAATGTGTGGAAACGCATCGGCGAGGACAAGTGGGTGATGATGTACGACATCTACAGTGTCACCCCCCACAACTTCGGTTTTGTGGAGACAAGTGACTTCAAGACATTCAAGCCATTAGGGAGATTCAACGAAGGGGTGATGAAAGCCAGCAATTTCGTGTCGCCCAAGCATGGCTCCGTCGTACACATCACAAAGGCAGAGGCAAAACAACTGGAACAGTATTGGGCGAGTCAACCGAAACGGACCTCAATCCATAACGGGGAACTGTGGCCCGACGACAGCGGGCGTCATATCAATGCGCACGGCGGAGGAGTGATGAAATATGGAGACACCTACTACTGGTACGGGGAGCACAAGGCCGACAACACCTCGAATGCCATGGTGGGCGTAATGTGCTACTCATCGAAAGACCTCGTCAATTGGCGCAACCGGGGCGTGGCTCTCAGTGTGAGCGACCAGCGCCACGACGACATCGAGCGCGGCTGTATATTAGAGCGTCCAAAAGTCATATACAACAAGTTGACGAAGAAATTCTGCATGTGGTTTCATTTAGAACTGAAAGGACAAGGCTACAACGCCGCCCGATATGGCGTGGCTGTCAGCGACCGTCCCGAGGGACCATTCAAATTCCTTTACTCACAGCGCGCCAACCCGGGCACCTATCCTGTGGAATTCGGACAGCAAGAGTTGGCTGTCATCGACACCATGCAGGTTGACCACTTCAAGGAATGGTGGACGCCCGAATGGTATAAGGCCATCGGCAAGGGATTGTTTGTGAAACGTGATTTCGCCACCGGGCAGATGTCTCGCGACATGACCCTCTACGTCGACGACGATGGCAAGGCTTATCACATCTTCTCATCGGAAGACAACCTGACGATCCATATCGCCGAACTGACCAATGACTACCTGCACCACACAGGCCGTTACACACGGCTGGCTCCTGCCGGTCATAATGAAGCTCCCGCCATTTTCAAGAAAGACGGCACCTATTGGATGATTACCTCTGGCTGCACAGGCTGGGATCCCAATGAGGCAAGGATGTTCTCCTCGCAAAGCATATGGGGACCTTGGACGCAACACCCCAATCCCTGCGAAGGACCGAAGAAGGAAATCACTTTCGGAGCCCAGTCGACCTACGTCCTGCCCCTCGACAATGGCCAATTCATTTTCATGGCCGATATATGGCGCCCCAGGCATCCCCGCGACGCACGCTACATCTGGCTTCCCATAGATTTTGAGAATGGAAAGCCAGTCATCAGATGGCAAGAGGCATGGACGCCGAGCAGATAGACACCTGAGGTTCCTGCTCAGTTTTCAAGTGCTTCTGCCACTTCCTCGAGCAGACTCATCACGGGAAGGTGCTGTGGGCAGGCGTCCTCGCATTGACCACATTTCAAACAAGCAGAGGCCTTCTCTCCTTGAGTCCGCCAACTGTAGGCGTTGCGGGCTTCCTTCAGATCGCCATACATCTTATAGACATTCATCACAGCGAAGATTTCCGGAATGTGGATTTCTGCCGGACATCCGGGTGTGCAGTAATGGCATGCAGTACAACCGATGCGGTCGAACTGTTGTAAGGCCTCGTATGCCTCTTTCACCACTTGCTGTTCCCTTTCATCCAAGGGTTGGAAATGACGCATATAGGAGAGATTGTCCTCCATCTGCTCCATGTTCGACATGCCGCTCAGCACGACCATCACACCTGGCAAAGAGGCAGCAAAACGTATGGCCCATGAAGCGCATGAGGCATCGGGATTGGCAGCTCGGAATACATCCTTCGCCTTCTGAGGTGGGTCTGCCAGAGTGCCGCCCTTGACGGGTTCCATCACGATGATGGGCTTTCCATGTCGAGTGGCCACTTCATAGCAAAGCCGCGATGCAATCAGCGGGTCATCCCAGTCGGAATAATTGATTTGCAACTGAACAAACTCCGCATCGGGATGTTCGGTGAGCAACTCATCAAGCAGTTCCGGGGTGTCATGAAAAGAGAAGCCATAGTGGCGGATGAGCCCCTCATCTTTCAGCTTTTTCATGTATTCCCAAATGCCATACTCATCAAACTTCTCTTTGTTGTCAGCGCCAATGCCATGAAGCAGGTAGAAATCGAAATAGCCGGCGCCAGTGCGCTCAAGACTAACACTTATCTCGTTCTTGGCTTCTTCTTCACTCTTACAGGCAAAGTCTGAGGCATTGAGTTTGTTGGCCAAATAATACTGCTCGCGAGGGTAACGGTCGCACAATGCAGCCTTAGTGGCTGCCTCGGAACCGACATACACATAAGCGGTGTCGAAATACCTGCCGCCTGCTTCGATGAAAGCATCAACCATTTGCTTGGTCTGCTCCACATCTATCACATCGCTACCTTCAATTCTTGGCAGTCGCATCATGCCAAATCCCAGACTCATACAGTCGTCGATTAACTTATTCTCCATTTTTTAGACTTTTGGTTTCATCCAACAAAGATAGGCAATAAAAATCCAACTTCCAAAAAAATCAGTGCTATTTTCAAAATCTGCCCAGAAAATATTGTAGCGTGGGCAATTAGAAAAAAAATCCCCGACCTGAATGAATGGTCAGGCCGGGGTAAAAGGGATAAATTGAACTTATCTTACGTACTTCTTTCCGTTCTTGATATACACTCCCTTCTCGGGCTTGGATATAAGCATTCCGCTTAGGTTGTACACGGCTGCAGAACGTGAATCCACTTGGCCGTCACTACCTACGATATCCTTGATACCGACAGGGGCGCCTGGGGCATCGATGGTGATAATGGGATTCACCTGCTCGATGCTAATACCTAATCTTTCAAATTCTTTTTGATTAATAATGAAATAGAAACGGAAAGGAAGTGTCACCACGTCTTCCTCCAGTTCAAATCGGTCATTATCGAGTACATAGGCGTAATCAAAATGCTTTGAATAGAAACCGAAATACGGCAAAACGGCTCCATCATATCTTGCTCCAGTCAATTCGGCGAAACGGAGGCTATGGAACCGGATGGTACGCCCGCCGAACTCCTTTGGAACGACGAAGAAGTGGTACATGTGCTCCATGAAATTCTCATTGTCGGGCTCGATGGAGAAAACATAGTTATCTGATACTTTTTGACCGAAGTAGGTTTTGAAACTACTTGTCAGGTCCTCGCCCGTCACGGCATCGAACACTTCTACGTCAGCATCTTGTGGGGTGTGCATCGATGTCCAATGTCCTACTTCTTCAACCGTAAATTTGCGGATGTAGTCAAGGTCGGGTGAGTTGATGCGTCCATCGAGAGTGAAGAATTCGTAGCCGTCATAGATGGTTAGGGTGCCCTTTCCAGTGTACGCCCTATTCATGTCTTCGGTGATGGAATTCTCCAGACCGGGGACTCCATTGTCGTCCACATAATAGACGGCATTGGGGTTCTTGTTGGGCGTGACGCTCTTCAGTTTGCACCCGATACCCACAAAGACGTTGGCCTCTTCTGGCATCACAGGATTCTCATCGTCGAGCAACCAATACTGATTTTGCGTGGTAACAGCAATAGGCTTTGCCCTCCATGTATAGGTATCGGAGTATAATACTATCGGATTGCCTAAGAAATCATTGACACTTAGTTTGAAACAGAACTTGTCGGCCAGACCGAAACTCTGCATGATGATATTATTGGGAGTTAAGCCATCGACTAAGCTTTCATTACTGAAGACACCGACGCTGTTAAGCTCATCCATGTCATCTTCTTCGGCATTCTCTTGAGGTTGAACATCTTTCTTTTCATTGACGATTGAAAGAGTAGATTCACCTGTTAAATAATTCAAATCCTCACCTTGAAACTGTATCTTGCCTAAGAATACTTTTCCCTGCAAGGTGTGTGTATCAGCATCGATGTTTGAATCGACAAATGAGAAGCCCGTGACAGTAGGTAACTTCGGAGGTTGGCCGTAGATACAATTGTGCATCATGCAGTCGGTGAAGATGGCAATGGGGGTATCGTAGGCTATGGATTTCATGAGTCTGAATTCCACCTCTTGATGGGACATTCCCTTTAAGGCGATGTTCTCATACCCCGCCAAACCGTCTTGGGTCACGACGTAGAGTTGCCCGTTAAATTCGTCGCCACGATTGATGACGACTACCTTGATTTGATTCACTAAGTTGTCCTGCAAGGTGAAGTTGGGTTTTCCATAAACCGAGAGTTGCTTATGGGGATAAGCCTTTAGCCGTGCCTCATTGCCCTTGATGCTGAGTAGGATATAACGAACGTTGTTTGAAGGCGATAAACGAAGCGTTTCAGGCGCATCATCTGTGCTGAAACCACAGATGATGCGGTAGTCGCCATCGGGCAGTGAGGCGGGCAACTCAATGCTGGAACGGAAGGTATTGTACATTGAGACAAGTGTTTTAAGTCTCTGCACCGTTCCGCCTAAGGGGATGTAATTCGTGCCGTCGTAGAGAATGTGTGCGAAATCTTTAAACTTACTTGAGAGGTCGAAAGAGGCATCGATAACTATCGGCGGGAAGGTGCCGTCGGCATTTCGCATGACCAACGTGTCGGAGACAAGGTTCAATTCGTTTACCGACAGGCGTCCGTCATGTGCTACCGTAGTGCCCTCAGTAGGCGGCTGTATGCCGATGATGGCATCCTGTAATACCGACCATCGGTTGTTGTTGTTAAGGCTGCCGCCAATACCCGAACCGTAGGGGTCGAGCACGGCAAGGTTGTAATAGCCGTTGTAACCTCCACCCCATCCCCAGTTGATGGCGTAGTTGCCATAGCCGTCGTAACCGTCGCAGACAAAAGAGTGACCCTCACCGCGACTGTTCATTCCATCATAGATGACGGGGCGTTTTGCTGCCAGTTCGGCATAAATCATGGCATCCCACTGGTCGATGGTGTAGTCTGAGCGAGACACCTTGTGCACACCTTTGTCGTAGCCGAAGCAGCCTTTCAGGGCAGGTGCAATCTCGTTGGTCGAGGCTCCCGACTGCGAACCATAAACCATCTTCACGCTTAGTCCGCACCAACGCATCAGGTGTGCCACAGCATCGGCCTGCACTTCTGTGTAGGTTTGCTCATCATAGTTCAGCAGCATATTGTCCCAGTCGAAGGTGGTGGGGGGAACGACAGCGTAATCAGGGGCAGGCTGGTATTCTGTGGTCTCGCCAGCAGGCCAGCGGTGGTAGTACATCACCTGGGCCATCGCAGTGGCTACACATCCTGTGGCGTGTGTAGTGTCGGAAAGGTGCTTGTTATAAGGTGCACTTTGGTACCAGTCGGTCTGGAGGAGCGGGGCGATAGCAGGGTGCGGACGGGACACCTTGGCGGCCTGCGTACCGTTACTGCGCATCATCTCTATCTGTAAAGCATAGGTCTGTAATAGTGCCTCAAGTGCAGTGGGCATATCGGCATCGCCGAAGGAACCCGCATCCGAATAGCCCAACACGTCGCCGAGACAGTCGTCGCCTGCCACAAGGACGAAACCGCCACCATCGCAATTGAAGGCGAAGACGGCTTCATGTCCTGTAGGGGTGGAAATAAGGGATGAAAGGCGGGCGGAGGAAGGTGAGCGCCGTAAGGTGCCCACATTGCTGCCCTTGCGCTTAAGCATAAAGGCAAGTGCTTTCTCCTTGGCCTGCTGCTGGCTTATCTCAACTGCATTTGCACTCAGACTTATGGCGAGCAGAAGGAGAAAACTGACAAATATTCTTATCTTCATCATTGCTCAGTCTTTTTAATTATTCGATTCTCTTGACTTGGTTATTTACGAAATGGAACCTTGACTTGTGGTTATATTCTCTATATCCTGTACCCGTGCGGCCACGAAAGGTGTAAGGGATGTTTTCAACGACGATACCATCATTCGATACATTGCCATTGGCTGCCATCGGCTTAGCAATGAGGCCTACAACCAGGCCAAGATCGTGCTTCTCCTTGGAAGAGTTGGTGGGTGTCATATTCACAATGAATGTGCCTTCGGTGCCTTTCGTTGCCAAAAGTTTGACATCCTTTTCAAAATCTTTGGTGATGGTTTCGGTGTTGTTCTTGCCATTCTCATCAGTCCAAGTCACGGTAATTGTATAATCTGTATTCGTGTCATAACCTTCAACAAAACTCACGGCGTAGGCTATGCGCATGCCAACGATTTTAGTGTCGGAAGACTTGCCTTTGTCATCATCGTCGTCACTGCCACATGAAGTGGTCATTGCGCCGCAGAACAGAATGGCAGCGAGCATCCATAAAAGTTTCTTCTTCATTTGGTTTTGTTTGATAATAATATAATTGTCTGTTATTTGCACTTGATGTCCTTGAACTGCCAGGTGCTGGAAGGCTCGATGAGGTCGAACTCCTTGGCTTCTTCAGGCAGTGGGGGGAAGATAAGGGCGAAGCGCAATTTCTGGTATGGCCAAGGAATGAATGTCTTGGCGGGAGACATCGTGACGTTCTGCACGCTGGCCAAACCCTGTTTGCCACCCTTGTTGCCCTTGATATAGGTGGTTCCTTTAATATAGACAGAAACATTGGCTGAGTAGGCTTCAATCTCCATCTCGACACGCGTCTCTTTGTCGGAGCAGGCCACACGCAAAATCTTTACGCCGTTGGCTTTCTTGTTCACGAAAACAGGATTTTCACGCATGTAGCGGTAGGCAGAGTAATCGGGAAGCGTCACCTCGGCATTATGAAGAATGCTGGGACCGTCGTCTTCACGGCCTGCCTTGACATAAAGACTGGTTATTTTGTTCGAAATGGCACGCTGGTCGGTGTAACTGTACTTGCAGTTCAATTTGGCTGCCTCCTCATACTTCGCCAAGGCTTCATCCCAGTTCTGCTCCTGCTCGAAGTCCTTGGCTTCGGTCATGGCGTCTTGGAAACTCTGCTCAAACTCCACTTTCTGCCGTGCAAGTATTTCCATCTCCTTTTTACGTTCTGCCGACTCGAGGACTGCTTTGCCTAAGTTAAGAACACCGTCGATGGTGCTACGTGTGTCCCATTTGTTCCATGTCTGTGCATTGGAAGGGTTTGAAATCAGTAACCCTACTACTGCTAACAAAAAAATCTTTCTCATGTTTAAATTGTATTTAGTTGTTGAAAATTATATATTAACATTTGATCTCGTCATTTGCCGATGTCCTTAGTGGTGTCTTGCTCATCTTGACCGCCGTGCCGTCGCATATTTCCAACACATCGGAGATGCTGTCAACTCCATCTGCGTTTTGTAGAATTTGCAGTTCGACTGCCCATGCGCTTGAAACAGCTATCGTCAGACAGAGTGTGAGGATTTCAAGATTCTTGTGTTCATGTACTAAGGTTAGGTTTTATTAAACTAAAATCTGTCAAGTCTCGGTGTTTTCATACTAATAAGATTATATTATTTGCAAAGTTACAATAATCTTGAAAATAACTTTTATAAGCGTTGAATTGTTGTCAGTTTTGTTGCGCAGAAAAATAATCTTTGCGCAAAAAATGCGATTTTTCGGCGAAATAGTGATAAAAAGCCAATTTACCTACTATCAATTAACCGCTTTCTAAGGCCGATTGTCAATTATCTTTTGTAATTTTGCAGTGTCATGAAAACTAATGAACAAAATGATGCCGTCAATGGGACGGTGGAAAGCATAGAAAGCAAGTATCGGGTGAATCATGTCAATAGTGGCTTGCCCCGATGGCTGATTGAGGCTGCGTTTTTCAGCTATCTCCTTCAAGCCGCCATCAACTATACGCCGCTGATGCAATGGATAGAAGCAAATGCACCAACTGCCTCGGCTGCTATTCAGACTTTTGGTGCACTGGTGATGTATTATGGCTTGATGCGTGGCATGAAACAGCTCTACAGACCCATGACTATGGTGTGGTGGATAGTTATCGCCCTGAATATCGCTGGATTTGTCCCTCTTATGTTCCCTTTTTTGAAGGAAACTGTGGGCCTGCCGATTGCGGTGTCGCTTATACTGGTCTATCTACCTTTTGGCATTAGCATAGCATTCAACTATCGTGGGAGGTTGTGTCAGGTGGGCATTTGGATGGCGCTGTATATCCTCATTTCCAGCACTATACCTATCATCTCGTTCCTGCTTGTCGGCCAGGAGTCTGGCCTAAATAATTTGGCGATGGAAATTCCAACCATCACAGTCATCGTCATCTACGCATGGGTGCAACGAAGAGTGCTCATCAACTCTGCGACTGCCGATATTGCAAAGGCGTAATGCCAAGCCGGCGCTTCACTTCGGATTGGAACGTACGGCGGCCCCCAAAACCAGCCTCTGCCCCTACGGCCTCAATGGTCCAATGAGGCTCTTCACGCAATAGACGACAAGCATACAAAAAGCGTTTTTCATTCAGATAATCTCCCAAACTGCTGTACTTAGGATGGTTCTTAAACAGCGCTCCGAGCCGCTTTTGGGTTAGACCGAGGGTCTTGGCCATCACCTTAAGTGTCATGTTGGAATCCTTAAAGAGGTGTGTCTCTTCCATCTTCTGGTCTATCCATTCAAGCAGTTCATCATCCGACATTTCTGCAGTCAATTCGATGTGTTCACGGTGCTGGCGAGTCTGTTCCCGAAGTTGTGACACCTCGTCGGGGGTACTATGTTTCAACTGCTCGGTCAACTCCTCTTGTTGGCGTTGAAGTGTCTCAATCTTCTCTTTCTGTTCCTCCAACTCGCCTTTTTGGGCTTCCAGTTCGCTCATCTGCTTCTCAAGTTCGCTACTCTGCATCTTGTTTTGTTCAAGCAGCGTATGTTGGTTCTCTACCAATTTTGTATTGGTTGAGATGATTTTCTTCGCACTGGCATTCAGTACCAGCAACGTGATAATAAATGATATCACTAAAGCAATGATGACAACTAAGATTAGTATATGCGCTTCTGTCATAGGAAAGCGAATTTGTGTTGATTTTGATTGCTGAAAATTACATATTTATGTCAATAAAATGGTTTCACTAATAGTAAATCCCCAAAAAATATTGCGCAGAAACGCTTATTTTGCGCAGAAATCCCGATTTTTATAGTGTTTTTATGCCTATTTATCTACATCAACGTCTGTAAATATTATCAACACACCTTGTCGCATTCTATTTTCATGGCTATTTCATAATCCTGCCGACTTTCAAACTCCAAAATCCATTTTTCAAAACAATCAGCGTTTTTTTCGTCATCAGCTTGGGTATATTGTTGTCAATTCAATTTTTTTATTTACTTTTGCAATGAGATAACATACCAAAGATGAGTCCTAATCATTTGGTCGCGACGATTTTTGATTTTTCAGACTCACCTTGAAAAAAAGGAACAGAATCAAACCGCTTAACAATCAATCTACGATGAATACTACTCCAAGAAAAAAATGCATTCTCATCTTGTGCGTCTGGGCCTGCATGATGGCCTCCTTTTCCTATGCGCAAGTCCATAGCCAGCATTGGAAGCACACTCTCCGGCAGACTGATGAAACATTTTTCAAAACCGACGAAGCACGGCGCATTGGCGAACAACTGATACTCTACCAACGTGTGACAGGCGGATGGCCCAAGAACATAGATATGGTGAAACCACTCACCCAGGAGCAGCATGAGGCAGTGCTTGCCGACAAACAGCGTACCGACGACTCCACCATCGACAACGATGCCACCAACATCCAGATGCATTTCCTCGCCCGGCTCTTCCATGCCACCCACGACAAACAGGTGCGCGAGGCGTTCTGCAAGGCAATGGAATATTTGCTCTCCGGACAATACGACAATGGTGGCTGGCCACAGTTCTGGCCCACACCCCATGGCTATCAGGTGCACATCACCTATAACGATGATGCCATGGTCAACACAATGCTCCTTTTGCGCGAAGTGGCAGAAGCCAAGGTGCCTTTTGAGTCTGGCCTCACCACCAAGCCGCTCCGCAAGCGGGCGGCAGCAGCCTTCGACAAAGGGGTGCAGTGTATTCTGAAGACACAGATACGCGTTGGCGACCAACTCACCGTATGGTGCCAGCAGCACGACAGAGTGACCTTCCTGCCTGCTCCTGCGAGAGCGTTCGAGCTACCCTCCTTTTGCTCGCAGGAGAGCGCATCCATCGTCGGCCTGCTCATGTCTCTACCCCACCCCGACGAACAGGTGAAGCATGCCGTCCATGCAGCCATGAAATGGTTCGACACCTATAAATTGACCGGACTGCGACTTGAGAGAAAATTCTCAAGGGAATCGGGAGAACGCGACGTGAGGTTGGTGGAAGACCCTGAAGGCAGCCCCCTCTGGGCACGCTACTATGACTTGATCGATACCAAGCCCTTCGTTTGCGACCGCGACGGCATTCCGCGACAGCGCCTCGAGGATATCGGCTCGGAACGACGCAATGGCTACGCTTGGTATGGTGACCGTGCGGCATCGCTTTACGACATCTACTCGCAGTGGGCCGACAAGTACGACCCTTCGAATAAGGTTTCCATCAGCCTGACAACCAAAGGAGCCAATGAGAATGGACTAATCAAACTGTTTGAACCTATGAAGACCGACCCTGAGCTGTTTGATGCCATCATCAAACCCGGGGAATCCATCCAGGCGGTCATCGACCAAGTGCCACGAGACAACAGCAAGCCCTTTACCATCTTGCTGCGCAAGGGAACATACAAACAGAAAGTCGTCATCTGTCGGCCACACATCGTGATGGTGGGGGAAGACCGCGACAGCACCATCATCGTCATGGCAGAAACCAAGGAAACACAAACCATCACCGAACATGATGGGAAACCTGTGGGAAATGGTGTGGTGGTGCTGCAGGAAGGAGCCGACGACTGCGTCATCAGCGGCATGACCATCTACAACAACTATGGGACGACAGTGGAGAACACTACACGCCATCAGATGGCTGTCTTCGGAAGAGCCACGCGCACCATCATCGTCAACTGCAACATCTGGGCCGATGGCAATGACGCCCTCTCGCTTTGGGCTCCAGAAGGCAACGGCATGTATTACCATGCCGACCTCTTTTTGCGCTGCCCCGGTGTCGATTTCCTTTGCCCGAGGGGATGGTGCTATGCCACAAGATGCCGTTTCTACGGCGACAGCAGGGCCATTGTCTGGCACGACGGACGTGGAGACAAGACCAAGAAACTCGTCATCACCAACTCTCATTTCGATGCTGCAAGTCCCACCGTCCTTGGGCGATATCACCACGATTCTCAATTCTTCTTCGTCGCATGCACGATGTCGAAAAACATCCTCGACAGCAACATCAGCTACGCCTATACCGACAAGGTGCTCGACCCTTGCCCATGGGGACAACGGGTGTATTTCTACAACTGCACGAGAGAAGGAGGCCATGGAACTTGGATGAACAACAACTTGAGCGAGGCGGAAGGAGCACCCGAATACCACACTGTCACCGCAAGTTGGACGTTCAACCATCTGTGGGACCCAGAACATGTTGTAAGAGAGTTATGGAAGTATATCTGCTATTGAACGAAGTTAGGGCTCTGATTTATCAGAGCCCTAACCTTGTAAATACCTAAAAGATGACGTGGGAGTCTTTACTATTCCGCAAATTCCAAAACGTCAAGAACTTCTTCCTCTTTTTCAGCTTGCTTTGTTTCTTCGGCTTCCATAGTTTCTTTTCCCTTCAACTTTTTTTCCTCCATCTTGCGAATTGTTTCTCTCCATTGCTTCAAGAACTCTTTCATATCGTATTTAAGATCTTTCACTTCGCTAAACCTAAAAATTCTGCTTGCAATCACATATTCTTCAATTTTCTTTCTCAAGGTAGGCAAGGTCCTATACTGAGTCATCTCAACCGGATCCAACTCGAAACTAAAGCACTTACCCACATTTTTACCATTCACTTCTTCAATCTTGATGACATTAATCCTTGTTTTCATTTCTTAAATTTTTAAGTTAGACGCAAATTATAATACCACATGTACTTAAAAGGTAACCCGTTTTTCGATTGTTTTTCATCTTTTTCCTTTCTTTTTTTCTACTTTTCCGATAGTGTGTTTAGTAAGTTTCTGACAATAGACTTGTTCACAAATCACAAAGTTACAGATTATTTCTCAAAAAACATCAAAACCGCCTACTTTTTTTTGAATTACACCCGTGTGAAAGAGTGTTTTACGGTGAATCGCCAAAAAACCGACCCGACGATTCAGAAATCAGATTGCTTGAACTATCCAACGATTGTTTAAACTCCCATACAAGATTATTTTTTGTTCCGAAAAAATGTGGGATAATCATTTTTTTTATACTTTTGCAGAATGATGTGCAGCTGAAGGTGTTCATGCATTTTATGCCATCGTGAAAGTATAATAGCCGGACACCCATTATTTCTACCACTAACGACCAAAGACAATGATGAGAACGAAAAGAATGATGCTGGCCGTGATGATGACGACCATTTTCTGCATTCAAATTGCAGCACAGGGATTCCAAAGGGAGTCTTTCCCCGAAGGGTCTTTTTCACCTGTTACCAATGTCAACCGTGGCTCCTATCCCCGCGTGCTATCCGACAACAGCGTGATGTTCCGTGTGAATGCGCCACAGGCCCAAAACGTGCAAATCGACCTTTGCGGCACCAAATATGACATGACCAAGACGGAAGCCGGTATGTGGACGGTAACCACCAAGCCACAGGTGCCCGGTTTCCACTACTACTTTCTGATTGTGGATGGCGTGTCGGTGGCCGACCCTGCCAGTCAGACTTTTTATGGTTGTGGCCGATGGTCGAGTGCCATAGAGATACCAGAGGCGGGGATGGCTGATTTCGAGGTGAAGGATGTGCCTCACGGCGAGATTCACACTGTAAATTATTATAGTAAAGTGGATGAGTCATGGAGGCCGCTGATGATTTATACCCCAGCAGGTTACAACGAGGGTAAGGAAGACTATCCTGTGGTATATATACAGCACGGAGGTGGCGAGGACCACCGTGGATGGATGGAGCAAGGCCGCACAGCACAGATTATGGACAACCTGATAGCAGCCGGCAAGGCCGTGCCAATGATTGTGGTGAGCGCCAACAGCAACGTACGTTCACGCAATGGCGGGTTCGGTGGTGGTTACAGCTGGCAAGGCATGCAGGCTTTCCGCAGCGAACTCATAAATCATGTCATCCCGTTCGTGGAGAAGAACTACCGAGTCAAGAAAGACCGCAAGAGCCGTGCCATGTGCGGATTGTCGATGGGCGGTGGACAGTCATTCTACATTGGCCTTCGCGACCCCGAGGTGTTTGCCAACGTGGGAGTGTTCTCAACAGGAATGTTCGGCGGCATTTCTGGCGCATCAAACTTTGATTTGGAGGCTGAGGTGCCGGGAATGTTGTCCAATACCAAGACATTCAACAAACAGTTTGACGTGTTCTTCGTAAGTTGCGGCGAGCAAGACCCACGCATAGAATATACACGCAACATAGTGAAAAAGATGCGAGACGGAGGCGTGGAGGTGCGTTTCAACTCCTATCCAGGCGACCATGAGTGGCAGGTGTGGCGAAAATCACTGCACGAATTCGCTCAATATCTCTTCAGGTAGGATCAGCATATGACAGGCACCATCGTCAATACAGCCACCATCATCGCGGGCGGCATTATCGGGGCACTGCTCCACCGGGGAATAAAAGAACAGTACAAGGAAGTGCTGTACACAAGCCTGGGACTGGCGTCGTTGGCCATCGGCCTCAACGCCACCATCTCACATTTCAGCGAATCGGAATACCCTGTACTCTTCATCGTGTCGCTGGCGATAGGCGGTGTCGTGGGCACCGCTCTTGATATCGACGGACATTTCAAACGCATGGTGGACAAATTCTCCAAACAGGGAGAGGGACAGAAAAACCGTTTGGCCGATGGGCTTGCCACAGCCATCCTGCTCTATTGCATCGGTCCTCTGTCGATGCTCGGCCCTGTGTTCTCTGCCCTCAAGGGCGACCACACCTTTCTTTTCACCAACGCCACACTCGACTTCGTCTCATCCATGGTGTTCGCCTCCACCTATGGCATAGGCATGATTCTCGCCGCACCAGTGCTCTTCTGTTGGCAGGGCATGTTCTGGTTGGTGGCCAAACTCTCTGCATCTGCCATCAGCGATGCCCTGATGGCTGAACTGCTGATTGTCGGTGGATTACTCATTACCGGAAGTGGACTGTCGCTCCTCCAACTGAAGGACTGCCGGACACTCAATCTGCTTCCCGCACTGCTCGTACCCGTCATCTGGTTCTTCCTTAGGTCTTAGGCTTTAGACGCTAGACCTTAGACGCTAGACCTTAGACTTTAGACCTTAGGCTTTAGACTTTAGACTTTAGACTTTAGACCTTAGACTTTAGGCTTTAGACTTTAGACTTTAGACCTTAGACCTTAGGCTTTAGGCTTTAGGCTTTAGACCTTAGACTTGAGCCACCGTGGGGCGACCGTCAGGTCGCCCGCCATGAGTTTCGAGAACCAACGAACTAATGTCTAAACTCCCAAACTCCTAAACTCCCTCAAAAAACTCAAAAACTCAAAACCTCTAAATAATGACAAAAATAGTAATACTTGACGGCTACACCGCTATCGGAAGGAGTTGCGAATGCCAAAGCACAGACGCCGACGGCGAAGACCAGAAAACAAAAGGCCTTACAAACCCAGATGACTTCCCATGGATGGAACTGGCGCGACTTGGCACTTTGAAAGTGTATGACCGCACGAAGCCCGAAGAGACCGTGGCAAGAGCTGCCGAGGCAGACATTGTGCTGACCAACAAGGTGATTCTCAACAGGGAAACCCTGTCGCAACTGCCACGACTGAGATATATCGGCGTGCTTGCCACAGGCTACAATGTGGTGGACATAGAGGCTGCCCACCAATGTGGTATCACTGTGACCAACGTGCCGGCATACAGCACTGAGAGCGTGGCACAGATGGTGTTTGCACATCTGCTGACCGTCACCAACCGCACAGAGCATTACGCCGTGGCCAACCGCAATGGCCGATGGAGCCATAATCCCGATTTCTGCTACTGGGACACCGAGTTGACCGAACTGGCGGGGAAGACCTTCGGAGTGGTGGGGTTAGGAAACATTGGAAGCCGCGTAGCACAGATTGCCCTGGCTTTTGGCATGAAAGTCAAGGCTCTGACAAGCAAGGAGGAAAATAAACTGGCTCAAGGCATCGAAAAGGCAACGCTCGAAGAGTTGCTCGCCACATCAGACGTCATCTCGCTGCACTGTCCGTTGACCCAAACGACACACCACATCATCAATTCCGATACCTTGAAACTGGTAAAACCCACAGCCATAGTCATCAATACCGGACGGGGACCTTTGGTTGACGACCAAGCCATGGCGGATGCCCTCACCAAAGGACAACTCTCCGCATTCTGTGCAGATGTACTTAGCGAGGAACCGCCAGGCATCACCAACCCGCTGCTGAGGCACCCAAACGCCTTTATCACCCCCCATATCGCCTGGGCTACAAGAGAGGCGCGCAACCGATTGATACAGGTTGCCACCGAGAATGTCAGAGCATTCCTTAACGGTAAACCACAAAACAAGGTATGAAAGCAAAGATTATCGTGGCCATCGACTCGTTCAAAGGCTGCCTGACTTCGGCAGAGGCCAACAAAGCCGCGGCTGAGGGTATCCGGCAGAGCATGCCCGGCGCAGAGGTGATACAAATCCCTGTCAGCGATGGCGGAGAGGGGTGGCTTGAAGCCTTTCAGACAGCTCTTGGAGGCGAGATGGTGGAGGTCAACGTCAAAGACCCGCTGATGCGGCCCATCGTGGGGCAATATCTTGTGAAAGGCGACAAGGCACTGATTGAGATAGCAAAAGCATCGGGGCTGACACTGCTCAGTGAGGAAGAGCGAAACCCCATGGTGACTACCAGCTATGGCACAGGACAGCTCGTGGTGGACGCGGTACGACGTGGCTGCAGGCACATCATCGTAGGACTTGGCGGCAGCGCCACAAGCGACTGCGGCATAGGAATGCTTCGTGCCATCATCGATGCCTTTGCAAAGCATAAGACATGGGATGAAGTCAACATGCTGAACGACGTTTCCTTCACCATCGCCACTGATGTCACCAATCCGCTCTGTGGCGTGAACGGAGCGGCACATGTCTTCGCACCTCAGAAAGGAGCCACGGCAGAGATGGTTCGGTCTCTCGACGCCCGCGCGGAGCGATTCGCCGAACTTTCAGCCAAGCACTTCGGCTACGACCGCAGCAATGTGCCTGGCGCTGGAGCTGCCGGAGGATTAGGATATGCCTTCCTGCAATATATGAATGCGGAGTGCCGTTCGGGATATGACCTTCTGCTGGATGCCGTGCATTTCGATGACATGCTCAAAAGCGCCAGTCTCGTCTTCACCGGAGAGGGAGCCGCCGACCGTCAGACACTGATGGGTAAACTGCCATACGGTATCCTACAGCGAGCCAAAGCGAAACACGTGCCGGTAGTTCTCATAGCAGGACGCGTCAACGATGGACAGCAACTGATTGAGGCCGGTTTCTCGCGAGCAACATGCATTCATCCTCCACAATTGCCACTCGAAGAAGGAATGAAGCCAGAAACAGCGAAGGAGAATATTGGCAAGACCGTGCGAAATGAACTGTCCGTCTGCCTCGGCCAGTGAAGTTGAGCATACACTCTCCAGCTCACTCGCCACATGCATCAAGGCTTGACGATGCGCTCATTGAATTCTATCTCTACGATGCGCAACTCGTTCTTGCTATCAGCTCCATTCGCAGCCTTGAAGAGGTCGAGTTCTCCTGCAGCTGGCTCTGCCACTTCAACGATACCGCCGAAAGCATCCTTATCCTTTCCTGCTCCTTTGAGTCGGATGGTGAACTCATTGGCCTTCACCCGTTGCGTCGGCTTCAGGTGGACGTATCCCAAACTGCGCTCGGTCTCACCACTCCAGATGAGTTGTTTGCCGGCATAGACCTCGAGAGGATAGCTTCGCAACCGCCACCCAGTGAGCTTGAGACAGATGTCGTCGATGACCGTCTTACGGGCCAAGCGGTAAGTAACCCATGCTGTGGACAGCCGCCCATCGTTTTTCCATTCCGAGAGTTCGTTGTCGTCGAAACTGTTGGCTGCATGGTCGGTGTCGCAGCCCGCTTCAGCCGACACGATTTCCACCTCACGGGCTTGCTCCTGATAAGAAGGCGCTGAAGGCGTCATGCCACGGTCAAGACGGCCTTTAAGCGTCAGGTGGGGCAAAGACTTCTCGGTATCCACGGCGTGGGTCATGACCACTGAATAAGCAGGTTTCACCCCTGCGGCACTGGCAGCGAAACGTATCTCGCCAGGATGGGTGGTGCTGCGTACAAGCACACGATTGACCCCACACTCAAGGGGAAGATGCATAGCACCGACATAATTGTCGGATATATTCTTCGTGGCGGCTGCATCGAGCAAGCCAGAAGGACGGTTGTCGTCAGGACGCTGCATCGCCTCGTTGTTGCGAGTGCCGATGCCACCTATCCATTTCCCCTCTCCCCAGAACTCGAAATGAACCATGCGGTTGTCTAACGGGCAGCGGCGTCCCTGCCTGTCGACGGCTTCTACCTGGAAGAGCACCATGTCAGCACCATCGGCCTTCATGCCCTCAGGATTCTCTATGGTGGTGATTTTCAACTGATAAGGCTCGCCGCTTGTTTCTATCTTATAACGACTACCATCGGAAGCCACCGCTTCAAGAGTGCCAGGCTCGAATGCGACGTCGTCGAAGGTGAAGAGATAACGATAACTCTGCCGTCCCTTACCCAGCGAGCGGCCATTCAGGAACAGTTCTACTTCATCGGCGGTCGACACCACATAAACGGGCTTCACCACGGCAGCAGCTTTCTCCGTTTTCCTGACGTGCTCAGTGTCCCCATAATTCCAGTGCCCTACGATATAGGTTTGCGGCGTCTCGGGCTCCACCCACCCGTTCCACATCACCTGATGGGCAAAGTAGGCATCTTTGGGGATGCGCATGGCATCCGTCACACCACTGGTGCGGTAGTTTGACTCGCCACGGTGATGGGTGTTGGTGTCACTGAAGACTATCTTCACCCCTCCCGACGACACTCGGGTGCCCGTCCCCGGGCGCTCACGCCAATAATCATACCAACGCCGCACCATCTCGACTGCGAACTGGTCCATGTTGTGATTGTACTCCAAGGCTGGTTTGCCCCTGTAGAGCGGACCATCGCCCTCCTTGTGATAGGGATAGCTGTACTCGTCCCAATATTTCCTCAACCCCTCGTCGCGGCAATACTCCATCGCCCACATCGGATGCTTCTTCGACTTGTTGATGTAGAGCATCTCACCGCCATATTCCGCCTCGTCGATGTCGAGCATCTCACGGCTGCCGATGGCTCGTCCACCGTGGGGGTCATACTCATCGCGGATGGCTTTCATTTCAATCATGTGCTCACGGCTGATGCTCTCATTCCCGCTCTCATAAAAGAGGATGCTGGGATTGTTGCGGTTGTAGATGATGGCATCGCGCATCACATCACGCCGTTGCTGCCATCGTGGACCCTCCACGTCCTTCTCGGCGTCACCGGCGGGCATGGCCTGTGGCAGACCTACGCGGTCGCACGATTCCACGTCCTGCTTCCAGGGGGTGATGTGCATCCATCGCACCATATTGGCGCCCGACTTCACCATCAGGTCGTTGGAATAGTCGCTGAGCCATGCAGGAACCGATATGCCCACGCCCGGCCACTCATTGCTGGTGCGCTGGGCATAGCCATGCACCATCATCACGCGGTCGTTCAGCCATATCTTACCTTCTCCGTACTTGGTTTTCCTAAATCCGGTGCGATTGACGACACAATCGGCCACCGAACCATCGTCGGACTTCAGCATCGTCCTGACTTGATAGAGATATCCATAGCCCCACGACCAGAAATGCAAGCCTTCCACCATCTTTTGGGTCTTGACGATACGCGTCTCGCCGGGATGCAGCGTGACACGGTCACCATCGAAACGCGCCACCTCGAGCCCATCGGCATCGATGACCTGAGCACAGAAGGTAAAAGAACGCTCCCTCGTGTCTTCGTTTCTCACCTGAGACTCTGCATGAACCACTGCCCTGCGGCCCTCGATATCGAAATCGGTTGCATAGACATAAGTGCCCGTTGTCCCAAGGATGCTGTACAGAGGCAACGTCTGGTAAAGGCGGTCTGTGACATGTAGATATACATTTTTGGGGATGCCACCATAGTTGGCGTTGAAGTTGCGGTCGTTCCATTGATAGCGGCTCTGATACTCCCTTGAGTGGTATGTCCAACTGTTGTCGCAGCGTACAGCGAGAACATTCCTGCTTATCATGCGTCCATCGTCAGAGCGCACGGTATCCGACAAATAAGGAGTCAGGTCAAACCCGCAAGCCATCACGCCATTCTCGCTGTAACCCAAGTGATGGCCATTGAGATAGAAGTCTGCTCCTTGACGCACTCCCTCGAACTCGACAAACACCTTCTTACCGGCAACCTCCGCCAAATCGAAGGTCTTCCTGTACCACACGACGGTGTCGGTCAAGTCAACGATATCCTTGCGGAATGCCTCATCACCATTGAAAGCATAGGGCAATGTCACCTGCTGCCATCGAGAGTCATCGAATTCTGGTTTCATTGCCTCCTGATAGTCTCCGATGGCCAGCCGCCAACCGCTGTTGAAATTCAACTTTTGCCGTTCGGCACCGCTCGCTGGGAGCACGCACGCAACAAATACCAAGAACAAATAGAATGGAGTTGTTTTTAGGTTTGCCATATCTGTCAGTGTTTTTGTAGATTTCTTCTTGTTACCAAACAAAGTAGGTTGTTGTTTGCAAAAAAACACAATTTGGATAAAACTACCAAAAATATGTCCAACAACCTTGGTCTTTTGTCAAAAATCAAGTTATTTTCGGAAGTGTGATGAATATCGGCTACTCACACCACTTCACATTTTCCTTGAATAGGAAACTGCAAAATCGGGAAAAAACATATTTTTGTGTAAGAATGACACAAGAATATTTGGAGAATTGAAAATAAAGCAGTAATTTTGCGTGAAAATAACACATAAAAACTAAAAGCAATGGAAACAAAAAAGGGAACCTACACGTATGAATACCCACATCCGAGTGTGACCACCGACTGCGTGATATTCGGATTTGACGGCACAAAACTTAAAGTTCTGCTCGTTGAGCGAGGCATAGAGCCCTACAAGGGGCGCTGGGCTTTCCCGGGGGGATTTCTTAAAATGGACGAATCTGCCGAGACAGGAGCATTGAGAGAACTCCAAGAAGAGACAGGTCTTAAAGGAGCGTATATCAAACAGTTCCACACCTTCTCCGACCCGAACCGAGACCCCCGGGAGCGGGTGCTGACCGTGGCCTACTATGCCTTAGTGAGGATGCAGGAGGTGAAAGGCGGCGACGATGCCGCAAAGGCCGAATGGTTCGCTCTGGACGAGGTGCCATCGCTTGCTTTTGACCACGACCTCATCCTGAGGATGGCACTGAAAGAACTGCGCCGGCAGATACACTTCGAACCTATAGGATTTGAACTGCTGCCGGAGAAATTCACCATCAAGGAACTTCAGCTGCTCTATGAAGCCATCCTTGACGTGAAATTCGACCGCCGCAACTTCTACAACAAGATGAAACACCTGGAAATTCTCACACAACTGGATGAGACGGTGTTCAACTCACCCAAAAAGGAAGCTTTCCTCTTCAAATTCAATCCTAAAAAATATAATGAACTGAAACAGAAAGGCTTTAGACTGGAGTTCTGACCACCAGATAGCAATCAAACGTTCTTTCATATAACCGTCCGCTACTTACCATAATGATAATGCGCTATTTTTCCATTCTTCTATGCATGTTGCTCCACTGGGGCACCATCCATGGCCAGTCGCCCCAACCTTTCTGGTTGGGTGCCGACATCAGTGGCACCACCCAACTGGAAGCCTTCGGGCAGAAACTCTACAACGACCGTGGAGAAATCACCGAGAACACCGCCCTTATGCACCAATATGGCCTCAACGCCATCAGGTTGCGCGTATGGGTCAATCCACGTGGTGGGTTCTGCGGAAAAGAAGATGTGCTGGCGATGGCCAAGCGTGCCAGGTACTATGGCATGGCTGTGATGATCGACTTCCACTACAGCGACTGGTGGGCCGACCCCGGCAAACAACATATCCCAGCAGCATGGCAGTACCTCAAATACGATGAGATGCGAATGCAACTTGCAGCACACACCGAAGAGGTGCTGCAACTGCTCAAGGACAACCATATCGATGTGCGCTGGGTGCAGGTGGGCAATGAAACCACACACGGCTTCCTCTGGCCCATGGGACGTGCGGAGGAAAACATGGGGCAATATGCCGGACTCACCAAGGCGGGATGCGATGCCGTCAAGAAAGTCTTTCCTGAGGCGAAAGTCATCATACACCTCGACGCCGGATGCGACCCCAAGCGATACGACTTCATTTTCGACGGACTGAGGAATAATGGCGTGGAGTGGGACCTCATAGGCGTCAGCGTCTATCCTTACTGGGACAAAGAGGCGGGACTGGAGAAAGACGCGGAAGGCACGCTACGCGACTTCACGGCCAATATCCGGCGCATGTATGAGAAATACGGCACGGAATCGATGGTCGTGGAAACGGGCGTCGACGCACGCACGCCAGAAGAGAGCAAAATCATAATGGCCGACATCCTCGATGCAGCCCTCAACCGGTGCGATGGACATTGTAAAGGGGTGTTCTACTGGGCTCCGGAACTTGAAGGCGCCTACGTCCTCGGTGCTTTTGCCAACCATCGACCCACAGTCATCATGGACGCATTCAGGACGTTCGCCGACAAGCACCTCTCCCCTACTCGTAAACCTTGATTTCCTGTTGGCCCGTCAGTGCCCTGTACACATTATGAGCCAAAGCGGTCAGCTCATCCTCTCCGGGATAGATGACCACAGGAGCCAGATAGGACAAACGGCGGATCAAACCCTCGGTCACATATTTGCTCTGCGACATGGCGCCTGTGAGGATTACTGCGTCAACATGGCCATTGGTCACTGGAGCAAGAGAGCCTAAATAGCGGGCCACCTGATAAATCATCGCATCGAGAATTAGACGGGCATGCTCGTCGCCGTCCTTGATGCGCTGCTCCACAACGCGCACGTCATTGGTGCCCAGATGGGCTGTCAAGCCACTGTGGCCGTTCACCTTGCGCAGCATCTCCTTCTCAGTGTACTGTCCACTATAGCACAATTGCATCAACTGCACTGAGGGCAAAGTGCCCGCCCGGGAGGGGCTGAAAGGCCCGTCGCCACTGAGGGCGTCGCTGCAAGCTATGGCCCTGCCATTGTGGTGCATGGCAAAGGAAATGCCACTGCCCAGATGACACACGATGAGGTCCTGTTCCTCGTAACGAACACCATGTTCATGGCAATAGCGCTTGGCTATCTCACGCTGGTTGAGCGCATGCCAGATGGTCTGGTGGGGTATCTCAGGAACACCAGTGATGCGTGCCACATCCTCCAATTCATCGACAACACCAGGGTCGACAGTGAAGGCACGACAGCCCGGTATCTCCTGAGCAATGCTCAAGGCAATAAGAGACCCAAGATTGCAGGCATGGTGCAGACGGGGGTGCTTCGTGTCCTCTATCACTTTCTCGTTGAGTTCGTAAACTCCACTCTCGATGGGTTTCACAAGACCGCCACGGCCCACCACCACATCGAAATCCATGCCAAAGCCCTGACGTTGCAGTTCCTCTATCAGTTTCTCTTTACGATAGTCGAACTCATCCATGATGAACGGATAGCGGCACAACTCCTCAAAAGGATGGTTGATACAGGCATGCATGACAATTTCCTCATCCACAAATACACCGACCTTTGTGGAAATCATGCCCGGATTGATGGCAAGTATTCTCATAAAGTAAGATATTTTAGGTTAACAGACCGGCCATGAAGCCGAATTCGCTGAATAGAATACGCAAATTTATGAAAAAAGCGCCAAACGTGCAAACAAATCGTGAAATTTTTGATAAAAAGTTGCGATGACATCGCAACAAACGGAACGAGAATGGTGTTTTGGGGATGAATCTTCGAAATATCGGAATATCGAAAGACCAAATACTTAATCTATAATCCAAAATACCATATCTATAATCCAAAATACCTTTCTCATTTCACGACCGACCGTATCTCGCCGTTGCTCAGACGGGTCTCAATGGTGTCGCCTGCTGACAATGAACTGGCATCGCGCACCGCTTTCCCTTGATGCAACGTGATGCTGTAACCCCTGTCAAGGATACGCTGAGGGTCGAGAGCTGTCGTGCGCTGGGTAAGCAATTCCAACCGGTGTCGTTCGCTCATCATCTTACGCTCGATGGCAGGTTGCAGCCGGCTCTCAAGTTGCCTGACCACCTCGCCATTACGCTCTAACTTGGAGAGGAGGGCCATTGACATGCGATGCTGGAGATGGTCGAGACGGGAGGTCTGCGCCGTACGCACCACAGCGAAGAGCGAGGGGATGCGAACAGATAGGTGCTCTATGCGATTGGTCTCCGTTCGCATGCGCTGTTCCACATATCTTACGATTCGCTCTCGTGCATTGTCGATGAGCATATCCACTTGGTGAAGATGGTCGATAAGGAAGGCTGCGGCAGCGGTGGGAGTCTTCACGCGGACCTTGGCAATCATGTCGAGAACGCTCTCGTCGCGCTCATGGCCTATGGCTGTGATGACAGGCAATGGGAAATTCGCTACATTACGGGCAAGGTCAAGGGCATCGAAACCAGAGAGGTCGCTCGTGGCGCCTCCTCCACGGGTAATCACCACACAGTCGAAAAGGTCTTGCTGTTCGTGAATGCGGTTGAGGGCTGATATCACACTCGACTCCACCTCTTCGCCCTGCATAACAGCGGTGAAAAGTGTCGTTGTGAAATAATAGCCAAACTCATTGGTGGCAAGTTGGTTGGTGAAATCTCCATAGCCGGCGGCACCTGCCGAGGAGATGACGGCTATGCGCTGCGTGAAGATGGGCAGGGGGAGGTTGTGGTTGTCGTCGAACACCCCCTCGGCCTTGAGTTGCCTCACAATGGCCTGCCGCTTACGTGCCATGTCGCCGAGTGTGAAGGTGGGGTCGATATTCTCGATTATCCACGAGAAGCCATAGTTTTCATGAAACTGTGCGTGAACCTGGAAAAGCGTCTTCATCCCCCTGGAGAGCGGCATCTGGGCCACCTGTTCGAAATGGCGGCGCACGATGTTCCATTTTGTACGCCAGCAACATGCGTGGGCTTTGGCAATGGGCGTGTTGGTACGCTCGTCTTTCTCGATGAGTTCGATGTAGCAATGCCCACCAACCTCACGAAGTTCACTAATCTCTGCCTTTACCCAATACCACTTGGGCAGATAACTCTCCAGCACGTCACGAACAAGGCCGTTGAGTTCGGATAACGATAAATATGACATTTAGGTTTGAGGTTTGAGGTTTGAGGTTTGAGATTTTTGATTAGATGCTTGCATTTTATGTTTCCAACCAAGGAAAATCATCCTTTTTACACGATTTATGATTAGATGATGAGAATTTTGAATTCAATATTCCGGTATGTCGGTATTCCGGTATCATCTTATTTCGTTATCACGCCATCACAATGAATTTTTCAAACTATTGACTAAACTGCTAAACTCCATAAAAAATCCTAAACTCCTTCAAGAGACTCCTTTTAATCCCCAAAAGCTATTTCTCATGCAACAGTTTATAGGCTTTTTCGAAATTGGGAATGCCGTAGCCGAAGACGTTATTGGGGGTGTCGGCATTGTCGCCGCTTCTCCGGATGGCATCCATCACCTGATGGGCGGTTTTCTTAGGCGCTGATTGCCAAAGACATGCCACCATGCCCGAGATGATGGGAGCTGCGAACGATGTGCCCATGTCGTTGTTGACCGACCCACGGCCCGAGATGACCGTGGCAGGACTGCCCAATGACATGATATCGGGTTTCACACGGCCATCCTCGGTGGGTCCCACCGACGAGAAGGTGGCGTTTATTCGCCGGAGATTGACAGCCCCGACGGCGAGGATATCCACAGCGTCGGCAGGGAAGTTGATTTTCTTCCATGTGCCCAGACCCTCGTTGCCCGCACTGTTGACATGCACAATGCCTTTTGATGAAAGCATGGACGCCGTCCGGGAGATGAGCGCGTGACGGCCGTCAAGTTCAGCATATTTGTGATCGGTACTCTTGTCATCGAAGTCCTGGAAGCCAAGCGAACTGCTGATGATATCGACACCCACAGAGTCGGCGAACTCCGCTGCGGCAGTCCAGTAGTCCTCTTCTGCAAGACTCTCGGTAGCTGTGTCCTCGGCACGGAGGAGCCAGAAGTCGGCTTCAGGTGACGTTCCCACAAACACTCCGGCGACATCGACAGCCATCGTCGAAAGCACCTTCGTGCCATGGTCGTGCTCCTGGAAAATGTTCTCTGACTTGAAGGCCACGAAATCGCGTGTGCCCAAGATGTGCACATGACTCATAGCGGGAATTCGGTCAACATTCATGAAGCCGCCATCGAATACGGCGATGGTCATCCCCCTGCCACGATACCCCATCTGATGGAGGGGGCGGCCATTGACAAGGTCTATGTTCTGAGCGGCCATGCCATAGTCGGCATCCGTCTCACCATTCCATTTGTCAAGTTCCTTGTGATAGACGGAACGCGTGGATTTCTCTATCGAGTCGGGAGCGGTGAACACCTTGATGTAATCCGAGACGAATGGCAGTGCCGCCAATGTTTTCGCACGCGACATCTCACCTACCCTCACCAACACTGTGTTGTGCCATTTGCTCACGCACACCACCTCGACCCCTTCGATGCTTTTGATGCGCTCGATATAAGCAGGATTGACGGGCAAATCGGTACTGTCGACCGTGAGATGCTGGCGGATGCGGCGGTCCACGGCTTTTGGGGAAAGAAACTCAAGGGGGTTGTCTATGCGGTAGGGCGTGCCAGACTTGTCGGTAAGACTGAGACGGACGAGGAATGTCCGACCGCCGGGGAATTTCACCAAATTGTTCTCCTCTGCGCCAAGCCCTTCGGCCATGACCGATATACTGGACATCGATACGGCAAAGACGAGCATCACACGCATCAAACACTGGATGATGGATGTCATAAGTCAGTATTTTTTAGAATAGGTTTCCGTTTTTCCCCACAAAAGTAGTGTTTTTTTGCCATATACGCCACAAAGTGGGGAAAAAACGTGCTTCAAGGGGAAAAATATGGGGAATTATGATTAATTTTGCACTTCAAAAGAGAGCACACCATTATGGATAACAAGAAAGCCACTTTAGAACTGGGCACCAAACCCGTGGGCAAGTTGCTGATGCAATATGCGCTTCCGGCCATCATTGCCATGTCGGCCTCGTCACTATACAACATGGTCGACAGCATCTTCATCGGGCAGGGTGTCGGCGCTCTTGCCATTTCCGGACTCGCCATCACCTTTCCTTTCATGAACCTTTCCGGGGCTTTCGGTGCGGCTATCGGAGTGGGCTCATCCACACTCATTTCCGTAAGGCTCGGACAGAAAGACTACGACACCGCGCTCCGCATTTTCGGCACATGCATTTGCCTTAACGTCATTCTCGGCGTGGTGTTTGCTTTCCTCTCCCTCGTTTTCCTCGACCCCATTCTCCTCTTCTTTGGAGCCAGCGAGCACACGCTTCCTTACGCGCGTGAGTACATGGAAATCATCTTGTTGGGCAATGTGGTCACTCACCTCTATTTGGGATTGAATGCCGTTCTCCGCTCGGCCAGCAAACCCCGTCAGGCGATGTTTGCCACTATTTTCACCGTGGTACTCAACACCCTGCTCGACCCCCTCTTCATCTTCGTTTTCCACTGGGGTATCAAGGGAGCCGCCATCGCCACCGTCCTCTCACAGCTCATCGCTCTTGCCTGGCAGTTCCGACTGTTCTCCAACAAGAGTTTCATCGTCCACTTCGAACGGGGAATCTACTCCCTCAAACGCAGTATAGTGGGCAATATCCTTGGCATCGGCATGTCACCCTTCCTCATGCATGTCGCCTCATGCCTCATTGTCATCATTTTCAACAAGAGCCTGTACCACTATGGGGGCGACCTCGCCGTGGGGGCTTACGGCATCGTCAACCGCATATCCTTCCTTTTCTTCATGGTCATCTTCGGCCTCAACCAGGGGATGTCGCCCATTGCCGGCTACAACTATGGCGCCATGCATTTCGACCGCCTTCTCCTCGTGGTGCGCTATGCAATGACGGGAGCCACCATCATCACCTGCATCGGATGGGTGGTGAGCGTCTTCTTTCCCTATTACTGCGCACGCCTCTTCACCACCGACACCACACTCATCAGTTTGGCAGAGCACGGACTGCGGATGGCCAACTTCGCCATCCCCGTAGTGGGAAGCCAGATGGTCATCACCATCTTCTTCCAGAGCATAGGCAAGGCAAAGATAAGCATCTTCCTCTCCCTTTCTCGGCAACTGCTCTTCCTGCTGCCCGTCCTGCTCTTCCTGCCGCCCATCATAGGCCTTGATGGAGTGTGGCTCTCGTTCCCCATATCCGATTTCATCGCTTTCCTCGTTTCCGTATTCATCATGACTCGGTATGTCAGACGGCTGAAGTTGCAACAAAACACATCTTTAACATGACAGATTCCAAAATCATCATCAATGTTGGCCGACAATTGGGCAGCGGTGGCCACATCATAGGACAAGAGCTCGCCAAGGAGTTTGGGTGTACCTTCTACGACAAGGAGATTCTCAACCTTGCCGCCAAAGAGAGCGGCTTCAGTGAGAAATTCTTCGAGCAACACGACGAGCACTGGCGCTCCTTCAAGTCGCTGTTCCATCTGCACGCCCAACCTTCCGGCGACAACAGCTTTTATCCCAACCGCTTCTCTCAGGAGAGTCTGTTTCTCTTCCAGGCCGATGCCATCCGAAAGGCGGCCGATGCAAGCAGCTGTGTGTTCGTGGGGCGATGCGCCGACTACATCCTCCGCGACTACCCCAACGTGGTCAACCTTTTCATCACCGCCGACATGGAGGAACGGTTGGCACGGGTAATGGAAAGGCATCAGTGCGACGAAGAGGCTGCACGCAAAATCATTTCCAGCAAGGAAAACAGCCGGGCCTCGTATTACAACTACTTCACTGGGAAGAAATGGGGGCATGCCGAATCGTATGACCTGTGCGTCAACACTTCGATGTTGGGCTTGGATGCCACCGTGGCGCTCATCTCCCATTTCATCAGAGAGCGGACACGCATCAACAAGAAGGAGGGTGGACAATGAAACGCATCGGCATCATCAGCGACACACACTCGTTCTGGGACGACCGTTACCTGCTCTATTTCGAAAGTTGCGACGAGATATGGCACGCCGGCGACATCTGCTCCACCGACCTAGCACAGCGCCTGGCAGCCTTCAGGACTTTCCGAGCCGTCTGCGGCAATTGCGACGGTGGCGACCTGCGGAGGCTCTACCCCGAGATTCTCAGATTCAGATGTGAGGAGGCCGATGTGCTGATCAAACATATCGGAGGATACCCGGGGCGATACGACGCCAGCATCTCAAGGCAGATTCATGAGAGACCGCCACATCTCTTCATCAGCGGACATTCGCACATCCTCAAAATCCAGTACGACAAGACGCTGAACCTCCTCCACATCAACCCAGGAGCTGCCGGGAAACAGGGATGGCAACACGAGCGCACACTCGTGAGAATCACCATCGACAAAGGCCAGTTCTCCGACTGCGAGGTTGTCACCCTCGGTTAGCCCCCCCAAAAAAAGCATCCTATCAAGACATTTATTCAATCATCTAACAAGTCATCAAAAAAAGACAACATGTTAAGAATAGCCGTACAATCAAAAGGCCGCCTGTATGAGGACACCATCCAACTCCTCTCCGAGGCCGATATCAAAATCAGTTCGAGCAGACGCACATTGCTCATCCAGTCGACCAACTTCCCCATCGAGGTGCTCTATCTGCGCGACGACGACATACCACAAAGTGTAGCAACTGGCGTGGCCGACATCGGCGTGGTGGGAGAAAACGAGTTCCAAGAGCGGGGAGAGGACGCCGAGGTGATAGAGAAACTTGGTTTCAGCAAGTGCAGACTGTCGCTCGCCATCCCCAAAGAGGTGGAATACACTGGCTTGGAATGGTTCGATGGGAAAAAGGTGGCTACCTCCTACCCCAACATCCTACGTAAGTTCATGGCTTCGAAAGGCATCAACATCGAGATACACGTCATCACCGGCAGCGTGGAAATATCACCGGGCATAGGACTCGCCGATGCTATTTTCGACATCGTCAGCAGCGGTTCGACACTCGTGAGCAACAATCTGCGCGAGGTGGAAGTCGTCATGCAGAGCGAGGCCATCCTCATCGGCGATAAGAAGATGAGCGACGAGAAGCGGCAGACGCTGCAGGAACTGCTCTTCCGCATCGGTGCCGTGCGCCAAGCCGAGGACAAGAAATATGTACGTATGAACGTCCCCTACGAGCGCCTCGACGAAATCGTGAGCGTGCTGCCCGGACTCAAAAGCCCCACCATCATCCCACTGGCCGACAAGGAGTGGTGCTGCGTTCACACAGTTCTCGACCAAAGGAGATTCTGGGAAATCATCGGAAGACTCAAGGAACTTGGCGCACAGGGCATCTTGGTCACACCCATTGAGAAAATGATACTCTAACGCCAACATTATTTCCATCAAACAACGACATCAGGATGAGAACAATCAAATACCCTTCACGCGAGACCTGGGAACAGCTCACCCAACGTCCACAAATGGACATCAGCCGCCTGACCGAAGTGGTGCAAGGTGTGCTCGACGACGTGCGGCAACATGGCGATGAAGCCGTCGTGCGCTATGAGGAGAAATTCGACCACGTATGCCTCAAATCCCTTCGCGTCAGTGAAGAAGAGATGGCCGAGGCAGAGACGCTCGTCAGCGACGACCTGAAGGAGGCTTTGCTCATCGCCCATGCCAACATCCATCGTTTCCATAGTGCACAGGCCTTCGAGGGGGTAAGGACAGAAACCCAACTGGGAGTGACCTGCTGGCAGAAGAGCGTCCCCATCGAGCGCGTGGGCCTTTACATCCCCGGAGGCACCGCACCCCTCTTCAGCACCGTGCTGATGCTCGCCACACCAGCCAAAATCGCAGGATGCAAGGAAATCGTGCTCTGCACACCGCCCAACAGGCAAGGCAAGGTACACCCTGCCATCCTCGTGGCAGCTCGCATCGCTGGTGTGAGTAAAATATTCAAGGCCGGCGGCGTACAGGCCATCGGAGCGATGGCCTACGGCACCGAGAGCGTTCCCAAGGTCTACAAGATCTTCGGCCCCGGCAACCAGTATGTCATGGCCGCCAAGCAGCAGGTGTCGCTGCACGACGCCGCCATCGACATGCCCGCAGGTCCTTCCGAGGTCTGTGTCATCGCCGACGCTACCAGCCGTGCCGACTTTGTCGCTGCCGACCTGCTCTCCCAGGCCGAGCATGGGACAGACTCGCAAGCCGTACTCATCACCACATCGGAACAGCTGCTCCATGACGTGGAATGCGAGGTGAGCAAACAACTTGAGCAGTTGCCCAGAAAGGAAATTGCAAGGCAATCACTCGACAACAGCATGATGATTCTCGTCAGCAGCACTGAAGAAGCCATCAGCCTGAGCAACGTCTACGCTCCCGAACACCTCATCATCTGCACCGCCGACTACGAAGCCCTCGCCGCAAAGGTGGTCAACGCGGGAAGCGTTTTCCTCGGACAATATGCCTGTGAAAGTGCAGGCGATTATGCAAGCGGCACCAACCACACCCTGCCCACACATGGCTATGCACTCGCCTACAATGGCGTCAACCTCGACTCCTACTGCCGGAAAGTCACCTTCCAGCACCTCACGGAAGAGGGCATACGCTCCATAGGAAAGGCCGTTGAGGTGATGGCCGAAAACGAGGAGCTCATGGGACACAAGAATGCCATGACGCTCAGGGTGAATGATGTCAACAAAAATCAATAAACCGATGAGAGACCTGAAAGACCTGACACGCCCCAACATCTGGAGCTTGTCGCCCTACAGCAGCGCACGAGACGAATACAGCGGACATGAGGCTCATGTGTTCCTCGATGCCAACGAGAATCCATACAACCAGCCCTACAACCGCTATCCCGACCCTCTTCAAAGAGAGGTGAAAGCCTTGATAGCCAAGCAAAAAGGGGTGCGCGAAGAGCAAATCTTCCTGGGAAATGGCAGCGATGAGGCCATCGACCTTGTCTACAGGTGCTTCACCGAGCCACGAAAAGACAACGTGGTGGCCATCGACCCCACCTATGGCATGTATAAAGTCTGTGCCGACATCAACGATGTGGAGTACCGCCCCGTGCGTCTCGACAACCGGTTCCAAATGTCGGCCAACAAGATGCTGGCGGCTTGCGATGAACACACCAAAGTGGTGTGGATTTGCTCCCCCAACAATCCTTCAGGCAACCTCATCGACCCGGAGGAAACCGAGCGAGTCCTCATGTCGTTCGACGGCATCGTGGTCATCGATGAGGCTTACTCCGATTTCAACCGGAGCAAACCATTCAGAAAGCGCATCGAACAATACCCCCATCTCATCGTGCTCAACACCATGAGCAAGGCATGGGGATGCGCGGCCATCAGGCTCGGCATGGCTTTCGCACAGAAAGAAATCATCGGTTTATTCAATAAGGTGAAGTATCCTTATAATGTCAACCAACTCACCCAACTGAAAGCCATGGAGATACTGCGCTCTCCGCTGGAAGTGGAGAAATGGGTGAGCACACTGCTGCAGGAGCGCAGCAGGATGATTGAGGCTTTCAGAATGTTGCCCACTTGCCGAGAGATTTTCCCCACAGATGCCAATTTCTTCCTCGCACGAATGACCGATGCTCAAAGCATCTACAATTATCTCATCGAAAAAGGCATCATCGTGAGGAACAGGAGCCGCGTCGCACTATGCGACAACTGCCTCCGCATCACGATAGGAACAAAAAACGAGAACACACAATTGATTGCTGCCATGAGGCAGTACTAAGAACAACTGCAACCCCGAAAAACACTTGACAATGAAAAGAAACACCTTGATAGGTCTCATGGCCTTACTTTTGACAATGACAAGCATGACAATGACAGCTAAGAACAAAACCGTGACCATCAAGGTCATCGAGACAAGTGATGTGCATGGTTGTTTTTTCCCTTACGACTTCATCAACCGCAGACCCATGAAAGGCAGTCTCGCAAGGGTGATGACCTATGTGAAAGAACTGCGTCAGGAATACGGAAAAAACGTGATACTCGTCGATAACGGAGACATCCTGCAAGGCCAGCCCACATGTTACTACTGCAACTATGTGAAGCCAGAAATCCCCAATGTCGCTGCCGAGGTCATCAACTACATGGGATACGACGCACAGGTGTTCGGCAACCATGACGTGGAAACAGGCCACGCCGTATACGACAAATGGATACGCGAGGTGAAATGTCCCATGCTGGGAGCAAACATCGTGGAAACGTCGACAGGGAAGCCTTATGTGAAGCCCTACACCATCATTGAGCGCGAAGGTGTGAAAATCGCCATACTCGGCATGCTCACTCCTGCCATCCCCTACTGGCTCAACGAGGAACTGTGGAGCGGACTGCACTTCGACGACATGGTGAAGAGCGCAAAACAATGGATGGACTACCTCAGGGAGAATGAGCAACCCGATGTGGTCATCGGGCTCTTCCACTCCGGAAAGGAAGGTGGCATCGTCACACCCGACTACGAGGAGGATGCCTCGCTGAAAGTGGCAAGAGAGGTGCCGGGGTTCGATGTCGTGCTCTTCGGACACGACCACACCCAGCACAGCAGCGTGGTGCAAAACAACGTAGGCGACAAAGTGGTGTGCCTCGACCCCTCGTGCAACGCGTTGATGGTAGCCGAAGCAACCATCGAAATCCAGTTGGGAAAACGGGGAAAGGTCATGGACAAAAAGGTGGAGGGAAAAATCGTCGATGTGACACCCCTTGAGGTCGACAGCGACTATATGAAGCATTTCCAGCCTGCCATCGACAGTGTGAGAGCCTTTGTCAACAGGAAGATAGGCGACTTTGACAGTTCCATCTACACACGCGAATGTTATTTTGGCAGTGCGGCATTCACCGATTTCATCCACGACCTGCAACTCTCGCTCACCAATGCCGACATCTCGTTCAACGCACCGCTGACTTTCGACAGCAGCATCAAGGCTGGACCCGTTTTCGTGAGCGACATGTTCAACCTCTACCGCTACGAGAACCTGCTCTACATCGTACGCATGACGGGAGAGGAAGTGCGGAAACACCTTGAGATGAGCTATGACCTTTGGGTGAACACGATGAAATCGCCCGATGACCATATCATGCTGCTCAACGATGCCTCCACCGACGACAAACAGCGCTTCCGTTTCAAAAACCTGGCATTCAATTTCGACAGCGCGGCGGGCATCGACTACGAAGTGGATGTGACCAAACCCGACGGAGAAAAGGTGCGTATCCTCAAGATGAGCAACGGAGAGCCCTTCGATGAGCACAAATGGTATAGGGTGGCCATGAACAGCTATCGGGGCAATGGCGGAGGAGAATTGCTCACCAAAGGAGCAGGTATCAGTCAGGATGAACTGAAACGACGCATAGAATGGCAGAGCGACCGCGACCAGCGTTATTACCTGATGAAGGAAATAGAGAAAGCTGGACGCCTCAACCCCAAGGCGCACAACAACTGGCGCTTCGTGCCTGAAGAATGGACGAGGCCAGCCATTGAGCGCGACAGGAAACTGATTTTCGGACAATAACATGAAGCTCTGGTTCGTCTTCTGCAAAAGCGACATCCTGCTCGAAAAGAAGGAGGATGGCAGTATGTCCGTACCCTGCCAGGAAGAGCCACCCGTTTCGCTCAAAGCATGGACCGCCGTGCATGCACTGACCATGCCCGACGGAGAGAAGGTGTATACCTATGCCATCGACAGTCCGGTGACCGGCGATGTACGTTATATGATGGTGGGGCTCAGGCAGAGCTTCGCCATCATACCCGAAGACCAATATCTGAAGGCGGGGAAATGCAGCGAAATACTCTATTGGGACAGCACGACAAAATTCTGTGGCGTGTGTGGCGGTCCCATGAAACTGCATACCGAAATCTCGAAACGATGCACATGCTGCGGCAAGGAGGTATGGCCACAGTTGGCCACGGCCGTCATCTGCCTTGTGAGCCGAGGCGACGAGGTGCTGCTGGTGCATGCACGCAACTTCAAACGCGAGTACTATGGACTGGTGGCGGGATTTGTGGAGACCGGAGAGACTCTGGAGGAGGCCGTCGTACGAGAAGTAAGGGAGGAAACAGGCATCTCCATCAGAAACATCACCTATTTCAGCAGTCAGCCATGGCCCTACCCTTGTGGACTCATGGTGGGCTTCTTCGCAGAATACGAGGGAGGCAAACTGCGCCTGCAACAATCTGAACTGTCAAGAGGAGGGTGGTTCCGCTACGACCAACTGCCCTCCATCCCAGGGAAAATGTCCATCGCCAGAAAACTTATCGACGAATGGGTGAAACGCAAAAGTGAATAGGCGGTTTCTATTCGCTTGTTATCTCAACTTCTGCACATACTTGACTGGCGTGCCCTCGGTTTTGAGCACATCGGCAAAAGTCTGAGGAGCGATGTCAACAGGACCTCGCATCAGTTCCGGAATGTTGTAGCTCTTCATCGATAGACGGTGGGCATCGGGCGAGGCCATGGGAAGCTCGAAGGGCTTCGATGCCTTGCCCTGGGCGTCCACATGACCGATGAAGGGACGTGTGAAACCGCCATCGTCGCGGCGGCTGCTGAACACTACCCATCTGCCATTGCTCGACCATGAGTGATAGCTCTCCGTATCATGGGAGTTGAGCGCCGACACAGGCCCCACCTCACCCGTCGAAAGGTCCATCATCCACAAGTCGGCGTCGCGGTGCCAGATATGGAAACAGCCATACTGCCCCAATGTGAACATCAGATAACGGCCATCGGGAGAAATACGCGGCAGCGTGGCACTCTTGTCCAGCGAGTCGGCCCGGAAAACCATTTGGCGGGGGCCGAATTCCTTGGTCTCAGGATTGAAGGATTTCCTGTAGATATTGTATTTGATTTCCTTCGCGTGCCTGATGGTCTGCACACCCCTGTCCGTCGTGTCATTATACACGAAATGGGCACTGCAGTAATAGAGCATCTTGCCGTCGGGAGCCCAGAAGGGGAACACCTCCAGTTCGTCATCGGCATTCTCTATGTTGGTCACCTCGTTGTTCTCCACATCAAAGGCAATCAGGTCGCTGCCGGAATCAAACACCTCTATTTTGTTGAGGTCTCGGGTATGGAACGTCTGACTGGTCAAATTAGTGGAATAAACAATCATTTTCAACCAAGGATGCCAAGTGGGATAGACACCAGCCGAAAGGATGGAGTCGTTTTTCATATTGATTTTGCTCACCTTGCCATCATACACGATGACCGTTCCACCCTGGTTGTGACGGGCATGAAACTGCATCCTCCCAGGATTGTATTGCTGGTAATTGTGGCAATTGATGCATTGCCCGTCTTTCTCGTTGCTGCACAGCATGTTGTCGTATATCACCCGCTCGTCATAGTTCTCCAGGCACCGCTGGTTGATGGTGAGTTCCTCGTAAGTGACATATGAGGGAGAGATGAGGCGGTAGCTGATATAGGGGTCGATGCTGTCGGGACTGACATGAATCTGGAACGGCTTGTAACGTTTCCATGCCCCCTCGTGCTTGGAATACACTTCGACTTTGATGTCGTGACCGCTGGCCTGGGTGGTCAGTTCCCGCCAGTCATCGGGGTCAGGACAGCAGTTCTCGCCACCGCACACCAACTCGCTCTCGCCAAAGGAGAAACGTGCCACCATGCCGTCCGACGGTTGGTCTAAAAGGAAAGACAGGGGGGCAATGTTGACTGGAATGGTAACATCGGCATAGTCGGGATAGATGCGTGGCAATTCGTTGACTTCTGAATACTCTGAAGGCACACTGTGCTGCTGACAACCTACAAGGACTGTCAGAACGACGAGGGCCAGGAGTGAAAAGATATGGTGATGTGAATGAGGCATGGCGGGATATGTGATTTACAATCTTAATACATCTGCTGGTCGCGGTTGAGGAAATACTCATAGAAGAAGGTCTGCCCGAACTCAGGATACATGCGCTGCTTGAGCATTTCCATGGTGCCATTCCCATACTGCTGCGCACGTGCCATAAAGTTCTGGAATGTGGTGCGCACGCTCTCGTCTATCGGCAGGTTTGACAAGTCTACCTGATGCTCCAGTTCGGAATAGAGCACGGCGGCCTCCTGATAATGGGTCGGTATGCGCTGCCCTGGATGCAAGGCAACATATCTGAAGAACTGTTTCCAAAACGTCGGTATGTCTTTGGTCCAAAGGGCTGACACCAACGACTGTTCCTGAAGCACAACATCGTCGGCCTCCAAGCGAGCCAACTCGTAGTTGAGGAACTGTTCCACCACCGACCGGTCGCTGGTGAGACGGTCGTTGTATTTCAACATGTGGAAAACCGGCTTGTATTCGGCACTGGCTTTGAGTGCGTCGTTGTGGCCGGCGTAGCGTTCCTGCTCCTCTGCCCACGCACGGTGGTAGCGAGTTTGTTTGAGGAGGTTGATGTATTTACGAGCCACCTGATGCTCGCCATTGACGAGGGCGCACCGCGTGAGATATTTAAGAAACTCTGCTCGCCAGCCATACTCCACACCGTCTTCAAGGCACCAGCGGTAACAGTAGTTGATCTGACCATAATTATAGTAAATCATCTTCGCACCGACCTGTGTCATCCTGACCTGGAAAGGGGCTGTGGGCGGCTTGGCTCCCCACCAGTAATGATACATCTCGTCGCCCTCACGCCCCAGACGAGCAAGAGCGAGATTGCGGAGCATGACAATGCAGCGGGTGGGCTCTGTTACAGTTTGGTCGGCTCCGGCCAGCACACCATCCCAGTCTTGGTTCTCCACACATCTCTGCATGCGGAGTTCCTCATGGAAATTGAAATCCTTGAACCACGACAGGTGAATGCCGTAGGCAAATGCAAACAAGGTACAGCATACCAGCAACACCCACGGAAGGGGTTTCTTCACCTTCTCATAGAATGGTTTTGAACGGTACAACACGGCTGCAAGCACATAGAATGCTGCTCCTAAAAAGTAAGGCCAATAGAAGGTGGTGTGCTCTGTTTCCAAGAAGAAGACGGGCAATGCTGCCACATAGATATTGTCGGCATTGGTCTGGTAAAAGACGTGCCGGTAGGCGATGAGAGGCACCACGATGATAAAGACCAAAGCGACGACAGTGCAAATGGCCCGAAAAGTGATGCTTCCTGGCAACCGCCAGGTGATAACGGCCATCAAGGCTGCGGCAAATAAGGCATAGAAGCCAAACAATGGATAACCAATCAATGTCGTGGCTATGATCAGTGCTGGCCTAAGGTAGTATCGTAAGGGTAATTTACGATAGAACCACACCAAAGCCGACACCAATGCAGCACCTATGGTCGTGACAAAAAGAATGCCACGCAACTTGACATAATATAGCCAGTAGCCGAGCATCACAATGGAAGCGGTCAAGGCAAGGATGAGAACAAGGACGAGAAAAAGCCATTTAGACTGAATGCAGAATGCCCTTGAAGTCAGATAAACCAACAGAAACCACCAAAGACACAATAATACCACTCCTAACCAGGGGTGATAAAAAAACTGTGTGAAATAGCAGCCAAGCCATACCAATGCTCCGCCGGGCACAATCATCTGCTGCTTGAAAAAGTCGCCACTATAGAGGAAGAGGTTGAGCTCTTGAGATTTCCATAGGAAATTGCTCTCGCAAACAAGCAACAGCACACCAACACACACTATGGCCACAGCAACAAGCACCAATGGAAGAAGGTGGAGCTTGTTAAAGTAAAGGTTCAACTTCTTATTGCCAGACTTTGAAGGACTGGATGTTGCAGCCCCACGTTTATGTGATATGTCGTTGGTTTGTTTTCCTTTAATGGGCTTCTTGTTCATAGCAGAGAAGATGATTGCATCCTATTTGATGATTACCGCATTTTCCGAAACTGACAGTTTGATTTTCTTGTTCTTCACCTTTGCGGGTCGTTTCCACGTCCCATTGAGCACTCTTATCACCGTCTTCTTGCCCTCCGGGGCGTCTTCCACGGCTTTATTCAAGTCCATGTAATTGCCCTTTCCGTCGGCTGCAACGATGAAATCGTAGTGTCTGACATACCGTTTCAGCGCCGGCACCTGCCGTGCAATCTCATCGACAAGGAGTCCCGCCACCACATGGGCGCCATAGACACTGTAGTGCGTGTTGTCCTCACGCCCATTAGGGATGGACGGGTTCTCGCCAGGCTTAAACCACATGTGCAACTTTTTGGAAGCCTCCCTGCCCAGACCTTGCTCCAAATCATGTGTCACACGGTTGGCATCGACAAATGGCGTGCCGGTGGCTGCGGCAACATTGCGGGGAGCAATGATGTAGTCGCCATGGGTATCGACGAGCACGTCACCCTCCTTTTTCTCCTTACCGCTGTATACCGTGTTGCGCAGTTGTTCGTCATCGTCGTTTTTCTCCTCCTGGACGAGGAAGTTGCGGCGCACCACGGCATTGAAAAGCACGGGTATTCCGCCATGCTCCCTTGTCTCCCTGACGAAGCGCTCGAGATTGGCATCGAAGGTGCTGCCCGGGTCGGTGTGGCGGTCGGCTTTGGGCTTCTCATCATTGTGCCCAAACTGGATAAAGACATAATCGCCGGGCTTGATGAGGTCGGTCACCGCCTTCCACCGCCCCTCGTCAATAAAACTCTTCGAAGAGCGGCCATTGACGGCATGGTTATCGACAACGATGTCATCGGTGAAGAAGCCCTGAAGGACCATTCCCCACCCTTTCTCGTTGTCATACGGCTTGTTGGCCATTGTTGAATCACCTATCATGAAGATGGTTGTCTTCGATTTAGAGGCTGAAAGCAACAATGCTAACAGAGCAAGCAGAAGGAAGTTGACGGTATGTTTTCGCATGAGGCCTATCCTTTTACCACGGCAATCAGCTGGGGAATGTCCACAAGCTGTTGCTCGCCGGTTTCCATGTTTTTAAGGGTGATTTTTCCGGCAGCCATCTCATTCTCGCCGGCAAGAGCGACAAAGTTGATACCGCGTTCGTTGGCATAGCTCATCTGTTTCTTCATCTTCGCCTTGTCGGGATAGAGCTCGCAACTGATTCCTGCCTGCCTGCATGCGCTGGCTATTGGCAGGCAATAAGCCGACTCCTTCTCTCCGAAATTGACAAAGAGGACCTGAGTGGAAGCCACGGCATCCTTAGGATAGAGGTCGAGGGTGTTGAGCACGTCAAATATCCGGTCGGCACCGAATGAGATGCCCACGCCACTGAGCCCAGGCATGCCGAAAATGCCCGTCAGGTTGTCATAGCGACCACCTCCGGTGATGCTTCCCATCTGCACGTCAAGGGCTTTGACCTCGAAGATGGCCCCGGTGTAGTAATTGAGTCCACGGGCAAGCGTGAGGTCAAGTTCCACCACATTGTGAAGTGTGCTGCTGCTGAGCAGAGTGAGAATGGTGCGCACCTCCTCCACACCCTTGAGACCTACTGCGGAGTCGCTGAGAATGGAAGCTATGGTATCGAGTTTTTCCTCGTTGCTGCCCTGGAGGGTGATGATGGGCTGAATGCGCTCAATGGCTTCGGGACTGATACCGTCGGCTGCCAATTCTGCCTTTACACCATCGAGACCTATTTTGTCGAGCTTGTCGATGGCCACCGTGATATCGGTCATCTTCTCAGCCTCTCCCACCACTTCAGCAATGCCTGCAAGGATTTTGCGGTTGTTGATTTTGATGGCTACACGGATGCCAAGACGGGTGAACACCATGTCCATTATTTGCATCAGCTCCACCTCGTTGAGCAGGGAATCGCTGCCCACGATGTCGGCGTCACACTGGTAGAACTCACGGTAGCGCCCTTTCTGCGGTCTGTCGGCACGCCACACGGGCTGAATTTGATAGCGCTTGAAAGGCAGCTGGATCTGGTCGCGGTGCATCACCACGAAGCGTGCGAATGGCACGGTCAAGTCGTAGCGGAGGCCACGGTCGCATAGGCGTGCAGCCAGTTTGAGGTGCTCCCGTCCAAGCAACTCCTCATCCGACACTTTGGCGGTGAACTCGCCGGAATTGAGGATTTTGTAGATGAGGATGTCGCCTTCTTCACCATATTTGCCCATCAAGGTCTGAAGGGTTTCCATGGCTGGCGTTTCTATCTGCTGGAAGCCGTGGAGGGCATAAACCTCGCGGATAGTGTTGAAGATATAGTTGCGCTTCGCCATCTCCTGTGGAGTGAAGTCGCGTGTGCCTTTGGGTATGCTGGGTTTCTGTGCCATGATGGTTTATTGTCGGATGATGGTCTGTTCTCTGTCGGGACCGATGGAGATGATGCGTATCGGTGTTTGCAGCTGTTCCTCGAGGAAGGACACATAGTCGCAGAAGGCTTGTGGGAAATCTTCCTCAGAAGTGATGTGTGTCATGTCGGTTTTCCAACCGGGCAGTTCCACATACACAGGTTCTATGCCATGCTCGATATCGAAGGGGAAGTCGGGCGTTTCTGTGCCGTTCTGGCGGTAGGCCACACAGGCCTTGATGGTTTCGAAGCCATCGAGCACATCGCTCTTCATCATGATGAGCTGGGTGACACCGTTGACCATGATGGCATAGCGGAGAGCTACGAGGTCTATCCATCCGCACCGGCGTTCACGCCCAGTCACGGCGCCATACTCATGTCCGATTTGGCGTATGGTATCGCCCGTGGCATCGAAAAGTTCTGTGGGGAATGGACCGCTGCCCACCCTTGTGCAATAGGCTTTCATGATGCCATAGACCTCGCCGATGCGGTTGGGGCCTATGCCAAGCCCGGTGCATGCCCCGGCACAAATGGTGTTGGATGAGGTGACAAAGGGATAGCTGCCGAAATCGATGTCGAGCATTGTGCCCTGAGCACCCTCGCAGAGTATCGACTTGCCGGAAAGGAGCAGTTTGTTGATTTCGTGCTCGCTATCGACAATGGGGAACTGCTTGAGGAACTCGATACCTTCCATCCACTTACGTTCCACATCGGATATGTCGTATCCCGTGTAGCCGAGCTGCTGAAGGATTTTCTCGTGACGTGCCTTGTGAGCGGCATATTTCTCCTCAAAATTGTCGAATATGTCTCCCACACGCAGGCCATTGCGTGATACTTTGTCGGTATAGGTGGGCCCGATGCCTTTTCCTGTCGTCCCTACTTTGCTGTTTCCCTTAACCGCCTCATAGGCTGCGTCAAGCAGACGGTGTGTGGGCATGATGAGATGAGCCTTTCGTGAGATGTGGAGCCTGCTGTGCAGTTCGTGCCCGCTTCGCTCCAGGTCGCGAGCCTCATCCATGAAGAGGTCGGGGGCCAGCACCACACCATTGCCGATGATGTTGACCTTTCCTCCTTGGAAAATGCCGGAGGGAATACTGCGGAGTACATATTTCTGGCCCTCAAACTCCAGCGTGTGCCCGGCATTGGGACCACCCTGGAATCTGGCCACCACATCATATCGTGGTGTGAGCACGTCCACCACTTTACCTTTGCCCTCATCGCCCCATTGAAGCCCGAGGAGGACATCCACTTTACCTTTGTTCATTTCTTGGATGTATTATGGTTGTTGTTTGTATTTGTATTTGTATTTGTATTCGTTTTTGCTTTGTTCCGCTTTCTCTTCGCCTTTGCCTGACAGGAACTGCACAATCCATAGATATAAAGCGAATATCCCGTAGGATGGAATCGTTTCAGCTTCACCTCTTCCATGGCATTGGCAAAAGGGGCGCTCGCCACTTCGCTCACCTTGCCACATACAGTGCATATCTGGTGACAATGGTTGTCGTTGTGGAAACAGGCCTCATAACGGGTGAGCTGCTGGAAGTTGTGACGCACGACGAGCCTCAGCCTAAGAAAGAGGTTGATGGCGTTGTAGAGCGTGGCACGGCTCACCCTGAAATTATCTTGCTCCATGCGCTCACCAAGTTCCTCAAGAGTGAAATGCCCATCCATGGCATATATCGTGTCGAGGATGGCAAAACGCTCCGGAGTCTTACGGCAATGGTTCTCCTCAAGATAACTGACAAGTGTCTGACGGGCCCTTTGTAGGATATTCTCGTCCATCGATTACGTAATTTGCGAGCAAAGGTAATGATTTTTTTTCACGTTGACGTACATTTTGTAGGAATTAACAATAAGAACGACTGCCTTTGTTGTAAAAAACATGGTGCAAAGGCAATAAAATAGGTGTAACAAAAGTTATTAATATATAAAACGAACATAAATGACCACGAACATGAAGACCTATTTAGTGACGGGAGCCGCCGGTTTCATCGGTGCCAATTATATCAAGTATCTGCTCCACAAGAAATATAAGGATGAGGCTATCCGCGTTATCGTACTCGATGCGCTGACCTACGCGGGTAATCTCGGAACCATCAAGGACGACATTGATGGCGACCGTTGCCTGTTTGTCAAAGGCGACATCCGCGACCAGGAACTCGCCAAACGTCTCTTTGCCGAGCACGACATCGACTATGTGGTGAACTTCGCCGCAGAGAGCCATGTCGACCGCTCCATCGAGGACCCACAGCTGTTCCTGTCGGTCAACATCCTTGGCACGCAAAATCTCCTCGACTGCGCCCGCCATGCCTGGTGCACCGGCAAGGACGCCAACGGATATCCCACCTACAAGGAAGGCAAGCGTTTCCATCAGGTGGCTACCGACGAGGTCTATGGCTCCCTCGGCAACGAGGGCTTCTTCACTGAGGAGACACCGCTTTGCCCACACAGCCCATACAGTGCCTCGAAAACGGCTGCCGACCTCATCGTGATGGCTTATCACGACACTTATCACATGCCTGTCACCATCACACGCTGCTCCAACAACTACGGGCCTTATCATTTCCCCGAGAAACTCATTCCTCTAATCATCAACAACATCCTTGAGGGCAAGCAGTTGCCGGTGTACGGTCGTGGCGAGAATGTGCGCGACTGGCTCTATGTGGAGGACCACTGCAAGGCCATCGACTTGGTGGTGCGTGAGGGAAAAGACGGCGAGGTGTATAACGTGGGAGGACACAATGAGATGAAGAACATCGACATCGTGAAACTCACCATCAAGACCATCCACGACATGATGGCAAGCGAGAAGTCCCTGCGACAGGTTCTCAGGAAAAAGGAACTTGACGCGAACGGCGAGATCCGCTATGACTGGATTAACGACAGTCTCATCACCTTCGTCACCGACCGCTTGGGGCATGACCTGCGCTATGCCATCGACCCGTCGAAAATCAAGCGCGACCTGGGATGGGAGCCAGAGACCTGTTTCGCCGAGGGCATCGTGAAAACCATCCGTTGGAACCTGGAGCATCAGGATTGGATCCGGGAGGTGACCTCTGGAGATTACCAGCATTATTATGAGCAGATGTATGGGGAGAATCATCGAGCTGCCGAAAATCATTGACCCGAGGGGCAATCTGACGGTGGCTCAGCAAATGAAGGAAATCCCATTCGAGCTCAACCGTGTCTACTGGACCTATGATGTGCCCTCGGGCGAGAGCAGGGGTGGACATGCACATATCGAATGCCAGGAGATTCTTGTGGCTGTAAGCGGTTCTTTCCATGTCACTCTTGATGACGGGAAAGAGCGGCAGACCTATCATCTCAACCATCCCTATCAGGGACTGTATGTGGGGGCGGGCATCTGGAGGGAACTCGACGACTTCTCTTCGGGTGCCGTGTGCCTCGTACTGGCATCTCATTTCTTCGAAGAGAGCGACTATATACGCGACTACGACCAATTCCTGGAATTTGTGAGATGTTCGAAATAGAATGCTTCAGTGCTTCGAGGGCAAGGGAATGGAATGACTTTGTTGCACATTCCAAGAACGGCACGTTTCTGTTCGACCGTAACTACATGGATTATCATGCCGAACGCTTCGCCGACCACTCATTGGTGTTTAGCGACAGCAGCGGCATTTTTGCCATCCTGCCGGCACACATGAAAGAGAGGACACTCATCAGCCACGGCGGACTGACCTATGGAGGCCTTATCACCGACGGACGTGCTACGGCGGAAAAGGTGTCGGCTCTCTTCACCGAATTAAATGCTTATCTCACGACCATCGGTGTGGAGCATGTCGTCTACAAGGCCATTCCCTGGATTTACCATCGCCAACCCTCCGAGGAGGATCTCTATGCTCTCTACTATATCTGCCGTGCCCGCCTCATGGCACGCGACGTCTCAGCAACAATCATGCTCAACACTCCCCTCCCCTGGCGCCGCGACCATCGCTATGGCGCACGGAAAGCTGCCTGCGAGGGACTCACTGTGGAGCGCAGCGACGATTACGAAGGGTTCTGGAAAATTCTTACCGACAACTTGACGGCGAAGTATGGCGCTCTGCCTGTTCACTCGCTGGAGGAAATCCGCTTGTTATGCGGTCGTTTTCCGCAGCAGATTCGCCTCTATACAGTCGTAAGAGATGGCCAGATGTTGGCAGGAACTGTCCTGTACCTCTGTGGACAGGTTGCCCACGCACAATATATCTCAGCCAATGGCGAAGGAAAGCACCTCCATGCCATTGACCTCCTTTTCGACCACATCCTTCATCAGGAATTGGAGGGTTTCAACTATTTCGATTTCGGCAAGTCAACGGAGAACCTTGGTAAGACGCTCAATGCCACCCTCGCATCCCAGAAAGAGGGATACGGAGCCCGTGCCGTATGCTACGACTGGTATGAGTGGGATATACCTGTCTCTGGCAAATCCCACTCATAAAGAAAAGCGTGAAGAGGATGCGGAGGCGTCAATGATGCTCGGCGACGACGGCGAAATACACCAAGTCCTCGTCGCCATCATTGTACATCGCATGCGAATGCCCCATCGGACAGTAATGCACATCGCCGGCTTTCACCTGTTCGATGGTATCATCGAATTCGAAATGCCCCACCCCACTGAATATCAGTATGATTTCTGAATTCACTTCGTGAGAGTGATAGCCAATGTTGGCTCCCGGACGCAGGCGCATCTGCATGATCTTGTTTTTCTCATCAACATAATTGCGGGCCATGAGTTCGCCTTTTCCGCCTTTGAATGCAACAAGGGTTTCTTCGGGGATGGTTGGGAATGGGATAATCATAATGGTGTGGTATAAAGTAATAGATAAGTGTTAACAACAAAAAAGAAAAAGCCCTGTCAAGGCTTTGAGGTCTTCTGAGAATTGACAGAAGTGCCCTGTTTGGGGGCACTTGCTGTTTTGGAGGACGAATTTGTATTGCTTTGCTTTGGGGCACTTTTGGGTTTCGAGGATGTGCCAGAACTGCTGTTGGACTTCGGAGCGCTCGACGCATTCTGCTTTGGAGCTTGCTGAGCAGGTTTTGAAGTGGTGCTTGAACCGCTCTTTTGTGAAGAACCCGTTGAGGTGGAAGCCTGGGCTGTGGCGGTGGACGTTGCCGACGGTGTGTACTTCGTCATGGTCATCGATGCAATTTTCTTGCCATCAGTCACCTTCGATGAGATTTTGAAATTCTCCGAACTTGCCCGCCCGTCTTTCTTCACTATGGTCTGCTTGGCGGTGAAATCAATGACATAATCGCTGTGTCCGGCTTCCTCACGACGGGTGATGTTGTAGTCATGGTTGAGTTTCCATATCACGGAACTGACATCATCGCCATGCTGACGGCGCATCCAGTTGGTCACATCGCCTGCCGTGGCTCCCTCTGTTCCCAAGAAGTTGGACAGTTGTCCGCTGAGGGTAGCTGTGACACGGTTGGCATCGTTTCCATTGACAGCGAGGAAGAACTCCCTAAAGAGCGATTTGGCCATCGTTCCATCCTCAGCCGTTCCAGTACTGGTCTTTACGGTGATTTTTTCCTTTGCGACCTTGGCAAACAATCCGTCGGCGTGCTCTGCGAGATATTTTTCGTAAGCAGCCTTTGTCCGCGTTTTATCTGCATCCTCCCAATCGATGGAGTCAATCATGGCGAGTATCAGCTGTTTCTGTGGCGTATCGGGATAATCGACCAGATACTGCTTCAATTTGCTCTTCTCGCGTGTCACCAGACTAAGCGAGAGGTCATCCTTCTCTTTGGTGAGACGGGTGATGGCTGCTTCTGCTGCCTGGCGGTGACTGGTGGAGGCATCGGAGAAATTACGGAGGAAGGCGTTGATTTGATTGACATCCTCGCTCTTGATAGCCAATTCGAAGGCTTCTGATTCCCGAGACTCTTTGACATCGTTATAGAAATAGAAGCAGACAGCGACGATGAGTGCTGTGATAGCCAGCGACACGACCACGGGGATGTAGGTATGACGGTCTGGTTGGTTCTCACCATCTGTCTCTTCTTCGTGCTCCGGTTTCTCGAGCCCTTCGTCGTCGGTGTCGATATAGGTTATCTCGTCGTCGGTATCTTTCCTCATTTCATACGACGCCTGCTCGTCTTCTTCCTTGGCATCCTGAGAGGGTTCCGACTCTTCTTCACCCGTTTCACCATCGGTTCGAGGGGTGTCTTCCTCGTCTGTCACCTCCGGTTCGTCGGTTTCGTCCTGAATCGCAGTGTCGGGGATGGTCTCCTCCTGAACATCTTTCCCTTGAATGGCGGCTGGTTCGTCGGTGGGCTGTTGTTCGGCGACGGGGGGTGTTTGCTCTATATTCTCCTCATTCCCTGCCTCAGTATCAGAAGCATGATAAGGGTGATAGCAATTCGGACATAGGCAGTCGTCTTTGAAGAACACTTCCCCGCAGACGACGCACCTTGTGATTTTTCCGGCTATCTCGACCCCACAGCTGGGACAGTTAGTCGCTTTCTCGCTAATCTGGTGTCCACATTCCGGACATTTGATGATGGCCATATTGTCGCTCCTTCGTTGATTAGATAGTTACGTTTGAGGGCTCACCAGCGTTTGAACCTTAGTTCGCGGAGGCTGTGCTGCCCCATGAGGCGGCTTTTGTCGACATACCCCCGCACACCATTGATGTGCCCCTTTCCTGTATATTGCCAGATGATGTAGTCGCGCTCATCCTCAAGCACTGGCTCATATTCGGAGTACTGTGCTATCATGAGTTTGTAATCATCCACTTTCCCCTGTAGATATTTGTTGTAAAAATTTCTGCCCGAATAGATAAGCGGTTTCTGATGATAGGCTTCCTCCACGAGGAGAAGGAATTTCGTCAGCGAGTCACAGAATTGGTAGGTGCTCATCGACTTGGGTTTCGTCTCGATGTCAATCATGGGGATGAGGTCCTGGTCGCCTGGGCGGCACTGGCTCATGAAATTGCGCAGCTGCAATTCCTGTGGCACATTGGCATGATAGAAATGATAGGAACCCACCTTCAACCCATACCGGTGTGCCAGTTCGATATTGCGTTTGTAGGTCGCATCCTGGGTTTCCTTCCCTTCGGTGGCTTTGAAATAGACATATGCCATGTGATGGTTGTCGCCTAAGGTCTCCCACCACACTTCACCCTGATAATGGCTCATGTCAAGCCCATGAATATGATTGCACGTGTCCTCGCACTGCACCGAATAGGACTGGGCACAGCAAACTATAGCCGAAAACAAGCCGACTAAGGTGAAAAAAAACATTTTCATTTCCTTCAATTCAATCAGATTGCAAAGATACAAAAAAAAAGTTTCATTAAGGAATTATTGGCAATTATTTGTTTCGCAACCCTATTTTTTATCATTTTTTAGTTGATAAAATGGGGAAAAAGCTCTTTTCACGATTTTTTTAGCCGGAGAATCATGAAAATGCCAAGAACAAACAGGGCCAGTGACACCCTTCTGGCATCACTGGCCCCGCTATAAGCTTGTTGTAAAAATCAGTTGATGAGATAAACCTTTTCTTTGCCCTTATAAGTGCAGCGCACTATGGCACGTCCTTCGTTGATTTTGCCGACAACGATATCAACACCTGGCACATCGGCGGTGGCCTCTATCCTGCTGCTGTCCTTCAGCGGGCCATACACCTGATAGTGGGTGTAGTCGGTCAGACCGTTGGCATTGGTGGTGCGGATGGGCTGGGCCGGGACGTTCAGATTTCTACCATCGGCTTTGATGGAGATTTTAGGCACCTGCGGAACGACGCAGGGCTCTCCTTTCTTCGAGAATCCCAGTCCATGGAGGTCGAACAGGCCATCAGGCCGTTGTTGCTGCTGCTGGCGGCCCCATTGCGGTCTGTTCTCGGTTCTCGGGGGGATGTCGGCACCTTCTGCCACCAGATAGACGGCATGTTTGCCAGCCAGTCCTTCCACCGCCGGCACGGCGACCTGGAACATCGCAGCCTTCTTAGGAGCATCGGCGGGCACTTCGATGACGCTCACTTCCTGTCCCTTCCAAGGGTTGTCGAGTATGACATGGATTTTGAAAGCACCATGTCCACCAGGAGTCAACCGGACATTGAGCACAGCACCGTCGCCCTTCTGTATACCGCTGAAGGCATGAAGGCCCTTGGTATCCTCTTTCAGTCCGCCAAAACCGAAGTACTTGAAACCGACAATCCCCTTGTTGGTGATGCCGGCCAGATCCATAGAGTTGTTCCACACGTCGAAATTGTCCTGCATCCACTCATTGGAGTTGGTGCCACCTGTCATGAAGCAGGCCAGACCTGCCGAATAGTACTGATAGGGAGGCAGACCGAAAATCTGGAAGCCCTCGCTGGTCACCTCGGCACCGGTATACTCCATGCCGTCGGCTGCCTTGGCCGTCCACACATTGTCCTTGGCATAGGGGTCGTAGGCAGTGATTTTCACCACGCCCCCTTTGCTGACCGGCTTCTTGTCAAAGGTGATTTTTACAGGAGCCACCATCGACTGACGGGCATTTCCAAATCCACGTGGCGGCCTGTGATAGAAGACATACCACTGACCGTTGATCTCCTGCAGTGAGCCATGGGTGTTGTGTGCCGCATTGGTGGTCATGAGGTGCGCCCCATCCTCGTTGGGCACCACACCACGGGAGTCGACCAACACACCTCCTGAGCGCCATGGACCGAGAGGTGAGTCGCCGAAAGCATAGCGCAAAGCCGAGTTGGTGGAGCCCAACCCATAGTCGGGACCGGAATAGCCCGAGAACACCATCACATACTTGTTGCCCACCTGCCGGATACTGGAGGCCTCGAAGAAATTGAAATCGCCGGGATTCTGGCCCTTGTACAAGGCAGGATACTGCGTGCCCTCCGGGTCGCGAACCTTGCCGAAGGAAGCACTGGCAGGAATGAAGTAGTCGTGCAACTCGGTGCCGGGACGCATCGAATACATGGTCTGCTGGTCGAGTTCACATGCCGTGGAGTGCTGGAAGCCATAGAAGACATATGCACGGAACCCCTTGTCGTAGTCGGGGTCTTTCTTGTTGGTGATGTTCTCAATGAACACCGAGGGGTCGAAATCGATAAGAGAGCCGGGCAGACATTTCGAACCATCGGCGGTGAGGTTGACAGGTGTGAAGGGACCGTTGGGGCGGTCGCCACGGCATACCATTGCCACCCGCTGCCATCCACGGCTGTGGGGATAGAGCCAATAGGTCTTCTTGCCTGTCGCCTTGTCCACCACCTCCACCAAATCTGGAGCGAACATGGTGTCCCACTGTCCATTGACAAACCAAGAGAAGATGGAGCCCTCGTCGCGCCATTGCGTGAGGTCCTCAACCGGTGCCGACCACATGCGGATGTCGTTGCCGCAATATTGCGTGTACTGGGTGTCGTGAGAACCGATGATATAGGCGCGGAACTTGCCTGGTTGGTCGGGGTCCTCAAACACACGTGGCTCGCCATCGGGCACATGCTCCCACAACGGGAGGTAGGGGTTCTGGGCATTCACCATCGCTGCGGTGAAGAGAAACAACAATTGTAATAAGACTTTCTTCATGTTGTTGATGATTAATTATTGAATGTGTAGGTTTTTCCCGGCTGTGTCTCTATGTCGTATTCATACACCTTGGGGGGTGTTGCCGACATTGTTTCTTTCAACTCATTGGAAACAAGAGGTTTCTTGATGACCGCTGGCGAGAGCATCGCGTTGGGGCAGTCTCCCTGGGCTGGCCGCAGTCCTTTTCCTTTCAGCGGTGTATAGGAGCGCAGGCGGAGGGTGCCGCCGCAGGTGCTGCGCACTGTGGCCTGGCTCACCTTGCCACCACTCCATCTGATGTCCACGATAAAACCGCCACGTGCCCTCATGCCTTTCAATTCCCCATCAGCCCAAGCGTCGGGCAAGGCGGGCAACAGGTGGACGGCGCCGTCGTGACTCTGCAGCAACATCTCGCAGATGCCTGCCGAGCAACCGAAGTTACCGTCAATCTGGAAAGGAGGATGGGCATCGAACAAGTTGGGATAGGTACGGCCCTCGGGATATCTCCGCATGCTGGCATCGTCGGGCAGCAGATGCAACATGTTCTTGATGATTTGGAAGGCGTGGTTGCCATCCAGCATCCTTGCCCAGAAATTGATTTTCCATCCCAAGCTCCATCCCGTGGCCATATCGCCACGCTGCTTCAGGGTGTTGGAAGCGGCATTCCACAAGTCGGGATGCGAGAAGGGGGATATCTGGTTCGAAGGATAGAGGCCGTAAAGGTGGGAGATGTGACGGTGCTCATCTTTAGGGTCGTCGCCATCCCACAGCCATTCCTGCAATTGTCCGTAGCGTCCGATTTGCATGGGAGGCAACTGGCTGAGAGCAGACTTGTATTTCTGGAGTTGTGGCGGATTTTCGCCCAGCACACGCGCCGCCTCGACGACACTGCTCAGCACATCGAAAACAATCTGGTTGTCCATCGTCGAACCTGCAGTGACGGTGGTGCGCTTGCCCACAGGACCGTGCTCAGGCGATACGGTGGGAACGGTGACGAGCCATCCATACTGAGGATGCGGGCGCATGTAGTCGAGGAGGAAATCGGCAGCACCCGTCAGGATGGGAAAATACCGGCGCAGCATGTCCTTGTCGCCTGTGAAGAGATACTGCTGCCAGATATGTGTGGTGAGCCATGCACCGCCTGTGGGGAACATGCCCCACGTGGTGCCGTCCACAGGACCGGCGATGCGCCAGAGGTCGGTGTTGTGGTGAGCCACCCATCCTTTGCAGCCATACATCACATCGGCTGTTTTGGCTCCCGTCTCGCTCAGGTCCCGAATCATGGAGAGCAAAGGTTCCTGTGTCTCCACGAGATTGCCCACCATCGACGGCCAGTAGTTCATCTCGGCATTGATGTTGATGGTGTATTTCGAGTCCCATGGTGCATTCATCTTGTCATTCCACACCCCTTGCAGGTTGGCGGGCTGCCCACCGGGCTGCGACGAACTGATGAGCAGATAGCGACCATACTGCATCATGAGCGACACCATGCCCAGGTCGCTGCCGTCGAAAGCGGCGAGGCGCTTGTCGGTGGGAAGAGCAGCCTTGCTGTCCTGACTGTTGAGGACCAGACTGACACGGTCGTATTGCTCATGGTATTTTTTGAGGTGCGAATTGAGCAGCTGTTTGAATTTCTTTCCTTTGAGGTCGGCTAACTTAGCCTCGTTTTTCTGTGCGGGATGGCCACTTGTGTCATGATAATTGACATAATTGGTGGCTGCCACGATATAGAGAGTGGCTGTGGTGGCCTGACTTACTTTCCCGCCGCTTATTTTTCCATCGCTTTCGATTTTGACGCGGCATTCGGCTGTAAGCCCACCTTTTATGCCTTCCTGCTCCACATTCTTCACCGTTGCCGTCAACAGTCCATCGGCGGTGCTGACATTGCTCTCCAGCGGACTGTCGAAGTTGACATCAAACGACAGGGCGCCCTTCTTGTTGGCCGTCAGCCTGACGATGATGGCATGGTCGGCAAGCGATGCGAATACGGTACGTTCATAGGCGACGCCCCCGCAGACGTAACGGGTGGTGGCAAGCGCATCGCCGATGTTGAGCTCCCGCCGGTATTGCGACACATCGGTATGCCCCAACTTCAGTTTGACACTGCCCATGGGCAGGAAGCGCATGCCATGCGGGCCGGGGATGAAATACTGGTCGATAACTTTATGGGCATCCTCTTCATGGCCGGCGAACACCAGGTCGCGTACTTCCTGCAAGTGTTCACGGGATGTCGTGCTGTTGTTGTTGTGGGGTGAACCGCTCCAGAATGTCTCTTCATTCAGCTGCAGTTCCTCCACCTCGGTGCCGCCAAATACCATGGCACCTAATTGGGAATTGCCGACAGGCAAGGCTTCCAGCCAATGGCGGGCTGGCTGCTCATACCACAGACAATGTTTCTGTGCCATGACGGACACAGAGGCTACAAAAGCCATCAATACTAATACTTTTCTCATGGCGCTTTCTTATTGATATTTACTATTCTCACATCCTGGGTGTCAGTGTCACGACCCAGCAGGAACTTGTCGATGAAGGCCTGCACCTCGGGATACTGGCTCTCAGCCAACCGGCAGTGCATGTGTCCATCGACGATGCTCCACCCCATGCGGTCCTCGATGCCGAAGCGGCGCCACACCTCACGGGCGCTGCGTGCCGACACCAGCATAGCCTCATCGGCCAGCCACTTGTAATCGGGGTTGCCCAACAGCAACAGGGCGCGTGGGAACACCATGGCACACAACTCATGGTGGTCGTAGGGCAACTGGTACACACTGTCGCCCTTGAAATTGTCATACTGACTCTGCATGAACCAATGGTAGTCGGTGCGGTCGAGGTTTTCCACATCGCTTTGGGTATGAGAGATACGCCAGGCTGCAGCGCCGCCGCCGCCAGGCTCCTGGGCGATGGTGAGCGCCACACGCTCGTCGAAAGCGCCACAGAACAGCGCCATCTTGCCGGCATACGAACAACCTGTCACGCCGATGTGATGAAGGTCGATTTTCGTCACCTCCGGCCCCAATTGCTGCAGACCGTCTATCAGGCGGCTGAGACCCCATGCCCACATGCTGTAGGCACCGTTATCCTTCAGATGAGGATACAGACGGTCGAAATCGTGCTCGCCACGCTCGTGATGGTTGCCCCACTGACCATAGTCGTTGACTTGCTTCTCATGGAACACCATGCGGGCGATGGGACGGTCGTCGAACAACACCTTGGGCAGCGAGATGCCACTGGTGCCTATCATCAGGGCATAAGGTGCCTGTCCTGTCTTGGGGTACTGTATTTCGGAGCGCAGCGTCAGCGTCTGACCGTTCACCGTCACGTCGACGATCAGGGTGTCGTGGTCCATGCGGGCTTTCACCTGCTCTTTCTTCACCACCGGCTTCTCGCCGATGCCATAATGCTGGATTTGTGCGGCTATCTCGCTGCGCCTCCTCGACCAGTCACTGAAGTCGGATACACCTTTCAAGGGGTCGGGCAGTCCGAAAATGACAGGCAACTGACGGGGCTCGGGCATCTCGGGCTTGTCATACCCGGCACCCGTGTTCTCCATGTCATAGACGTAAGGGAGCGCATCAGGCTTCTGACGGACGACCATCACGAAACCGCCCCGTGGCGCACATTCCACACGCTGGGGGATGGACTGCGGACGGGTGATGGACCAGGGCTTGCCATCGGCGAAGAGCATCACATCGCCACGGGGAATGAAATCGAGCGGTGTGTCGATGACTTTCTGCTCATTCGTGCCATTGATGCCAGCAACATACCAAGTGGTGCCAAACCGCCGTGCCATGACCGCATACTCACCTGGGTAACCTCCCACAAGGCGGGTGTCGTCCCATACGGTGGGCAACGTGGAAAGGAATTCCTGCACCTCTTTGGGCTGTGCCAAGAAACTCTCGGGCTTATCGGCCAAATGCTGAAGAGCACTCTCGAAAAGCACCGTCAGTGCCAGCTCGTGGCCATGCGAGGTGATGTGGGGATGCTGGGAGTCGCTGAAGGCACAGGGGGTGTAGTCCATCGGACCGATGACATTGCGAGTGAAAGGCAATGTGGCATTATGGCTCGCCGCCTTGTCGGTGAACGTCGGCACATTGTTGTACCACTCTGCACCATAGACGCCTTCGGTACTCATCAGGTTGGGATAGGTGCGCTGCCATCCACGGGGGATGGTCGCTCCATGGAAATTGACCAGGAGGTGATGCTTGGCAGCGCTCTCCAGCAGGTCGATGCAATAGTCCATGTTGAGCTGGGTGTCGCCTGAGAAGAAATCAATCTTCACGCCTGCCACACCGATTTTCTCACACCATGCGAACTCCTTCTCACGGTCTGCGGGACTGTTGAGCCTGTACTTGGGTCCTGGGGCACCATTCACCCATCCCACGGAGGAGTTGTACCAAATCAGGGGCTTCACCCCTTTCGATTTGGCGTATGCCACGGCGTCTTCCACTGTCTTGCCATCCTTCATCTCGTCCCATTCAGCATCTATCAACACATAGGGCAACTGCAGTGCGACGGCCATGTCCACATACTTGCAGATGATGTTGTAGTCGTTGGAACCATGGTTGTATGCCCAATAGACCCACGACACGGCACCAGGCTGTATCCAACTGGTATCATCTATCCGGCAGGGGTCGGAGACATCAGTCACCAACGTCGACTGCACCACCTGGCTCAATGAGCCCACAATAATCACCCTCCACGGGGTATAGCCAACCACGGCTCTGTTTTCAGACTGCTTATCGGGCGTCACCCGGTAAAGCTCGCCCTCGTTGTAGAGACACGACGCGCTCTGCCCCCGGTTGACATTGGCCTCGGTGATGAGTGCGAACAGTCCGTCGGCCGGCTCGATGAGGGCAGGATACCCCCAGCGGTTGTTCCAGCCTTCAGCAGACTTCGACACGCCGCTGAACGAGCGGACGGGTTCCACCTTATATGAAGTGTGCAGTGGAAAGAAACCTTCGTAAGAGTCGGTCCACTGCTGCATCCACCGCTTAGTGCCTTCACTGATGCGGTAGGCGGTCTGTTCTTTCTGTTCGGGGTCGTCGCTGACGAAACTCCTGAATGCCACACCGTCGTTGTAGAGCCGAAGGACGATTTCGCCCAACCGGTACTCATTGGCCTCATTGGTGCAGTGCAACCGTTTACCCGACAGCATATGGTAGTCGTCCTTGATGCGTTTGGGCTTCCCCTTGATGGGCGGCAGGGTGGTGCTATAGCCCATGGCGGGTATCACCACCACAGTCTTCTTGTCGTATTTCACAGTGTACCCTTCGGATGTGAGCTCCATCGTCAGCCGTTTGTCGGGCGAAACGGCCTTCTTGGCTGCCATCATGGGCATCGAGGCCAGAAGGGCAACGAGCACTATTAGTTTCTTCATTATCCCGTAGGTATTAGGTGGTTCTTGTGCATTGAAAAAGTCGGTCTATTTCAGTGTCTCAAACTTCTTGTTTTTCTCGATGGTCCAGTCTTTGCGCGTCGAGAGCAGGCAGTTCTTGCCTTTGAACATCTTAGCGGCTTCCTTATCGCCTTTGAGTTGCCACTGCAGCCATGCCAGAGCGACGACAGAGAACTCGCCACCATGAGGCTCACGGTAGGTGCCGCCATGGCCCACGGGGAAGTTGGTGGCGCAAGCGGGCACATGCGAGATACGCTTGAAGTCATCCATTCCATTGCCATAGGCGATGTCTTTCTCACCGCCAAGGATATAGATAATGGGGCAGTGGATTTCCTCAAGTTTCGACTTCGGAGGCATGGGCATTCCACCGACGGCCTGCCCTGCATTGCTGGCGTTGAACAGACCGCTGTTGCATATCATCAGCGAGGTGATGCGGGAGTCGGCACAGTTGTAGAGGGTCTGCAAACCTCCGCACGACATACCTGCCACACAGATGTTCTTCGTATCAATCTTACCATAATAAGGCGACTGCTTGTCGGCATTCTGGGCGATAATCCAGTCGATGCTTTCTATCTGCTGCTCGGTGGTCGACATCGGACCGCGGTAGGGTGTCTCGTCCATGGGGATATAGCCGGTGGCCAGGACGATGAAACCGTAAGAGGCAATCTCATTGAGGAACTTATAATGTTCCCAAGGTGAGTTGGTGCAGGCTCCATTGCCCCAGACGAGCACGGGCAGTTTCTCCTTTCCTCCGAACTTCGACAGGTCCTGTGGTACAAACACGGTGTGGGCCTTGAGGCTGGCCTCCTCTTTCATCACAGCCTTGTAGGGGCCAGTGCCGCCATCCTCGACGACGCGCGACTTGCCCAACCTCGCTGCATTGAGGAAATTGACCATTTTCTGCAGGTTCTCCTCACTGTACATACCCATTCCATGACCACCCTCGGGAACGAATGTGGCCTCGGTGGTGACACCGGCGCCTTTGAGCAGTTCATAGAATTTCTTACCCTGGCAGCAAGGCACCACATTGTCCTTCTCGCCATGGAAGATGATGATTGGCGGGTCGTTGGCGTCGATATACGTCACAGCGCTCAAACTGCGGTATTTGTCGGGCTCCTTTGATAGTTTGGAATTGAGCAACACGTCCTCGGGACTGTTCTCGCCCATCGTCATGTGCTCACCACATTCCATATCGGTGAGGTCGACAGGTCCCGACCAGTCGCAAGCGGCATTCACCTCGCTGCTCTCTCCTGTATAGTTGCCTAAGTTACCTTCTAAGTCAATGTCCACAACGCCCACCTTGGTCTGCTTGGTGCCGCTTGTGGTGGCAGCAGTCGACGAGAGATGTCCACCTGAGGAGAAACCGCTGGTGGCGATGAACGAGGTGTCGAATTTATACTTCTTGGCCTCACCGCGTACGAAGCGGATGACGGCACGTATGTCATGTATCTGGGCCGGCCATTTGGCGTCCATGCTTGAGCGGTGGTTGGGGCAGACCACAGCATACCCGGCATCGAGCAGCGCCTTGACGATGGTGCCAAGGTCGGCGGCACCCTTGCTGTTGTTGCTGAACCAGGCGCTGCCGTAGATGTGGATGACCACGGGATAGGACGCCTGTTCCTTCTTGGGCAGATAGATGTCACACGTATGGTAGGCTTGGTCGTCGCCTGCATAGTTGATGTCTTTCCACTCCTGTGAAGTTTCCAGTTTCACTTGCGGCATCTGGAAGCCGCCAAATCCACCTGCCGGCTGTGCCATGGCTGAACAGGCACCCATCAGCAGGAAAATGGAAAATAAAGATTTTTTCAGATTCATAGTTTATTAGGGTTTGAAGATTTTGATTCCGTTGACGATATATAGCCCTCGTGGCAACGTTTCCCACTGTGCCATCTTGCCTGCCTTCATGCCTTGCAGATTATAGATGTCGGCATTGGCATGGCGCTGCTCAATGGTAGTGATGCCCGACTGTCCTCCTGGCACACAGAAGGCGAAATAGGCGGGTGTGTCGTATTTGGCTGGAGCAGCATCCTTCAAGTATAAGCCGGTGCCGACATTCTTGAGGGTGAAGCCCATGTTCTCCACATATTCTATTTCCCATACGGCACCGTCCTTGATGTCCTGTCCGTTTTGGTTGTTCAGTCCCAGGATGAAACTGCACCAGCCGTCGGCGGGTTGTGAGTTGAGGTAGCCTGGGTTGCCCCAGATGGAATAGGGACTGCCATTGAGGGTGATGAGGCGGAGCAGATAATGGTTGGTGGTGCCGGCCAAGGGTTCTGCCTTGAACTGATAGCCTACGATACTGGTGTTGTCGAAGACCTTGGAGGGGTCGTCGAAGCCAAGGTTCTGGTTGTCGGAACCATAGAACACCCTGCCGTCGTCCTCGCTCATGATGATAATGTTCTGGCCTTCTATCTCCGGAACGCTGGTCAGTCGGGTGAGGCCGGTACCCTCCCCTACTTCAATGTTGAGACTGACGTCGTGAACGGTGCCAAGGAAATCAGTGAAGGTGGCCATGACGGTGCCCGACGTGCCTTCCTCGCCAAGCTTGACTTTGTTGTTGGCAATGGTGTAGTCGCTGCTGCTGAACGTCGTCTCACGGGTGATGTCCTCGCTGTGGCCATCGGCGAAGGTGCACACCAGTTTCAATGTCAGTGTGCTGCCGGCCTTTCCTCTGAGCGTGGTGACGAACGAGCGGGGCGTGAAGAAGTTTTTGAGATTGGTGGGCATATTGTATTCCGGATTGGCTTTAGCTTCCAGCCCCATGACCTTCAGGGTCTCGATGGCATACCGTTTGCCGAAGATGCGGTATCCTGCTGCGGAGAAATGCCAGGGGTCATCCCCATTGCCGGGGATGTTCTCTGAGCTGACCACATGGGCCGTGGGGATGACCTGTGGCAGCCGTGCCACCACGGCGTTGTGATGGTAACAACCACCGCCCATGTCCTCGCGCTCGGTCTCGCCGGCGAAGAGGGGCACATCAGCAGCGTTGAGCCCAAGGTCGTTGAGGAGGTCGTTGTAGATTTTCTTCACCATATTGGGCCAGTTGGGGTCGCCATTGTTGGAACAGCCCTGATGGAGAAGGATGCCCTTGATGACGCCCACTTCCTGTGCCTTCTTTGCCATCTCCACCAGACGCCCGTAGGGATTGCCGCCATAGTAGTTCTTCGACAGCGTGGCCCACCACTCATTGGGGTTGGCTGCGAGTTTCTGCTGGTATTTGTCCTTGTCGAACATCTCTATGGGACTTCCCCCCATCGCGACGGCGACGACACCTACTTTCACGTCGACAGGCAGGGCTGCCACCATGGTGCGGCCGAAATAGTCGGCCATTCCGAGCTTGCCCATCGGACTGACGATGGGGCAATAGGCGGTGTACCACTCGCCCATCTTACGCTTGGGGTTGTCGAAATCGGTGGTGGCAAGCATTTGGAAACGTGGGTCGACATACTGGTTGTCGACGCTTTCCCACTGGGCGTTTCCCTCCATGTTTGACTGTCCGAAACAGAGATAGACATGAAACTTGGACTTATCTTCCAGCACCCGGTGGCGCAAAGCCGAGCGAACGGCTTTCCATGCGGGTTTGCGCCCGAGACCGGCGGTGTAGAGCAACGGGTTCGAGTCGCGCCAGCTGTTGTTGTCTTTCAGTCCCCAGATGACCATGTTCGGACAATTGTCGTTGTTGAGCACAATGTCTGTTATCACGCGGTAGTTGCGTGCCTGCTCCTCAAGATTGGCCTGTGAGGTGGAGGGGATGCCCATGTCGAGCTCGGTGATGATGCACTTCAGACCTGCCTCGCCGAAACGGCGGATAGTGTTGTCGAGTTTGGTGCTGTCTACCTCTCCGATGGAGAAATGGCACTGCAAGCCGACACCATGGATGGGGATGTTGTTGTTCTTCAGACGCATGGCCAGGTTGTAGAACGCCACGCTCTTGGCCTTGCCCTGCAGTTCCACGCCGTAGTCGTTGAGATAGAGCAACGCGCTGGGGTCGGCTCTGTGGGCATAGACGAAGGCGGAGTCGATGTAGTCGTCGCCGATGGCCCGTTGCCACACGGTGGCACGCAGGTCGAAGGCGTCGGGGTTGGAACGGACGGTGGTCTGGTCGTCATCGAGGCATTCGTTGACGACATCCCACTCCTTCACCTTGCCCTTGAAATGACGCACCACGTTGGTTATGTGGTCCTCCATGATTTTCAGGGCCTCTTGGCGGGTCCAATTCTTGTCGTTCTTCTTGCCGTCGCTGCTCACCCACTCGGGCTGCTGCTGGTGCCAGACCAGACAGTGTCCGCGCATCACCATGTTGTGCTTCTGGGCATAGTTGACCAGAGCATCGGCACTGCCGTAGGTGAAACTGCCGCGAGAGGGTTGCAGGGCATCAAACTTCATCTCGTTTTCTGCCACAAGCATGTTGAACTGCGCTCCCACCTCCTTGCTCTCGGAAAGGTTGGCGTTGGTCAGGTCATTTTTCCATAGTGAGATGGCGGTGCCTATTTGCTTGCCGTTGCGCTGGGCATAGTCGCGCAGCGGTGTTGTGTCTGCATTGTCGTCGATGCCGTCGTCGTAGTAGGCTCCCATCGTACCCTCCTGCTGCGAAGGGTCATCGGGGTCGACGGAATGGCCGGCATCCTCAAGAGAGACGAGGGTGGCCGTCACGGTGTAGACACCGTCGGCCTCATGCTCCTCAATCGCCCAGGTGTAATGGTCGGCCTTCACGTCAAAATGCCAGTCGCCGCTGTTGGTGCCTTTGCTTTTGGCGGTGAGGAGGGTGAAAGTGTCGCCCACCTTCACTTCAGCGGCTTCATCGAGGACAATCCTGATGACGGGCATCTTGTCGCTCGTGGTGAAGTCCTGCGCCATGTTGAAATATTTCACCATACCATCTACGGCAAGCTGGTCATGGTTTGCAGCCGACGCCACTTTGAAACGTAACTCTGAGGCGGGACGTACAAAGAGATTGGCGTCCTTGTTATCCACATAGTTTTTCAATGTCAGCAAACCGATGGCATCTTTGCCTGGCTCAATGGTGCCGTAGTTGTCGACGGTGCCACCGATGCTGCCCGTACCGCCCAGCACGCCTTCCTCGAAAACATAGGCGACAGCCGAACTGCTGCTTGGCATGGCACCCAGCGCTCCCCGCAGTTTCTGCTTCTCGGCTTGGTCGCGGTCATTCATCACCAGCACCCGGCCTTGGAGGATTCGCAGGGCACCGCTCAGGTAGTTGTCGTTGCCCGTGATGGTATAGGTGCCTGTGCCTTCCTTGAGTATGCTCAGCGCCGTATCATCGCGGTAACCCGAAGGGGCGATTTTACCTGCAATCGTGGCATCGGTGTTGAGTGCTCCGAGGAGGTAATAGGCAGAACGTGAATTTTTCATGTATCCCTGCAGCGTGGAGCCGACTTCTGTCTGTAACTCTCCGATGCGGAAACCAGCGCCGGCAGTGTTGGCCTCACAGCAGATGGTGGCTCCATCGTGGAGGATGACGCGGTTGTTGACCATCGTGGAGTTCACCTTGCCCGATTTGACGTCGTCCAAGGCGTTCTCAGGTGAGGAGGATTTTCCTCCATGAGCTAGGACGACTCCGTAGAAACCTGCCGACGAGGAATTCTCCTTGAAAGGGAATATATGAATGTCGCCGGTGTATTTGATCCAGTCGGCCCATGTCTTTCCGCTCTTGGTTCCCAGATAGCAGCGCTCACCTCCGGCATACAGATTGAGCGTGCCGCTGCCCGTTATCGTTGAACTGAAATAGACATACCTGGCCATTTTCACGTTGAGCACATCTCCTGCTGGCAATGAGATGGCTTGGTCATAGCTTTTGTAGTCCGACGAGGTGTTGTTGCCACTCACATCGATGGTCCGCTCCTCAGCGGAGAGGGTTAGCGTGCATAATGATAAAAACAGAAATAGCGCTTTTCTTAACATAGCTTGATTTGATTTACATGTTTTTTAGTCTTGACTTCCGTCTGGTCTGCTGAGAAATCATAGAGACGCTGCAATTACGCTGCAAAGATACAAAAGAAACCAAACATAGATTTTTGTCTTTGTATCAGATACTATTGCAAATGTATCTTTATAGAAGTGCCACACTTATATATATAAAATAAGGTATTTGTTTCTGCAGTTTTAAACAACAAATCTGCCGTTCATCACTTTTATTATCTTGTCGGCATGCTCAAATGTTTTCCTCTTCAGAATTGTCTTCGGAAAATGAAATCTTGGTCTTGAATGTACCATTATTCAGCAAACATCATGCAAGCATAATTATTTTGCATTCGCTACCTGGAAATTTGGCTGTTCTCTCACTAAATTGTACCTTTGCCCGCATATTTTCAATCGGGAAGAGAAGATTATGGATTACCTACCCAAAGACCCGGCCATTTTGGTGTCAAGTGTCAACATGCTCATGCGTGATGAGGATTTCGACACACTCGAGGCATTGTGCTATGCATTCAGCAGAGAACCAAGGGAAGTGAGAAACTACCTCCTTTCTCATGGTTTCGTGTGGAGTGAGGACCAGAAACAGTTCAGACCGATAGGCTACGATGACGCCACGATCACAGGACGGACGGAAGATGAACAGCAATCATAAAAGTATGTTGACGAAAGACAGCATAGAAACCGCCTACAGTTTCCTGCATCAGAAGCGGAACGTGTATGTCCATTCCAATATGGAATGGCAGCGCGATGACATCGAGTATGCCGTCGCCTCGTTCGTTGATGAGATGAGCAAAGAACTGTTAGAGGTCATATCTCATGGTAGGACTGATTTTCTAAAAGACCACGAAAAGTTTGACGATGACATCACACTTGCAGTGCAGCAGTTGGAACGGCTGTTGTGAATGGGAGGTGATTTGAGCGTTTTTGCCGTTAATGTGAACGACCGGAGAAGATTTCAGAAAAGATGAAGCAGAAGCAATCATTAGAAGTGGGAGATGTATATGCTCTCCAAGAACGGGAAACAGGAAAGTGGTTTACTTTCCAGATTGTACAGATTGGCGAGCAGTTGGGTGAAGAATATGCTGTCTTCGTGGATCTGGACTATTGGGACGAGAAGATTCCTGAAGAGAGGGATCTCAAAAAAATATCCTATCTCCTGCTGAATCATCATAATTGGAATAACGAGATTTGCCGTTGCTGGGCACCTGTCAAGTTTTTTCCATCTCATGCCATGTTTATCGGAAACATGATTGTTAGACCTATTGAGGAATGTCGTCGTTTTGGCAATTGGCCTGACGGTATCCAACAGAAATGGCAAGATAAGTGGGAAAAATTGCCCAAAGACCAGGTGTTGGCTTTCAAAGATGCTCTTGGAAAATTTAATGAAGGTGAAACCGTCATTGTCGCTGGCAAAGAGATGAATAAGAATCTCTGTGGGCTGTTTGACGATACGCTCAGTGCTATCAAGGATTTTTCTGAATTGGACAAGTTCCCAGGATTAGCGAGAATTAGCACCTCAAAGGATTATCCTCAACTGATACCCTTTTTAGAGCGTAGGTTTCTTGTCCATGAGTTGGTATGGGATAATTGCTCACGACGGAAGTTAGACCTCAGTCGTACGCATTTGGAAGAGTTGGAAATTAGCGGAATAGACGTAGAAGACATCTACCTACCTTCAAGCATCAACAAATTGACATTAAAGGGAAAGATGTCGCCAATTCTTCGCGTCCATTCACCCAACGACGGGTATTATATGGCTCTTTGGGTGGAAATGCAAGATGGTTTTATACCGGACTTAGGATTGAAAAGGCTGACAGAACTGCACCTCGATAGTATTCAGGATTACAGCTTATGCAATATTCCATCTCAATTCCCATGTCTGATGAAGCTATGGATGACAGGAAAACCAGGCTATATCCATGATGTGGCCGAGATAGCGAAGCTACCCGAATTGGAAACACTGACGTTTTGGGATTTGTTTGACTTCTCTGCGGATGATTTTCCTCGCCCTGAAAGCCTTCCGCAACTGAGAAGCCTTTGGCTTGAGAGTGTTCCTGCGGAAGCAGGAAAGAAAATAAAGAAGTTGTATAAGGGAAAGATCAGGGACTTGCAAGTCTTAAAACTGCGCTCTGACGAATGGCTTCATGAGAATCTGAACAATCCTTTGCGCCATTGGGACGGTAGCGAGTTCGTACCTAAGTCAAAATATAAAAAATCTGTAGCACTTTGGAAAGATACACGTCGCCGGATTCTCGAAGAGATGAGTCATTCAGAAATAGATTTCTCTGCTGTCAATCGCATAGCCATCGACTATGTTGAAGGTTTCAACAAACTCGACCGTCGGCCCCCATTTATAGAGACCGAGGAACGTGAAGACATCATCAATGCTTTCGAGCAAATCCTTGATGAAGTCGGTTTTCATCAGGGACGGAAAGAATTGATGCTGTTGATGGAGGAAAAAAGAAATTGGTGATTTTTTTCCGATATTTCGATATGTTTTCCATAATATTATGTATTTTTGCAAGGACTTGAGCATAAATGCATTTTACAGTCAAAAATGCAGCATATTTGGTGCTATGCAACGATTATCCTTATGGAGGAAAGTAGAAGAAAATCAACAAACATAACCTTTACTAATATGAAAGTTTACAGTTTTTTAGCAGCAATGTTGCTCTGCCTGATACCGTATGCGGTTGAGGCACAGGGAACTGATATCAATAGTCGTGACCTTCGCGGCAAAGTGGTTTATCAGGATGATGAAGTGGTGTTCCGCCAGATTGACGAGCATACATGGATAGGAAACGGGCATAGAGTGTACAACGAATCCCTCTACATCGTTGAGGGCAATGAGCGCGCACTCCTTATTGATGCTGGGACATACATACCCGGGCTGGACAAGATTGTGGCAAAGATTACGTCAAAGCCTGTCACAATGATGGCCACCCATGCCCATGGCGACCATGTCGGGGGAGTAGGTCCTTTCCCAGAAATCTATCTGAATGCTGGCGACATGCCTATCGTTCCGAATAACATGCGTAATTACAAGGGGCAAATCAAATATCTTCACGACGGCGAAGTGATAGACCTTGGCGGCCGTGAAATAGAGGTTATCTTTACTCCCGGCCATACTGCCGGAAGCACGACTTTCTTCGACAAGGCAAATCATTATGGATTCAGTGGCGATGCTTTCGGCTCAACCAACCTGCTGGTGTTCATCAACCTTTCAACCGTGATGTACACCGCCGAGAGGATAGAGAACTACATGAAGAAGAACGACATCCGCTTTCTCTTTCCCGGCCATTACAGTGGCGACAATCTGGAGACCCTTCAGCGTGTTACCGATATCAAGAACATTTGCCGCGAGATACTTGACGGTGAACGCAAACCCACTGTCAGCAACGGCAACAATGGTGGCAATGACATGATGGTCGACGACAAGGGTGTCCGCATCAACTTCAGCAGCCGGACTGGAATGAAATAATAAATACCTACCAAATTAATAAAAATCCGTGACGGTCACACTTAACAGCCACGGATTTTTTCTTACCAGATTATCAGCGCTTGTCGGGCACACCGTAATCCATCCAGCGCTCCTGCGGGTAATAACCCTTCAAGGTCTTTTTCTTCTCGGCATAGTCCTCTTTCACACGAGTCATAACGGCGTTCATGTTTTTCACCTTGACGGTGAGTTCACCTCGCAGGCGGTCCACTTCCGTATTGGCTACCTCCAACACCTTGATGGCTTGTTCCATCTCGTTGATTTCATCGGATGAGATACCACGCTCACCCATTTCTCTGACATGACGGCGCAGGCCTTCTATGAGGCCGTGGCTCTTCTCAATCTGGATTTCTACTGTCTTTGACATGATTTGATAGTTTTATAGTTAATAAAAAGGGGGAAAATCATTTGGGAGGCAGGCTTTGATAATGCCGCGTGGTCCATACTTGCAGGAGCAGAAGCATGCTGAGCAAAATACCTGTCTTGTAGGGCGCTGCCATATCATCTCCACCAAAAAAGGTTGCCGAAAGAGGCAAGACCACCAATGGTGAAACGAACTGTCCAAGATACAAGGCAGCAGAGAGGAGCGGCATCACAGTTGTTGCTGAATTGCGTCCTCCCTTGATGCTGGCGATGGTGTTCAGATAAGGAACGCCGATGCCAGTGGCAATGCCGATGAAGGCAGAGCCGAGACAGATATATATAATTGAATATGGGGTCTGCTTTTCAGGCAAAAGCAAAAAAACATATCCCATAAGGAAGGACAGCGGAGCGAAATATTTCACACTGAGCCGGAAGCGGTGCATCACTCCTCCAAAGGCAAGTCCCACAAA
>CAMHEL010000003.1 GCA_946184125.1 uncultured Prevotellaceae bacterium
GTTGCCCTGGGCTGAGAGCAGGTTGGCCTTTCAGGCCGCCGTTGCGCTCGACAGAACTCCATCGAAGGACTTTCTTTCGCAACCAATTTCCCCGTGACGGACCAAAATCCCAGCCCCGTGACGAATCCAAATCCCAGCCCCGTGACGGATCCAAATCCCAGCCCCGTGACGGACCAAAATCCCAGCCCCGTGACGGATCCAAATCCCAGCCCCGTGACGGATCCAAATCCCAGCCCCGTGACGGACCCAAATCCCATCCCCATGACGGATCCAAATCCCATCCCCGTGACGGATCCAAATCCCAGCACCGTGACGGACCAAAATCCCATCCCCCAAAAATGTCATCGAAATCCATCGGCGGAGTTCTCTCGCGAGTTTCATCGGCGAATAAGGAACCCGAAAACCAACAACTCCCCTCCCATCATAACTTCAAATGGGAGGGGAGCTCTGACGACTTTCGAAAGGAATTTCTTGCGCAGCCAATGCATTTTCTCATTCGGCGCAGCCGAAATCAATTTTCAATCTTCAATTTTCAATCTTCAATTAAAAAATCGGCGTAGCCGAAATCAATTATGAATTATGAATTATGAATTATGAATTAAAAATCGGCGTAGCCGAAATCAATTTTGAATTATGAATTATGAATTATGAATTAAATACTATTTTCCCAGCCAGGTTTCGGGGTTGAGTTTGGCTTTCTCACGCCGTAGCTGGAACTGGAGGATGTTATCCTGGCCCACGGTTCCGAGCACCTGCCGGGTAGTGACTTTCTGTCCTTTTCTCACATGTACCGACTTGAGGTTGCAGTAGACAGAGATGAAGTCTCCGTGGCGCACCATCACCACGAGCTGTCCGGCGACGCTGACCACAGCGCTGACCTCTCCTTCGAAGATGGCCCTTGCGCTGGCGCCCTGCTCACACTGTATGTTGATGCCCTTGTTGTCGAGTTTCACGTTTCTTAAGCCATCGACATCATATTGTCCGAAGTGGCTGACCACCTTATATTTTCCTGTGACGGGCATGGGCAGTCTTCCTCTGTTGCTTTCGAAGCTGCCGCTGATTTGTCGGTCGACAGCCGACATGGTTTCCACTTTCGATTCCTCTTTTGCGACTTCCTCAGCCTCTTTCTCACGTCGTGCGGCATCGGCGACGGCCTTTCTCTCCGCAGCGAGTCTTGCCGCCTCCGCCTCTCGGGCAGCCTGTTCGGCCCTTTCCCTCTCGGCGGCGCTTCTTCGTGCAGCATCCTCTGCAGCCCTTGCCTCCTCTTCAGCCTGCCGTGCTCTTGCCTCCGCCTCTCGCTTGGCCCTTGCCTCCGTCTCTCGTTTGGCTTTTTCGGCTGCTGCTGCGGCGGCTCTTTTCTTGGCCTCGGCAGCGGCTCTTTCTGCCGCCAGTTTTTGTTCGTGCTCCCGGCGAGCCTTCTCAGCAGCGGCCTTGAGCCGTGCCTCCTCGGCCTTTGCTGCCGCGATGCGGCGCTCCTCCTCGCGCTTGGCTTTCTCTGCCTCCGCCTTCTTCCGTGCCAGTTCCTCGGCGCGCTTCTTGGCAGCTGCAGCCTCGGCTTTTCGCTGTGCCTCGGCGGCGGCACGCTGGCGTGCCTTCTCCACCTCGACGGCGACAAGTCGGTCGATTTCGGCATTGATTTGCTCGTTCTTGCGCTGCTGGTCGGCGATGATGACCTGAATGGTCCGCTGTTCATTCTGCAGTTCGCTGACCACCTTCTGCTGTTCGGTGTGTTTGTTCTGCAGGTCAGCCCTTGCCTCACGGCCTTTCGAGAGCAGTTGGTTCTTCTGCGAGCGCACCACCTGCAGCTGTTTGTATTTCTGGTCAATCTCAGCTTGCTTGGCTTTGATTTGCTCCCCCTGTGCCCTTTGGTAGGAGGCATAGTCCTGTATGAACCTCATCCTCCTCCAGGCCTGTGTGAGGTTCTCGGCGCTGAAGATGAACATCAGTTTCTCCTGGATGCTCCTGTGCCCCTGCATATACCTAACCGATTTGACATACCTCTGCTGGCGGTCGTGGAGTTGTGCCCTGAGGGTGTTCATCTGCGAGTTGAGGATATTGATATTTCCGTCGAGCTTGCCGATTTCGTGTTCATACCCCTCGATGTCTTTCTGTTTGGCATCTATCTCGCTGTTGAGTATCATAAGTGCGTTGAGCCTGTTGGTCACATTCTCCTTGTTCTCGCGCAACCGGTTCTGCTGGTTGCGTATATCCTGCTCTATTTGCTGCCGCTGGCTCTGCAGTCCCCGTATCTCCTTGGTGGTGTAGTTGGGTTTTGCGGTCTTCTGTTTGGCAGTGGTTTTAGCCCTTGCCGCTCCCTTTCTGGCAGTCGTATGCTGTGCGGCTTGGTGTGAGCGTCGTCTTGACTGCCCATACTGGGGTACCACCATCATGATGGCGAGGAGTAGGAGTATAATTTTTTTCATTACATTTTCATGATTTGGTTGATGACATCCTTTAGGTCGACGGGTTTGTATTTAGCAGGCACCTTGGTGACGGTGTCCCATCCGCTGCTGTCCTTCATCCCCTTCATGGTGATGGTCACCTCGATTTTCTTCCCCCCTTTGTCGGCAGAGATGATGGTGAAGCTATGCTGTGCGGGGAATTTTTTCCCTACGAAATCCTTGAAGTCGCTGTACGTCCAGTCGAGGCTCGACGTGCCGTGGCTGTTGCTGTGGTAGGTGGCATTGGCTCGGGTGATATGCTCCATGGCATTGTCGGTGGTCCATCGGTAGGTCATTTTTCCATGCTCGAGCGCGATGTTGCTTCCATCGACGCTGAACTGCCCGATGCCCTTTTCCACGTTTTTCTCGCCCGGCACGAAGAGTTGGTTCCAGAAGAGCGCCTGCAGCGCGTTGAAGTCGATGCCGTTGTTGCGCAGGAAGCTGACCTGTCCGTATCCGCTCTTGAGGAACTGCTTGTGCATGCGGTCCATGATGAGGACGGTGTCGGGTGTGAACTCCAGTCGCCCCACCTCCACCAGTCCGAGGGGTGAGAGTTGTATGCGGATGACCTCATCGCGCCTCATGGAGATTTTCCCGTCGACGGTGATGTCCTTTTTCCCCGACTTGATATTGAAGTCGATGCTTGCCACGAGGTTGGAGGCGGCGGGTGCGCTGGTGAGGAGTGCGCTGATAGCCGCCTTGCTGTCGCGGCCTTGTACGCCGGGCGTGGTGATGGTGGTGCCGGGCTGCTTGCCCTTATCCTCCACCAGGTTTTTCTTGCTGCCACATGCCGCCATGGCGAAGGCGCATGTCAGGAGCAAGAGCCTTGTGATATGTTTGCTTGTCATGATGCTATTTGTCGTCTATGTCATTGATGTATTTCTTCATTTGGATTTTTCGCCGGAGCAGCGCCACGTTGTCGTCGCTCTCGTCGGCGGCCTCGAGGGCTTTCTGCCACAGTTCGAGGGCCTTCTCCGGCTTGCCCGCCATCATGTAGATGTCGCCGGCGTGCTCGGTGATGACGCTGCTGTGCGCCGTGTCGGCCTCGAGGGCCTGGTCGATGTAGATGCGTGCCTCCTCGAAGCGCTGCTGCCGGAAGAGTATCCAGGCATAGGTGTCGAGGTAGGTGGCGTTGCCGGGCTCGGCCTTCACGGTGCGGTAGCTCATCGCCTCGGCCTTGGCGAGGTCGCGCCCCTCCACGCTGAGGAAATAGGCATAGTTGTTGAGGCACGAGATGTTGTCGGGTTTCCATTGCAGGCAACTGTCGTATGCGGCGTATGCTTCGTCGTTGAGTCCTTTCTCGTGTAGGATGTCGCCCATGATGGTGTAGAAGTCCGACACCATGTCCTTGTTGCTCTCCGCGTTGACCTGGCTCACTCCTTTCCGGAAGGTGTCGAGCGCATTGTCATTGTCGTCTTTCTGCGAGTAGGCCAGTCCGAGGAAGTAGTAGAACCAGATATTGTCGGGAGAGTACTCTATGGCGGGTTTCGAGAGTGCGATGATGCGGTCGTAGTCGTGGTGTCTCCACGCCGTCTGGAGCAGTTCGAGTCGTGCCCCCACGTTGTCGGGCTCGATGCCGAGGATACGCTCATAGATGGTGCTGATGGTGTCCTCGGGCATGTGTTTGACCGACATGTATGCTGCGCAGAGCTCCGCCATGGCGGCATTTTCCTGTGGCATGTCGAGGATACGTCCGAAGAGGTTGAGCACCTCGGTGCTGTCGCCTCCTTCCTGCTCGCTGTTGCTGATCATCTGCCTCATGAGGAAGATTTTGCTATCGGTCTCGGTGGCCGGACTGAGCAGGAGCGCCTCGGTCTGTTCCTTGGCGAGAGAGTCCTGCCCTTCGGCCTTGTAGTAGTCGAGCAGCGACATCTGAGCCATGATGTTGCCCGGCTCTTTCTTCAGCACGGCATTGTATTCGGCGAGAGCCTCCTTCTTCTTCCCATTCTGCAGCAGCCAGTTGCCAATCATCACGCGGTAGTTGTAGTCGTTGGGATGCTGCTTGGCGAGGCTCCTGAGCTGGCCCAGTTCCTGTTTTTTGTCGCCTTTGAGGGCATAGACCTGCATTTTCGACAGTGTGAGGTCTTCGCTGCTGCCCTCGATGGTTTCTATTTTCTCGAGTGTGGCAAGCAGTTTGTCGTAGTTGTCGGAATGCTGATAGAGCTGCAGGAGGATGGTGAGCACGTCGGTCCGCCCCGGCGAGATGTCGGCAAGCCGCTCGTAAATGTCGGTGGCCCGCTCGTAGTCGTGGGTGCGGATGTAGGCCTTCCCGAGATGCTCCAGGTAGGTGTTGTTGACAGGGCTGAGGTCGGCAGCGCGCTGCATGCATGCGAGCATGGCGCTGTCGACCTGCATCTCGGCATAATACGACGAGAGGGCGAAATAGGTCTCCGCCGACATCGGGTTGATGCTGAGGCAGTGCCGGAAGAGGTCGTATGCGGCGGCGTAGTTGCCCACCTGCTGCTGTCTGACGGCCTCGAGATAGAAATAGCTGAACCGCCGTGCGTCGTTGGCGCTGAGCTGCGGCACAGCCACGGGCTGCACGGTTTTGTGCTTCGGTTTCTTCTTGGCCGAGACGCCGAGGCAGAGGGTAAGGGCGAGGAGCACGGCAACGAGCCTCCATGCCATCGTGCCGGTGGGTGATACACTTCTCATGGTCATTTCACGCCTGTGTGTCCGTATCCTCCTTCTCCTCTCTCGGTGTCGTCGATTTGCTCCACAGGCACCCATCCGACCACCTCATGCCGTGCCACGACGAGCTGCGCGATGCGGTCGCCATCGCTGACGGTGAAGTCGTCGGCCGAGAGGTTGACCAGAATGACAGCCACCTCGCCACGGTAGTCGGCGTCGATGGTGCCGGGACTGTTGAGCACGGTGATGCCATGCTTGATGGCGAGCCCGCTCCTGGGCCTCACCTGCCCCTCGTAGCCTGCCGGGATGGCGACATGGAGCCCTGTGGGGAAGAGGTGCCGCTCCATGGGCCGCAGTGTGACCGGACTGTCGATATTTGCTCTCAAGTCCATGCCGGCACTGAGCGGGGTGGCATATTGCGGCATGGGATGCCGGCTTTTGTTGATGACTTTTATCTCAATCATATCATCCTATCACTAATTTTGTTCACCTACTTAGGCTTTTTCGGGAATGAAGTGCAAAATTAGCGTTTTTTGGCCACATTCCGACATTTTCTCGTTTTTTTCAGCCACAAAATGCATGGTTTTTAGTTTATTTTATGGGTTGGAGGGGGATTTGGAATGGGAATTGAGATTTTTTTACTTAATTTTGCAGCCAAAAATCACGCAGACCCACCACACACCACATCACCGACCATGGACTGGACCACATTGATTTCCACCAAGCGCTTAGGGCAGGAGACGCGCCACGCCACCCGCCACGACGACCGCTCCGAGTTCAAGCGCGACAGCGACCGCCTGCTGTTCTCGGCCCCTTTCCGCCGTCTTCAGAGCAAGACCCAGGTTTTCCCCCTTCCAGGCAGCGTTTTCGTTCATAACCGCTTGACACACAGTCTGGAAGTGTCGAGTGTAGGCATGTCGCTGGGCAACGATGTGAGCCATGCGCTCATCGCCCGGCACCCGGCTCTCCGGGGCACGCTGTCCGAGGAAATCGGCTCCATCGTGTCGGCTGCCTGCCTGGCACACGACATGGGCAATCCGCCCTTCGGCCATTCCGGCGAGCGCGCCATCCAGAGTTTCTTCACCGAGGGCAGCGGCACGCGCCTTCGCGAACACGTCGGCGAGGCGTTCTGGAGCGACATCACGCATTTCGAGGGCAATGCCAACGCCTTCCGCCTGCTCACCCACCGGTTCAAGGGCCGCCGCGAGGGGGGATTCGTACTCACCTACTCCACCCTCGCATCCATCGTGAAATACCCCCACTCCTCCACCATGGCAGGCAAGAAGGGGAAGTTCGGCTTCTTCCACACCGAGGAGCCCATCTTCAGACGCATCGCCCAGGACCTGGGCCTACGATGCATGGAGGAGACGACGTTGGGCATACGCTATGCCCGGCACCCCCTGGTGTATCTCGTCGAAGCCGCCGACGACATCTGCTATGAGGTGATGGACATCGAGGATGCCCACAAGCTGAAAATCCTCTCCTACGAGGAGACGGCGCAGTTGCTGCTGGGCTTCTTCAGCGAGGAGGTGCAACAGCGGATGCTGAAGCGCATCAAGGATGAGCAGATAGATGATGTCAACGAGAAAGTGGTCTATATGCGCGCCTCCGTCATCGGCCTCCTCGAGCATGAGTGCGCTGAGGCGTTCATGGCCCATGAGGAGGAAATCCTTGCCGGCGAGATGAAGGGAAGCCTGATAGACCACGTGAGCGCCCCGACGCTGAGCGCCTACCGCCGCTGCACCGAGGTGTCGCGCCGCCGCATCTACAACAGCAAGCCCGTGCTCGACGTGGAACTGTCGGGTTACAAGATTATCGACACGCTGATGGACCATTTCACCAATGCGGTGATGGCTCCCAACCGCTATTATTCGCAGCAGCTCATCCAGCGGGTGAGCAGCCAGTACGACATCACGGCGCCCGACCTGGAGACACGCCTGATGGCCGTCATCGACTATATCAGCGGCATGACCGACATCTTCGCCCTCGATGTCTACCAGAAAATCTGCGGCATCTCGCTGCCCATCGTGTAGTGCTGGCAGCGAAAGCCGTAAACCACAGGGAAATCCTATAAAAAAATGGCATTTCTTTGCGCATGTCGGCCATAATGACTAATTTTGCACGATTTTGCACAGCGGTGCGACAGCCGCCGGGCATCACTTTCACCTAACAAACGAAACGAAAACTATTTATGACCAAAAACTCCGGATTTCATATCGCCGCATGCATCATGGCCTTGTTTGCCATGATGGCATGCAACCCATCCGAGAAAGGGACGAGCCGCATCCACGGCGTGGTGGACAACCCCCAGCTCAACGGCAAGCAAATCTTCCTCGTGCCCCTGGAGGACAGTTCGGCAGAAGCCGTCGATTCTGTCTACATCAAGGACGGCAAGTTCGAGTTCGCCACCGACACCTGCCACATGGCGCAAATCATCATGGACTATCACTTCAGAGACGGCGTGCAGCGGCTGCTCATCGTCACCGAGCCGGGCGACATCGACGTGAGTATAGGTGCGTCAAGCCATTCGTCGGGCACGCCGGGCAACGACTCCCTCGAGGTGTGGAAGAAAGCCACGGAGAAGCACACCCGCGAGGTGAGCTCCTTCAGACTCGCCGCCAAGGAGATGGCGAAGACCGACAAGGCGAGGGCCGAACAGCTGCTCGCCAGTGCCGACAGCGTGCACCGCGCCTACCAGCAATACACCCGCCAGATGGCTGCCTCCATCGGCAAGGGGGCTTTGGCCGACTTCCTCGGAGGCCTCTATCCCACGAGTTACCCCAAGCGCAACGCTGACGGCACCATAGACACCGTCTACGTGGAATAATAAGGAGAGCCATGAAGCAGGTGGACAACTACTGGAAATGTGGACTGACACTGGTGCTGGGTGTCGCCGTGGCCTTGTTCTGGTCGATACTCTACATGCCCGCCCTCTCTTTCCAAGAGCAATATCAGCTGTTCCTTTACGATGCCGACTACTTCTGCGATACGGTGTCGGTGCCGGGAGGGCTGTCGGCCTACATCGGCGAGTTCCTCACGCAGTTTTATTTCATCCCCGTCCTGGGGGCCTGCATCATCGCCCTGCTCTACATGCTCCTGCAGGTCATGGTGTGGCAGCTGGCCAGGCGCAATGGCGCGCAAGACGCCTATTACCCCTTCAGTTTCTTCCCCTCGCTGATGCTATGGGCATACATGGGCGACGAGAACGTGCTGCTGGCCTTCGTCATCGACCTCCTCGCCGCCGTGACACTCATGCTGCTCTATCATGCGGTGAGCCACGACAAGGCCTTCCCCCAGCGCAAATGGCAGAAGGTGGCGTTCCTCGTGCTCGCCCTGCCCCTGGGCTACGTGCTGACGGGGCCTTGCGTGCTCATGGTGCCCCTCTATGTCATGCTCTATGAGGCCATCCACGGCCGCCTGCCCGCAGGGGCCCTGGGCGTGGCGGCGATGCTCTACCTCGTGGCGTTCATCCTGATTGGCGCCCAATGGTGGGCCTATCCCCTCCCCAACCTCTTTTTCGGTATCGCCGACTACCGCTATCCGGTCTTCTCACCCGGCAACGAACTGCTTCTGGAGCTGTGCACCGCCGTTCTCCCCCTGGTGCTGGGCAAGTTGCCCGTTACGAAACTGTCCATCCCCGCCGAGGCGCTCATCCTCATCGTGCCCCTCTGCTTCCTTCACCGGTCCTACGACCCCCTGAAATACGAACTCATCGCCTACGACTTCTACATGAGGACCAGCCAGTGGGACAAGGCCATAGCGAAGGCAGAAGCCAAGCAGCCCACCACCCCCTTCGCCGTGGCGTGCGTCAACCTTTCGCTGGCCATGAAAGGACAGCTGAGCGACCGTCTCTTCGACTTCTACCAGCACGGGGCGGAGGGGTTGTTCCCCTCGTTCTCGCGCGACATGACCTCGCCGCTGCCCACCTGCGAGGCGTTCTTCCAACTGGGCATGGTCAACGATGCGGAGCGCTATGCCTTCGAGGCCCAGGAAGCCATCCCCAACCACCGCAAGAGCGGGCGCCTCACCAAAAGGCTCGCGGAGTGCAACATCATCAACGGGCAGTATGAGGTGGCACGCAAATACCTGCGCCTGCTGGGCAAGACCCTCTTCTACCGCAAATGGGCCAAGCAGCAGATGCTGCTCATCGACAACCAACAGGTGGACACCCACCCCACCTACGCCCGGGCAAGGGCTTTCAGGCAGAAGAAGCAGGACTTCCTCTTCAGCGACACCGAGATGGACCAGATGCTCGGACTGCTCTTCGTGGAGAACTACGACAACCGCATGGCCTATGAGTACCTCATGTGCTACGAACTGCTTCAGGGCGACATGGAGCGGTTCAACGAGTATTACCCCCTGGGCAAGTATGCCAAGTTCGACCACATCCCACTGGCCTACCAGCAAGCACTCGTCATGCAGTGGACACAGCAGCACGGCAGCTTCGAGGGGATGCCATGGAGCATCTCACCCGCCACATGCCAGTTGCTCACCCAGTTCGTCGGCATCTATATGAAAGACCACGACGACCCTGCCCTCAAGTCGCCACCCCTGTCCAACACGTTCTGGGCCTATGCCCTCGTGTCGGGCGAAGTGAAGGAGAAGAAAGAGAAACAACCCATGCAAGACATTTACTGATATGGCCTACCGCTGGAATACCACTTTCTGGAACCTATGGGCGATGGTGTGCCTTCTCGCCTGTGCCGCCTGCACCGCCACGCCCGACCATCCCACCGCCGTCGATGAGTTGCCGCCCATCTATCCCGACTACACCGGGGTGACCATCCCACAGGGGCTGGCACCACTCAACTTCTCGCTGGCCAACGGCGAGGAGGGGCGCATCGATGTCGTGGTGAAAGGCGCGAAGGGCGGAGAACTGCATGCCAACGGCACCTTCGCCGACTTCGACGTGGACGACTGGCACGCCCTGACCCTTCAGAACAAGGGGAGCAAGCTGACATTCACCGTGTGCATCTGCCGCGACGGGCAGTGGCGCCGCTACCGCGACTTCGACGTGTGGGTGAGCGACGACGACCTCGAGGAATGGGGACTGACCTACCGCCGCATCCCCCCCGGGTATGAGGTGTATGGCAAGATGGGGCTCTACGAGAGAGACCTGTCGAACTTCGACGAGCAGCCCATCATCGAGAACACCGCCATCCCCGGCGCGTGCCTCAACTGCCATGTGTCCAACCGCACCGACCCCACGCAGTTCACCTTCCACGTCAGGGGCGACCATGGCGCCACCGTCATCCAGCAGCAGGGCGTGATGGAGGTGCTGCAGTCGCGCAACGACAGCATCGGCGGTTCGCTGGTCTACCCCTACTGGCATCCCACGGGAAAATACGTCGCCTACTCCACCAACCGCACCAACCAGTCGTTCCATGCCGTGGCGGGCGAGCGCATCGAGGTGTTCGACCATGCCTCCGACGTGCTGGTCTATTGTCCTGCCACACACGAAATACTCAGCGACTCGGCGCTCGCCACCACCGACCATTTCGAGAACTACCCCGTCTTCTCGCCCGACGGCAAGACACTCTACTACTGCGCGGCAGAGGCGCGGGAAATCCCCGAGGGCTACAAGGACATCCGCTACAACCTCTGCAAGGTGGCCTTCGACCCGGAGAAAGGGGCGATAGCAGGCATGCCCGACACCCTCTTCAACGCACGGGCGATGGGCAAGAGCGCCAACCACCCAAGGCCTTCCTACGACGGGCGCTTCCTGCTCTTCACCATGAGCGACTATGGCTGCTTCCCCATCTGGCACAAGGAGGCCGACCAATGGCTGCTCGACCTGCAGACAGGCGAGGCACGGGCTCTCGACGAGGTGAACAGCACCGACACCGACAGCTACCACAACTGGAGCACCAACTCGAGATGGATGGTCTTCACCTCACGCCGCAGCAATGGCTACTACACCCAGCTGTTCCTCACCCATGTCGACAAGAACGGGCGCATGACAAAGCCCTTCCTCCTGCCGCAGCGCAACCCATGGGAATACTACGACGAGACGCTCTACTCCTTCAACACGCCCGACTTCACCAAGACCCCCGTGGCACTCGACCGCCGCAAGGCCGCCCAGGCCATCTCTGCTGAGAGCCGCGTTGCCACCAAAGTGAAGTAGGCGCTAGGCTTTAGACCCTAGACTTTAGACCCTAGACTTTAGACCCTAGACTTTAGACCCTAGACTTTAGACATCTGCTCTGTGCTCATATCATTTATCAGCCCTAGACTTTAGACTTTAGACCCTAGACTTTAGACCATAGACTTTAGACGCTTGGCTTGAGCCACCGTGGGGCGCGCCGTTAGGCCGCCCGCCATGAGTTTCGTGAACCAACGAACTAATGTCTAAACTCCTAAACTACTAAACTCCTAAACTCCCACAAAAACTCCTAAACTCCTAAACTCAAAAAAACTCCTAAACTCCCACAAAAAAACTCCAATGAATACCCATTTGCCTTTGCGATACGGGAGACTGGCAGCGACGGTGCTGCTCGGTGCCGCCATCATGCTCTTCTGGTGGCTGGCCTTCCCCCATGCCCTCTCCTATCAAGAGCAATACCAGCTGTTTCTCTGGACGCCCGACTACCTGCTTGATGCCCTGTCCATCCCCGGCGGCTTCTCAGCATGGCTGGGCGAGATGGTCGTGCAGTTCTATGCCATCCCATGGCTGGGCGCCCTGCTGCTGGGCATCTTGTTCGTCGCGCTGCAATGTGCCGTGGCGGCAGCGATGCCTCACGGTCAAAGCCGCAAATGGTTTCTGATGAGTTTAGTGCCACCAGTCATGGTGCTGGGACTGATGGGCGATGAGAGCACACTCCTCGCCTACCCCGTCGGTCTGACCCTCACCCTGGCGCTGTATGCCGCCATGAAGGGCAGGCCAAAGCAGGAAGCCACGGCGCCGCCATCCATGCTCCGGCTGTTCGCCGAACTCCCCATGCTTGCCGTGGCCTACTGGGCCGTGGGACCGCTGATATGGCTGTATGTCGTCCTGGGCGTGCAGGAGAAGGGCTGGCGATGCTTGGCACTGGCAGCGATGCTGGCTCTGGTGCAGTGGCTGGCCTACACGTTCCTGCTGCCCGAATGGACACTGTATGACATGGCTACCGGACGTGTGTATTACCGCATCCCCTTGATGTTCCCCACACTGATGTGGGTCATCCCACTCGTCGTGGCAGGCATCGTGCTGCTGTCGCGCATGCGCCATGCCTTGTGGATGGTGCCCGTTGAGACCGGCATCGTGGCTGCGGCGGCCTTCCTCGCCGTGGGACAGGGATACGACAAGGATAAATACGAGCTGATACGTCAGGACTATCTCGTACGCAACGAGCGATGGGACGACATCATCAGTCGGGCGAAAGAATACCAGGTGACAACCGCTTTCAGTTCGGTATGTGTCAATCTTGCCCTCTCGCAGAAGCGCCAGCTCGCCGACCACATGTTCGACTACTTCCAAAGCGGACCCGACGCGCTCCTCATGCCGATGCGCCGCGACCTCACCTCGATGCTGCCCACTGCAGAGGTGTTCTGGCGACTTGGCATGGTCAACTCGGCGCAGAGATACATGTTCGACACGCAGGAATCCATCCTCAACGGGAAGAAAAGCGGACGGTGCACCAAACGCATCGTGGAGTGCATGATGGTGAACGGGCACTACAAGCCGGCAAGGAAGCATATCGACATGCTCAAAGCCACCCTCTTCTACCGACAATGGGCAAAGGACGCGGAGGAATGCCTCGGCGACGAGGCCAAAATCGACGCACACCCAGTGTGGGGGAAGATGCGACGGCTCAGATACAAGGAGGATTTCCTGTACAACTATCCTGAAATGGACAAGATGCTGGGACTGCTCTTTGTCAACAACCCGGAAAACAAGATGGCTCTCGACTACATGATTGGCCAGCAGCTGCTCAATGGCGACATCGAGGGCTTCTCGCAGTCGATGCCGCTGGCCCAGCAATATGGCGGATACTACCAGATGCCTCTCGTCTACCAGGACGTGGCCAACTGCATCCGCACCAACGGCCAGCCCGGCCGCTCGCAGTATATGAACTACATGAACAGAATGAGAAGAGAAAACCATGAGAATGAGAAATAGCCTGATACTCCTGATGCTCATCCTGCTCACTGCCTGTGGGAAAAAGGTGAAAGACCCGGCACCGGCAGGGAAGCAGCCTGATATCTTCCCCGACTATGTGGGGGTGACCATCCCCGCAGGCATCGCTCCGCTCAACTTCACCATGGCCGATGGCAGCGACGACTGGATGGACGTCACCGTCAAGGGAGCCAAGGGAGGTGAACTGCACGCCGCCGGCCGCCATGCCGACTTCGACATCGGGGAGTGGAGACGGCTCACCGAGGCCAATGCCGGCGCCGACCTCACCATAGCGGTGTGCGTGCTGCACGATGGCGCATGGACGAGCTACGAGCCGTTCACCATCCATGTGAGCGAATTCCCGCTCGACGACTACGGCCTCACCTACCGCCGCATCCCGCCAGGCTATGAGGTGGGAGGCGACATCGGCATCTACCAGCGCGACCTGCACTCGTTCGACGAGGAGCCCATACTCACCGAGACCACTGTGCCGGGCAGGTGCATGAACTGCCACACCGCCAACCGCACCGACCCCAGCCGGCTCACCATGCAGATAAGGGGCGAGAACGGCGGCACACTCATTCAGCAAGACGGTGTGCAGCGATGGATAAACACACGCACCGACAGCACCAAGGCAGCAGGAAGCTATGCATACTGGCATCCCTCGGGCGACTATTGCGCCTACGCACTCAATGCCGTACACCAGTCGTTCCATGTGGGCTCACGGCAGCGCATAGAGGTCTATCACAGCTTTGGCGACGTGATGGTGCTCGACACGCGGAGCGACCAAATGCTCCTCACCCCGCTGCTGATGACCGACGACCTGGAAATCTTCCCGGCGTTCTCTCACTCGGGCGACACGCTCTATTACAGTACCTCGAAGCCCTGCAACGTGCCTGCCGAGTATGAGAAGGTGAAGTGCAGCCTCTGCGCCATCGCGTTCGATGCCGCAAGCGGGCGCTATGGCGACACCGTCGACACGCTGCTCAACGCCAGGCTCACCGACAAGAGCTACACGCTGGCACGGCCCTCCTACGACGGGCGGTGGCTGATGTACACCGTCGCCGACTGCGGCAACTTCCCCGTCTGCCGGTCTGAGGCCGACCTGTGGCTGATGGACCTCACCACCCGGGAGACACGGCCGCTGACGGAGGTCAACAGCCACGACACCGAGAGCTGGCACAGCTGGAGCAGCAACAGCCATTGGTTCGTGTTCAGTTCAAAAAGGGCCGACGGGATGTACACCCAGCTCTTCCTCGCCTGCATCGACGACAGCGGGCGGGTGAGCAAACCTTTCCTCCTCCCCCAGCGCGACCCCAAGAGATACTATGACAGGATGATGGACGCCTACAACGTGCCCGACTTCACCCGCACACGAGTGCTCTTCGATGCCCGCGAGGCACAACGCCAAGTCTTCGCCAAAGACAAAAAACAGGTGAAGATAAAAGATTAGCCCTCCCGGTCGGTATGCCGATATCGGCATACCGAAAAACACCGCAAAGAAAAGCCTTACTGGAAAGCGATGGCCTTCTGGCCCATCGCCTGCCTCACGTCGTCGGCTGAGAATGGCAGCCGTCCGCGGCCCAGTTCGGGGACGTTGAACGACTTGAGGTTGAAGTCGTAGAACTGTGGGTCGCGCTGGGGAAGCACGAAAGGTTTGCTGGCGCGTCCCTGGCGGTCGATGTAGCAGAAATAGGGCTTGCCGTAGAGATGGTCGTCGCGCTTGGAAGCGAAGACAAGCCAGCGGCTGTTGCTGCTCCAACTGTGGTAGGTGTCGCTCATGTCGCTGTTGACGACGGCCATATCGTCGGTTTCGCCGGTCTCGAGACGGAGCATCGCCAAGTCACTTTCCTGGTGCCATATCGGAAACGTCCCGTAGTCGGTGACGGTGTAGACAAGCCATTTCCCATCGGGGCTGACACGCGGATGCGACACCGACCGCCCATGGCGGTTGGCAGCATAGAGCGTATCGACGCTGTCGCCGAACGCCCCCTTTCCAGCATCGAAGCCGATGCGGCAAAGGCTGTAGCGCATCTGCTGCAGCTCGCCGGGCAGTTTCACGCTGGGCGCAGAGCAGAAATACACATACTTGCCATCGGGCGAGAAAGCGGGGAAGGTCTCAAAGGCCGTGCTGTCGCTCAGCAGGGCGCTGCGGATGATGCGGTGTCGCTCCAAATCGGCCACATACACATCGGAAGACTTGTCGAACACCTCGAGGCGCTTCTCGGGGCGGGCATGGAAGGCCGGTATGATGACATTGGATGAAAAGGCGATGTGGCGGCCGTCGGGGCTGAACCCGTAATAGACACTCCCCGACACCATGCCATCGGCTTTGATGTCGAGCTTGCTCAGCTGCCCTTTGCGGTTGAGGATGGCACCGCCGCCCTCACCCCTGACATAGAGCATCGACAGGTCGGACGACTGGCTGCCATAGACATGGCAGTTCATGCAGCGGTTGCCCACAAGGCCGTAATCGCAGATGGCCCGCTCGTTGAAATCCTCCACACAGCGCTCATGCAGCGACAGGTTCTGGTATATCTCATAGTCGGGCTCTATCAGCCGGTAAGTGAGGTAAGGGTCCACCTCGTCGGTGGTCACCTGCCAGGAGAAGGACTTGAACTGCCGCCATTGGCCTTTCTCGAGCGCCGACACCGTCACGTCCACTTTGCCATCGCCCACCTGCTGGAGGAAGTCCTTCCACTGGCCGACGGGTATGCACACCTCATTGCCCCGGGCGTTGACCCGGAGCGTCGCCGCCCCGCTTACGGCCCTCATCTCCACCGCCTCGAAGTCGCCGCGCAGAAGGAAGTTGAGCGGGGCGATGTTGCAGGGGATGGTGACATCGGCATAGTCAGGATACATGGGTGGCAGCTCGCCGACCAACTGCGGATTGGAGGGCGTGGGGGTGCATGCAGACAAGCAAATAATGGCGAGAGCCACAAGCAGATGCTTGACGAGGGGGATGGCAGACTCACTCATGGTTGTGGTGCTTTTGCGGTGTCAAAATAATACCAATAGGTGTCACTGAACGAGGGGTCGCCACGATGCCGGTTGTAGTCGCTGAAACGCCGCAACTGTTCCTGGTCGTGAATGTATTTTTTCCATTCTTCCTCAGGAGCTTGCGTTCCAGCGAGGTATATCATCAGCGCCTGTTGGTAAAGCGGTTTCAGGCGCTCGCGGCCCAGGTCAAAACAGTATCGGTCGTAGTCGCGCTTGAAATTGGCGATATCCTTGAGCAGGAGGGTGCTGCAGAGGATGTAGTCGAGCGCCACCATGTTGTCGGGGTTGGTGTCGAGCAGTTCCATCATCACCATATGCAGGTTGTCGGTGAGGCGTATGGTGTCGGCACGGTTGACGAACATCTGCTTCTCGAGCAAATACCTGAAGGCTTTGGGCTCCTTTTGTGTCATCCGCTGTGCCCAGTCGGCATACACCCATGTCTTTTGCAGCAGCCGGAGGTATTTGTTGGCCGCCAAGGTGTCGCCGCTCACGATATTGCACTCCGCCAACCGCTTGACCATTCGCACATTACGGTTCTGCGGCGAGAACACATTGGTCATCATGGCGGCGCGCTCGGTGAGCGTCATGTCGCCCAGCGCCCAGTAGAGCTCGTTCATATTGATGATGGTGAGCCGCGAACTCTCGGGGCCTATCTTGTAAAACGTGCCCAGCTGGTTGGGAATGAAGCGCAGCAGATGGTCGGGCAACTCTCCCTGCTGGGCCTTGACGAGGTTGTAGAAGAAGAGCATCTCGTCGGTGGGGGCGGCATCATTCTCCACCATTGCCTCCACTTTGCGCCAGTTGCCGAAATGGTATTCGTTGTCGGCTGCCAGGTCTTTCTCCAGGATGAAGTCGGGCAGCACCCATTTCCCCATCCCCGGATAGGACAGCGCCTGGGGGGGAGTCAGACAGTAGAGGCGGGGCGAGAACAAGCCCGCCAATGCCATGATGAGGACTGGTGCGAGTGCCCACAGCCAGCTCCACCGCCATGGCCGTTTCCCTCGCTTGCCGATGGTTTCCAGCACGAGAAGCGCCTGCAGCACCCACACGCCATAGCCCCACATCCAATAGGTGAGGACGGCTGCCACGACGATGACCAGGGCATTGGTCCATCTGCCCTCTTTGCAGAGCCAACCGACGATGAGATAGGATGCCAAGCCTCCCCACAGCGCCAGCACCGACGACAGGCGGTAGTCGGCACGGAAACAGAAGACGGCCTCGAGGGTCATCACCAGGATGGCGGCAAGAAAAGCCCAGTGGATGCCTAAACCACAACGCTGCAACGCACGACGGGCGGCATCGCCCACAGCCAGCAATGCCACGGTGAGGATGGCCGGACCGGCATAGAGATAGTAGTAGAACTGGGTGAGGAAATCGCCCGCCAGGCAGGCTGCCCATGCCGGCTTGCTGAAATAGGAGTAGATGTAGCCGTCGTCGAGAAGAAACAGCTGGTTCTGCTCCTGATAGAAGAAATGGCAGGGGTAGTAAAACAGGAAGAACACCAGGCATGCCGAGGCCCACAGCGCGATGGCCACAAGCCATGGCACGGGGACGGGCAGCCATCTGCCCAGCATACCGATAGTGCGGGGGGTGTTTTCTTCAGACTTTGACATACAGGCTGCAAAGGTAACGCATTTAGGACGAAACAGCACCATTTTTGGAGAAAAAAGTAAGGGTGCCGCCACCAAGACATTTTCTTGCGGTATGTAAACACACCATTGTTAGGCATGGGAAACAAGTAAAAAAAGAGTCATTTTCTCATTTTTGGAAAAGTATCAATAATGGTCAAAATAGTATTGTATATATAACATTTTTTACTATATCTTTGCAAATTGAAAAAAAGGATAAAAATACCAAATTAAAAACAAGCCTAAAACTTCACTAAATGAAAGACAATACGGGATAATTTTAGACCTATCCCTTTCTGCGAGAAAGGGTATGCCAGCATGACCTAACATGCGTTAAAATGCAAGAAACAAAGCAAATACTTTAATTTAACCTAGAAAAAAGCTTAAGTATGAATTTGAATTTCAGAAAAACAGTGCTGCTCATGGGTGCTTGCATTGGTTTGGGATTTGTTTCCCCAGCTCATGCGACCTCATCGACCGTAACTGCACCTGCAGTTCAGCAGACGAAAAAAGTCAGTGGTGTCGTCAGAGATGCTGATGGACCGGTCATCGGAGCCACCATCATGGAGAAAGGCACCAACAACGGAACGGTTACCGACTTCGACGGTAACTTCTCTCTCGACGTGCAGCCAGGCGCTGTGCTGGTCATCACCTACATCGGTTACACCACACAGGAAATCCCCGTGGGCAACCAGTCAAACTTCGCCATCAACCTCTCGGAAGACTCCGACATGCTCGATGAAGTCGTGGTCGTGGGTTACGGTGTGCAGAAGAAGAAACTCGTCACCGGTGCCACTCTCGAAGTGAAGGGTGAGAACATCACCAAGATGAACACCACACAGGTGCTCGGCGCCCTGCAGAGCCAGGCTCCCGGCGTCAACATCCAGGCCAACTCCGGTCAGCCGGGCGACGGATTCAAAATCAACATCCGTGGTGCAGGTACCAACAGCAGCACCAATCCTATCTACGTCATCGACGGTGTGGCTGGAGGTGACATCAACGCCCTCAACCCTGCCGACATCGAGCGCATCGACGTGCTGAAGGATGCCGCATCGGCTGCCATCTACGGTTCGTCGGCTGCCAATGGTGTCATCCTCATCACCACCAAGCAGGGTAAGGAAGGAAAGGTAGAAGTGAGCTACGATGGAAACATCGGATGGCAGAATGTCTACAAAATGCCTGAGACCCTCAACGCCAAGCAGTATATGCAAGTCATGGACCTGGTGAGCCACAACTCTGTAGGCGGACTCTACGACTGGTCGAGGTATATCGATGCCGACCTGCTCAAAGCCTATAAAGACGGCACCAACAAGGGTACGGACTGGGTGGACTCATTCCGCAACAAGAACTCCATCGTCACCAACCACTCGCTCAACCTCGCCGGAGGTAACGAAGTGTCGAAATTCTCGACGGGTGTGGGCTACCAATACCAGGACGGTGTGTTCGGAGGACCGGTGAAGTCCGACTTCCGCCGCTTCACCTTCCGTCTCAACTCTGAGCATGTCATCTACAAAGTGGGCGACAGGGATGTCGTCAAGATTGGCGAGAACCTGTATTTCCAGCATCGCCAGAGCCAGGGTATCCAGATTGGCAACCAGTATGCCAACGACCTTTCAAATATGCTGCGCGCCAACCCGTGCGTACCTATTTATAATAAAAACGGCGACTATTTCATGTGGGAAGACATCGTGTCGTCGGGTACTGACGGATGGTTCAAATACAACAACTTCACCAGCAACCCCATCGCTGCCGCTGTCTACAACCAAGCCGGCAACAACAAGAGCAAGAGCTTCAACCTCAGTGCCGTGGCTTATGTCGAGGTGCAGCCCATCAAGAACCTGACCTACCGCGGACAGGTGTCCTACAGGCAGTGGTCGAGCAGCTGGTGGTGCTATCTCCCCACCTTCCGCATCCACGACAACTCGGGTGGTTTCCGCAATACCGACCAGACCATCGACAACCTCTCACTGGGATGGAACTGGAACCTCGTCAACACGCTGAACTACCGCTTCGACCTGGGCAACAACCACTTCGACATCTTGGGCGGTATGGAGTACTCCAAGTCGCGTCCTCACTATGGTGAATCGGTCAACGCCACCGCTTCGGGCAACATCTTCGGCGATGCCACACATGCCTACATGCACAACATGACTGGCCGCACATCGGCTGTCGTCGACGGCTATCCCAGTGGATATGACGCTAAACTCTCGTACTTCGGACGTCTGAACTACGACTTCAACGAGACCTATCTGTTCACCGCCATCATCCGTGCCGACGGTTCCTCGAAGTTCGCTCCCGGAAACCAGTGGGGCTACTTCCCCTCAGTATCAGCAGGTTGGGTCATCTCAAATGAGAAATTCATGGAGGGCACCAAGAGCTGGCTGTCGTTCCTGAAACTGCGTGCCGGCTGGGGACAGAACGGTAACGACAATATCGGTTCCGTGCTGTGGAAGTCGAACTTCGACTTCGGCGACTACGGACAGTATTCCTTCGGCAACACCAAAGATGCCTACACTCAGGGTGCTTATCCTGCCAACATTGAGAATCCTGACCTCAAGTGGGAGACCTCGCAGCAGACCAACGTGGGTCTCGACGCACGCTTCCTTGGCGGACGACTCACCACCACGCTGGAATGGTACAACAAAGAGACTAAAGACCTGCTCCTCTGGGTGCCCCTGTGGGGTATCGTCGGACAGAACGGCTACACCGCCAATGCCGGCACCGTGAAGAACACCGGTATCGAGGCTGCCGTGGGATGGCAGGACAACATCGGCGACTTCAGCTATGGCATCAATGTCAACTTCGCCAAGAACAAGAACGAGGTGACCGAGGTGAAAAACGCCAATCACTTCGTGGAAGGCGGCAACGACCTCATTGCCCAAAACACAGGCATCATGGCACGCATGGAGGAAGGACACCCCATCGGCTACTTCTATGGCTACAAGACCGAGGGTGTCATCCAGAACGAAAGCGACCTGCAAGCCTATCTCAGCAAGAACTGCGGCGGCAAGGCTGCCAACTCCCTCCAAAGCACCTCCATTCAGCCGGGCGACCTGAAGTTCGTCGACACCAATGGCGATGGCATCATCACTCCCGATGACAAGACCGAAATAGGAAGCCCACACCCCGACTTCACCCTCGGCGCGTCGCTCAACCTGGGCTACAAAGGCTTCGACTTGTCGGTCACCACATTCGGCTCATTCGGCAACGAGGTGGTGCGCTCATGGCGCAAGAACACCGACTCGCAGTTTGAGAACTACACCACCGAGGTGTATAACTACTGGCATGGCGAGGGAACATCCAACAAATACCCCATGCTGAAACCAGGCAACATCGGTGCCAACTGGCAGCAGGTGTCCGACATCTACGTGGAGGACGCTTCCTACTTCCGCATCCAGAACGTCACACTGGGCTACGACTTCGCAAAACTGCTCAAGAGCACCAGCCCGTTCAGCCAGCTCCGCGTCTACTTCGCCGCACAGAACCTCCTCACCTTCACCAACTACAAAGGTATGGATCCTGAAAACGGTATTGCCATCGGCAATGAGTCTTGGGTCACCGGCGTCGATGTCGGCAACTATCCTCAGCCTCGCACCTATATGGTGGGCGTCAACCTCAAGTTCAAGGACAAGAGAGAGAAGAAAGCTGCCGCTCCCATCGTGCAGACCAAGGTGGAGTATGTGACCGACAACAGCGAAATCGACCGCCTCAATGGCGTCGTCAACCAGCTGCGTGCCGAGAACGACAAACTGAAGAACCAGAAGCCGACGAACACCACCACCGTCATCACCGACAAGGAAGTGGTCACCTATCCTTACTTCGTCAACTTCGAAAAGAGCAAGACCGAGGTCGTCAACCGCGAGCGCGTCAACCTGAGCACCATCGCAAAGATGATCAAGGAAAACCCAGGCAAGAAATACAGCATCATGGGCTACGCCGACAAGGCCACCGGAACAGCCGAGCGCAACAAGTGGCTGGCCGAGAACCGCGCCAAGAATGTCTACGACGTACTCATCAAGGAGTATGGCGTGCCTGCAAGCAGCCTCATCCTCGACTCGAAGGGCGGCGTGGAGAACCTGTACTTCAATGATCCTCAGATGAGCCGCTCAGTATTAATCACAGAGGTGAAATAATCTTGACAGGTTTCAGTATCATTTAATCAATAGCATATAGAAAACATGAAAAAAATAGCATATTTTTTAAGCGCAGCACTCTTCGCAGGCACGCTCGCTTCGTGCGACCTTGACTCGATGAGCATGACTTCGAAGGACACATCCAACTTCCCTGTCAATGCCGAGGATGCCGCACAGGCTCTGGCCGGTATCTATCAGAACCTCAATGCTGTGAATGCCAACCCACAGGAGACCTGGCATTACTATGCCATGCTGGCCAGCGACGACCAATTTGGCGGCGGCGGCACCAACGACAAGCTGATGCAGGCCATGGACCTCATACTCAACTACAACACCGACATGACCGGCGATTTCTGGCAGCAGCGCTACCAGGGCATCAACCGTGCCAACACCCTCCTCGAAGCACTCGAGAAAGTGGAGTTCGACCCCGTGGAGAAAGCCCAGACCAAGGGCGAGGCACTCTTCATGAGAGCATTCTTCTACTATGAGCTGGCCTCGATGTACGGAAACGTGCCACTCATCGTCACAGCCAAGAAACCCGAAGAGGTAACACCTCCAACAGCAGCCCAACTCTGGGGACAAATCCTCCAAGACCTGCGCGACGCCAGCGACATCATGCCTAAGGTGCGCAAAACCGACGGACACGTCGACAAATATTGCGCAGAGGCCCTGCTCGGACGCTGCTGGCTCTTCTACACCGGCTTCTATTGCAATGGAGAAAAGATTGCCGACCTCGTGAGCACCAACTACAGCCCGCTCTCATCGGTACAGCTGCCCGACGGAACCACACTGACCAAAGACCAGGTCATCGCCTACATCGACGACTGCGTCAACAATTCTGGCTACTCGCTGGTGCCCGACTTCCGCAACCTCTGGGCTTACACCAACCGCTGCACCGTGGAAGACTATGACTACACCAAGGGACAAGGCTTGAAATGGGTGGAGGACGACAACGGCATCAACCCCGAGTCGATGTTCGCAGTGAAGTTCAACAAAATGGCTTCATGGTCGACCACCATCGGCTATGCCAACGGCTACTCCCTGCACTTCGGCGTGCGTGGCGGTCAGGCTTATGCCAACACCTTCCCCTTCGGACAAGGATGGGGCGCTGGACCTGTGGCCACCAATCTCGTGAAAGACTGGAAAAACGCTGAGCCAAGAGACAAGCGCTTCGATGCCACCATTCTTAATTTCAACGACCTGCCCGGCTACACCAAAGGTGGATGGGAGGACTTCGTACAGGAGACCGACTATTATGGCAAGAAACTCTCGCCCATCACTTCCAAGAAGGAAGACGGCGACTACTGGTGCACCTTCGAGAACCAGATGTATCCCGGCAACTGGGAAATCTCCGGCGAGGAGAACTTCCAGCTGGGCAACATCCACGACATGGTGCTCATCCGCTTCGCCGAGGTGCTCCTCATGCAGAGCGAGCTGAAGGGCGACACCGGCGGCATGAACAAACTGCGCGCACGTGCCGGACTCGACCCCGTGCCCAACTACAGCCTCGAGGCGCTGCAGAGAGAGCGCCGATGGGAACTGGCCTTCGAGGGACTGCGCTTCAACGACATCCGACGCTGGCACATCGCTGCCGCTGCATTGGACAAACAGCTCGACCAGGAATGCTACTACTGCGGGCGTCCGTCAACCAACTTCGCCCACAACGGTGGCTACTCCACACGCTACAAAGCAACTGCTGGCTTCCAGAAATTCCCCGAAACAGAGATTATCCTCTCAGAGGGTGCATTAAAGCAGAACGAAGGATGGACTACTTCCGACAGCGAATACATCGACTGGAACAACTAATGCATCTGCCGTATAAACTATTAAACTGAATGAAAATGAAAAAGATAATATTTGGACTATTTGCTGCCGTCGGATTGCTTACTGCATGCGATCCTTCTGTTGACAGCATCAGCGCTCCTGCATCAACACTTACCAACCAGTTGGTGGACAATGAGTTCTCCTTCGAGCAGTATTCATTCAACGAGGATGACGGTACATACACCAAGGCTTCCGATGGAAACTACTTCTTCTTCAAGGTTGGCGCTCCCTACAAGTCGGTGGTGATTTACAACTTCGACCAAGACGGCAAAGAGAACATCCTTGCCGGAGGTATGAGCGGCAACTTCAAAATCCAGCCCAAACGTGGCAGCAACCCCAACCAGACGTTCTACGTACGTGCCGTGGACAAGGATGGCACCGTGGTGGAAGTCAAGAAAGACGTCGTGGTCTTTGTACCCACCGAACTGCCCATGGAAATGAGAAACATCTGCAGCGCCGATGGTGTGAAGACCTGGACATGGGACACCGACTGGCGTGCCGACGGTGCCGTCTGGGGTAACCTCGGCTATGCCCCCGGCGACGGCGACTCCTTCGTCAACGACGGCAACGGCATCTGGTGGGGATGCTCACCGGCTGACCTGACCGGACAGCTCAAACACTCCGACACCGGCGTGGCTACCGGCGAGGAGGACCCCAAAGCATACATGACATTCGACGAGGACGGCAACGTGAAGTGCTTCGCTGCCGACGGCGTGCAAATCCGCTCGGGCAAGTTCCGCATCACCAACTTTGACAAGGGCAAGCGCTCGTTCGCTTCCGTCGATGGCAGCCAGGCCGCTTGGTCGCTCGGAACACTGCACACCGATGCTGGATGCATCCTCTTCCCCTTCAAAATCAATGGCGGCGGCGAGAAACCGACCGACTTTGAAATCATGCAGCTCGACGGCAGCAACCTCAAACTCATCTACGCCGCTCCTGGCACAGGCAGCTGGTCTGAGGCCACATGGTGGGCGTTCAAAACCATTTCCGATGGCGAGGGCGCACTGACCAACTACAGCGAGAAGTCATGGACATGGGACGGCAACTGGCGCGGCGACGGCGCCGTATGGGGCAACCTCGGCTATGCTCCCGGCGGCGGTGACACCTTCGTCAACGACGGCAACGGCATCTGGTGGGGATGTCCTCCGGCTGACCTGACAGGACAGCTCGGGCACTCCGACACTGGCGTGGCTACCGGCGAGGAGGATGCCAACGCATACATGACCTTCAACTACGACAAGAACACCGTTACCACCTATGATGGCAATGGCAACCAAATCCGCTCGGGTAAGTTCGAAATCACACAGTGGGGCAAGGGCGCACGCACCATTCCATCTGTCGATGGCAGTCAGGCCGCATGGGCTCAGGGTGTGCTCCACACCGATGCTGGAAGCATCCTCTTCCCCTTCAAGATTAATGGCGGTGGAGAGAAACCGACCGACTTCGAGATTATGCAGCTCGACGGCAGCAAGATGAAACTCATCTATGCAGCTCCAGGCACAGGCAGCTGGTCTGAGGCCACATGGTGGGCGTTCAAGAAGAAGTAATAACCTCTTCATCAGCATATTTAGAGGGTGTGCCAACAACTATGTGGCACGCCCTCTTTTTTTCAAAGCAAAGTTTTTCTGAGAGTGAAAGGCCAGTCCCTCGGATTTCCGAACTTACCTACTGACCTACTTACGAAAAAGAGACCTTAACCTTTTTGCGGAATAGACTTCCATTCCGTGATGTTGCGCTCCTCGGACGAGAAGGCGATGCCCACTTTGGTGACGGGCCGCCCGTCGAGGCGGTATCTGTCGGCATAGCCGCGCTGCTCTATCTGCCGGAGGGCTGCCTCGGCGGTGTCGTCGTACTTGATTTCGATGACGTAGATGCCTCCGGGCATTTTCAGGATGATGTCGGCACGCCCCTTGGCGGAAGGCTCCTCGGCGGAGATGTCGGCTCCGAAGGCGGTGAGGAGGGTGTAGAGGATGGCGTGGTAATGGCGCTCACCCTTCCCGTTGAGATAATAGGGAATGCCAGAGAAGAATGTCCGCATGGCCTCGATGAAGGGCGGCAGGTCGTCGGACTCATAGAAATCATAATAGGCCTCCAAAAGGGCGTTCTTGGTTTTGTCAGCTCCTCTCCAAACGGCTATATATTGGTATAGACTGTTGGAGAAGCTCCTCCGCACTTCGGCATTGGGTAAGCCCAACGTATAGGTCCGTCGTAACTTCCGGTAATCCTTGATGGTGAGGAAACCACTTTGGTAGAGCACGGGCATGGGCTTCGAATAGCTGTTGAACGGCACATCGAAATCCTCGGCAGAGCATGCCACACCGTCGATGTCGGTCAACTCAAGTGGCGGCATCTGCGACAGCATATCAATGACGGCACTGGGTGTCGCACTGTCGAACCAGTAGTCGGAAATATCTCCATTGCTGAACGCGTTGAACAGACTGAAGGGGTTGTAGATGTCGGTCATGCTTTTGCCGAAGTGGTAGCCGTCGTACATCCGCTTCAGTTCGGCGAAGGTCTCGTCGTAGGTCTCCCCCTGCTTCTTGGCCAGCAATTCGATGTCGGGCTGCAGCAGGGTGGTGAGTTCCTGCTCGGTGATGCCGCAGAGCGCCTCGTAATCCGTTGCCATGGAAATGTTCTTCAGGTTGTTGAGCGTGCTGAAGATGCCCATCTGCGAGAACTTCGAAATGCCGGTGATGAAGACGAGCTGCAGGTGGTCGTCGAGCGATTTGAGCGGACTGAAGAGGGTGGAGAACAGTGTGCGCACGCCATTCTCCACTTCCGTGTCTCCGATGTTGTGGAGCATGAAGGCGTCGTACTCGTCGACGATGACCACTACGCGCCGACCCGTCTGGCGGTGGGCTTCCTCAACGACGGCACTGAAACGGATGCCGAAGTCGCTGTATTGCGACGGGATGCTGTATTCGCGTTCATATCGTGAAAGTATGCTTTCTATCAGTTCACTGAGCACCTCGACGGTGTAATTCTTTGTCTTGCTGAAGTCGAAGCGGAGGACGGGATGCTTCTGCCACTTCCAGTCTGTGGTGGCGATGAAGAGCTGCGGCTGCTCGATGCCATCCTCGGTGGTGAAGGCCTCGAAAAGTTCGCGGCGCCCCTGGAAGACGGCCTCGAGGGTGGAGCAAAGCAACGACTTGCCGAACCGCCTGGGGCGGCTCAGGAAATAGGGCTTTCCCTCTGTGATCATCTTGTAGACGAGGGGAGTCTTGTCCACATACAAATAGCCATCCATGCGGATGCTCTCAAAGCTCTGGATGCCCACCGGGTATTTTCTCAAAGGTGCCATGACGAAGGATGTGTTTGTTTTCGGCCGCTAAGTTAGCATATTATTACGAGATTTCCAAATAAATGTCGAGGAACGAAGATAGAAGTTGGATATGCGGCATTAGAAAATAGTGTACAAAAAAGCAGGCTGAATGATTTCAGCCTGCTTCCAACAATATATTTTCTTGTTTTTTACTCGTAATACTCTATGGTGCGCTGCTCTTCCATTTCCTGGCCCATCATGGAAGTCTTGCGGCTAATCCAGTTGCCCTTGGAATCATACTTGTAGTCGGTGTAGGGAGTTTCCATCTGCTGGCCACCCATGTCCATCACGGTCTTTACAAGAACGCCTTTGTCATCGTAGACATTCGTGCTCTGGAACGAACCCATCTGGGTCTCAATGGTCTGGCTCTTCACTTTGCCATTCTCCCATGTGTATTTGAAGGTGAGTTCCATCTCCATTCCCTGGCCATTGACCTTCATCTTTGCCGACTGGAGATAGCCATCGGCATCATACACAGCATTGGTCATGCCCTCTTGCTGCATCTTGCCATCTTGAGTGAAAGTGATGGACACGGGGTTGCCCATACGGGAAGATTTAATCGACTTCACCGCACCTTTGGCGTCGTTCGCCTCAACGTCGTGGAACTTGGTTTGTGCTTGCAATGCAAATGGTACAAGGAAAAGTACCAACATCATTAATGCTTTTTTCATCTCTTTTAAAATTTTGATTGGTTGAAATAAAGTTAGTCTTACCATACAGCTCCTTCCCTGTCAAGGAAAAAGCGACAAGGTTGATTCTCTATTAAAACGTTTTTTTATCCAAAAGGTTTAATCGTTATTGGCTTTTTTCATTCATAAATGCTATATTTGCAGACAAATTGCAGAAGAATGAGAAGAACTATCATCTGGATTGGGGCACTCATCGTTGGTGGTGTGCTAGGAATGCTTGGCATCGGTTGGCTCGACCAACTGATGAATTTCGTGGCCACTGTCTATACAAGGCTCTTCCAACTGCTGGCAGTGCCTACCATCATACTGGCCGTCGTCACCACTTTCGCCACCTTCGGCTCCAAAGGATACGGCAAAATCTTCGGGCGCACGCTGACCTACACGCTGCTGACCACGCTGGCTGCCGCTGCAGTGGGCGCCATGCTCTATATGCTGGTGGCACCGGGCAACTTGCCGCCAGATGCCATCAGCCAAGGCAGCGAAACGATGGAGACGCCACAACTCTCGTATTATGAGCATTTCATCAGCGTCATTCCCAACAATATCGTCAAGCCCATCCTTGAGGGGAATGTCCTCTCACTGCTCCTGCTGGCCTTCGCCGTCGGCATCGGACTGTCGAAGTTGCCGGAATCGGAAAACAAAGCGGTCGTGGTGAAGGGACTGCTCGGACTTCAGGAACTGCTCTTCCTGCTCATCCGCGCACTGATATGGACGCTGCCCCTCGGCATCGTGGCCTTCTCGGCACAACTTTCGGCGCAGGTCTCGGCAGGCGTGATGGCACAATCCATCGGCAAATATGTGCTGGTCATCCTGGGCGGAAACCTCATACAGTTCTTCGTCGTACTCCCGCTCTTCCTGTTCGCACGAGGCCTCAATCCCTTCCATGTCATGGGCAGGATGATGCCGGCCGTACTGACGGCCTTCTTCACCAAGAGCAGCGCCGCCACACTGCCTGTCACCATGGAAACCGCCGAAGAAAGGCTGGGCATCCGCCAAGGCGTGGCACGGTTTGTGCTGCCCCTCTGCACAACCATCAATATGAACGGATGCGCCGCCTTCATCCTCGTCACCTCGCTCTTCGTCATGCAGAACGGAGGGACGCCCATCACTCTCGCCACCATATTGCTGTGGATGGTCATCTCCGTCGTCTCTGCCGTCGGCAACGCAGGGGTGCCGATGGGCTGCTATTTCCTCACCCTGTCGCTGATGTCGGGCATCGGGGCACCCGTCGCCATCCTGGGCATCATACTGCCCATCTACACCATCATCGACATGATAGAAACGGCCGAAAACGTGTGGTCGGACTCCTGCGTCGCAGCGATGGTGAACCAAGGGGTGAAGTAAATCCAGGCCTCACACCAGTCCGAAGTGGCGCAGGGCGTTCAGGATGCCATCCTCATCGACGGAGGTTGTCGTATGGTCGGCCTCCTGCTTCAGCGATTCGAGGGCGTTGCCCATTGCTACACCCACTCCCGCCGTCCTTATCATGGAGGTGTCGTTGCCGCCATCGCCAAAGGCCATCGTGTATTGAGGGTCGATGCCCAGATGTGCCGCCATGGCCAGTATCCCCTCCCCCTTGTCAGCGCCCTTGGCCGTGATGTCGGTGAAGGCAGGATGCCAACGGCCTGAAGTGCTGTTGGGTATACGGGCCATCAACTCACATTCATAGTCTGCGGTGAAAAAGGTTGTGAGCTGCAGGATGCGCTGCCCGAGGACAAGGTCCAGCGGTTTTGCCTCGCTGAGATTTTCCACTGCCAGTTCCTGTCGGAAAATGCGGTCCACCTCGCCCTGAGGGTCGAGCACCGCCATGTCCTTTTCGCCGATGACGATGACACCATAGTTCTTTTCCTGAGCATCGCTCACCACTAGCCGCACCTCTTCCTGACTGATAGCCTTGCACCTGACCGTCTCGTCGCCGATGAAACAAAGTGCCCCATTGATGGTCACATAACCATCGATGAGGTGATGGATGGCCCCAAGGTTGGTAATGATGACCGGCGGTCTCCCCGTGGCGATGAACACACGGTGCCCATTGGCCTTTGCCTGGGTCAGAGCCAGTATCGTTGACGGGGGTATTTGGTGGGTCTTGAAACTCACCAGCGTCCCATCGATGTCAAAAAACAATGCGTATTTCTCCATTTACTTTTCCCCATGATTACTTGCAGTTGACCAGGCAGTATGTTGCCGGCCTCATGAAAATCACTGCCCATATTTCGGGCAAAATTAAGAAAAAAAGTCTAACTGCCACAAAGAAACATGAAAAAACGCTCGGTAAGAGTCGCACGGGCTTTCTAATACACCTTGCCTGGTGTCTCTACACAATGGAGTGTTTGAGGGCATTGCCCATGTTGTTTTTTAGGAATTTATTTTGTCTTCTACTCGATTTGGATTATCTTTGCAGTGTCCTTGCCAGTGGTCCCAACAGCCAAGGGGAGATGATGCCACCCATGGGATGCATCTGCATTTTTGTCCTAATACCTCGTCTCAAAAACTATTGGAATGCAGAGGATTGAGTGGAAGTATTTTTTGAACACTAAATATCCAGACGTATGAAAAACTTGAAATTATTGTTTTCGTTAGTGGCCCTTGTGGCCTTGTCATTGGCCGTGGTATGCTGCGGTTCAAAGAAAGAGAAGGAAGAAGAGAAGAGCTATTTGGTGCTCTACTACTCGCAGACGTCGAACACGAAGACCGTGGCCCAGGAAATCGCCACCCGTCTCAATGCCGACATGGAGGAAATCGTGCCCGTCAATCCATACGATGGCGACTTCCAGGCTACGATAGAGCGGTGCAACAAGGACCGCGAGGAGGGCGTCACGCCCGAAATCAAACCGATAACCTCCGACCTCTCCAAATACGACGTGATTTTCATCGGCTACCCGGTATGGTTCGGCACTTATGCTCCTCCCGTGGCCGCCTTCTTGGAAAAGGCCGACCTGAGCGGGAAGAAGATAGTGCCCTTCTGCACCTTCGGCAGCGGTGGCCTCGTCTCGAGTGTCAACGACCTGAAGGAGAAAGCCCCTGGGGCAGAGGTTCTTCCGGGCTATGGCGTCCGTGCCGCCCGCATGTCGGCCGTGCCTGGTGAGGTCGACCAGTTTCTGAAGGCTGGCGGTTTCATCGAGGGTGAATACACCGAGCCCGAGGCATTCCCCGAGTCGCATCCCGTGACTGCTGAGGAGTCCACCATCTTCGATGCTGCCGTGAAAGACTATCCCATGATTCAGGCGAAAGCCACCGCCGTGGCTTCACGCACCATCGCCGGGGGTGTGGAGTATCTCTTCACCGCCACCGACCTTCCCCGCAAGGATGGCCAGCAGGCGCCTCCTCCAGGCGAGATGAAGGTCTACGTCACTGTGGCAGAGGGCGAAGCCCCTGTGTTCACCCAGGTGGTCAGGTAGTCACCGTATTCCGTACATCCAGAAAAAGGTCGGGGTCCACAGCGTGTCCCCGACCTTTTTCTATATCTGAAAGGAGCATCTCATGCCCCCCCTTTCTTCCGATTACTCTCCGAAGATTTTCCCCAGGCGCTTATGCAAGGGCTTGCCGCGAAGAGCACGGTCGATAATCTTGCCCTGAGGGTCGATGAGGATGTTGTCGGGGATGGCATCTATCTTATAGGCCGGGGCGGCGGCGCAACTCCATCCCTTCAGGTCGGAGAGTTGCAGCCACGGCATTTTGATTTGCTCGATGGCTTTCACCCATGCTTCCTTCTTCTGGTCGAAGGAGATGCCGACCACCTCGAAGCCCTTCTCGTGGTACTTGTTGTAGGCTTCGAGCACATTGGGCATTTCCTGACGGCAGGGACCGCACCATGAAGCCCAGAAGTCGACGAGCACCCACTTCCCTTCACCTACAAGTTCGCTGATTTTATGCATCTTGCCATCGGGGTCGGCCATTTCCAAGTCGGTGAACTGCTGACCGATGAAGGCGGCCTTCGGACCATCCTCGGGCTTCATCATCGCAGCCACCTCGTCTCTTGCCTTCTTAAAATAAGGATGAGAGGTAAATGGCAACTGCTTTTTGACCAACTCGTCGTATTCTTCCACGCCATTGTCGAAGAAATATAGTTGGGAGAAAGGCAGAGGTATCAGCGAGTTGCTCTCCTCTTTGAATATCTTATTGGCAAAAGCAATCTGTCCGTCGGTCACTTTGTTTATCTCAGCCATGATTTCTTCGCCATGAGCCTCTATTTCAGCCTCAGACAACTGATCCAGCCTGAGCCTGGCTCTCAGATCCTTCATAGGCTTCTCTTGCTCGAGATCGTACTTGACAAGACGCTCGTTGAGCGGAGAACCTTTCAGTGTACTGTCGTTGACATTGACCGACACAGGCGTGCCGTCGTTGAAGAAGATTGTCGTCCAACGTTCGCTCTCAGCACGGATGCCCATGAGAGCATCCTTTTCGGCCGAGCCATTGAATGAGAATTTGCCGTTGGCAACGACAATGCTGTCGATAGCACTTTCTGTCAGTTGGTCTATCAGATAGACTTTCTTTCCTTCTTTGTCATAGGTACCACTGATAGAATACTTCACCTGCTGTGCCATGGAAGACATAGCTGCAGCCATAAAGACTGCAAGAAAAACCATTTTCTTCATATTTTTCATTTGTTCTTAAGATTGATTATTTGATGATCATACAATAATATTCTGATAGGCGCCGGGCGAGCACTGATGCCGACATTATCCGCCACCTAAAAATCCATATTACAGTTCTCTATCAACTCCTGTTCATGCTCGCTGAACGAATTGCCAGTGGGTTGCCATGAGGGGTCGGGCATATACCACCATTGCGACTCGAAGAGCTTGCGGAGCTGGGCATCCTTGAACACATAGCCCCGGTGTGCATAGGGCAGGTTGCGCCGGATGCGTGCGGAGAAGTCGCTGAGCTGTTTCTTGGTGCCCTTGCCGGGATAGTATTCGTCGTAGGCATCCCACCATGCGAAGCCAGGACCGCTGTCGTAATAGATGGGCTTGGGCTTGTTGCCCCAATCCACGGCATAGGCGAGGACATCTGCCGACTGTATCGTCATGTCGTGCTCAGTGCGGAAATTGTTGCGGTGCCATTCCAGCGTGCCATCGCGCAGCACCACCTCCACCACCGACTCATTCCCGTCAAAATTGCTGGTATTCAGCACGCGCATCTTCCCCTTCCCTTTGGTCACTTTGAAGGGAGTTCCTTCGAAGGGAGCATTGTAGATGACGAAGTGCTTGGTGCACTTGACCACATTAATGCGCAACGTGAAGTCGTCAATCTGATGGTTGGCCCACCGCATGGCCGGCACCAACCAGTAAGGGAGCAGAAACGCTTGACTGACCCCACACGAGAGACGGTAGCGGTAAGTATGGTGCACGCTGTTCTGACCGCTCTTGAAATTGGCCTTGAAATAGTAGGCATAGGCATAGGCGGCATACTCATCGGTCTGCTTGTTGTGCAGACGCTCGCTGTTTTCCTCGTCATAATACCAGCGGTCGAAATCGACGGGGATGAAGTGCTGACCCGCCTTGCGTTTCTCCTGCACCTCCTTGGGAAGATATTCCATGTCACCGCTGCCAAACACCACGCCATTGCTGTAGGTGAGCGCCTCGCCGTTCATCACTACGGAGAAGTCCTCGATATGTGGGTGGATGCCCTTGCGGTCGAGCGGGCTCCCATCGTTATAGGGCGCCGTGGCCTCGAAGCCCATCGTCACCCATTTGTCCGGTCCGTTGTTGACGAATGTATAGTCCACATCGACATTGGCGAAACCATCGTCGCCGATGTTGATGGTCAGGATTTCTTTTTTTACGGAGATGTTGGTCTCCATGACGGGTTCCAGATGGCTGCCGTTGACGAAAAAGACGGCATCGTTGGCCATCGATGAGAGAGCCATGGCCACTATCGCCACAAGGGTCGCCAGCATTCTGCGCCGGCCGATTGATACCATTTGTTTCTTTTGCAACATAGTTATTCAAGTTTTGGTTAAGGTTGGGGCACGTTATTCCAGTTGTATTGATGGCCACTCCAGGCGGAGGTGGTGTAGCATGGTGGTCGACTCGCCACAGGAGCCGGTGTGCTGCAGGCAGAAGCCAGAATAAGGCGATGCCGACACGCTGGCGCTGAGCTGTACCTCGGTGTGGAGGTTGGGGTCGTCGGGGGGTGGGAGCGGCGTGTCAGTACTGACGTATGCTGTGAGTCGTCCTTCCTTGTATGCCAGGCGGATGTGGCATCCTGTGCGGTAGCAGGTGGCGCTGATGGGTGCTGTGAGGGGCTTCACTTGACCATGGTCGTAGGCGACGAGGAGGAAATCGACGGCCTTGGCGTACTTGGTGGTGCGGACGATGCGCAGGCCGTAGCCAGTAAGCGTCCGTGTATCGAATTTCAGGCACACGTCCATATACTGCCCTGTGGCGCTTCCGAAGCCTTGTCCGGCGGTCTTGGTGGGGTCGACATCGAGCGCCACGGTCATCATGCCCTCATCCTGCACGACGGGGGTGAACATCATGCGTGCCCCGCGCTGTGCCTGCAGCAGTCCGCTACCCACGGCGCCATTATAACCCTCGCCATACTCCCACATGGGTTTGCTCCTGTCGAATGTCCATGGATAGGCCTCGGTGTCGGCGGGTTTGTAGCCGTCGACGGTCCACCGGCCTTCTCTCACCTCGGGCTGCCACTGGCAGGGGAAGGAGCTGAAATCGGTCTCCAGCACCGTCGCTGGCCGCACCTGCTTCTTGCCTACGGGTCGTGCCATGACCGCCCATTGCCTCTCGCCGGTGCCGCTGCGTGCGTGCCGTGGCTCCACCGCCGCCATCAGCCATTGGCCCACGTCGCCCTGGGTCAGGGGAAGGGCCGTCAGTGGTTCGCCGTGGCTCTCTGCGATGACGATGGCTTTCTCGGGCGAGGGACTGCCTGCGGCATACCATGTCACGACCGACTGGTCGGCATGCCCAGCGGGCACGAGTCGGTAGTCGAGCATGGCCGTTCCATCCTTCACCTTGATGCGTGGCGGACGGGCAAGGGTGGGTGCGGGAAGGGGCTTCCCACTGAGATGCACCAGCATGGCTCCCACGAGTCCATCGGTGGTGGTGGCGGTGACGGTGATATCCATTGGTGTGTCTTCATCGTAGTCCGAGGAGAGGGACACGGTCTCGCCTTCGTGCTCCAACTTTAAATATTTTTCAAAACCTTGCTGCACCTGCCACTCCATCTTTGGAGGCAAATCGCTCAACAGATAGCCACCATGCCTGCGCAGTTGCATCCCGATGAGTTGTGGGCGCTCGCCGCCCCTCATTTCCATCTCGGCTGGTGAGAGTCGCAGCGAGGTGGGTCCGGGGGTGGCGGCAGGCAGCGTCTGCGGGGCGGGGCACCAGCCATCGTCGCCGGCAAGCAGTCCGTTGATGTTATAGCCAGCATTGTTTTTATAGGTCTGTAACAGGGGTTTACCATCGAGGCACACCGATGTTTCGGGATGCTCGCTTTCCACCACAATGGGTGAGCCATTGAGCGTGACATGACTGTAGTAGCACCGCAGCCAGGGAGCCGGATAGGCCGTCCAGCCCACATAGACGGGCTGCGGCGAGTGGAAACGGCAGTCGATGAGCGTCAGCGGACCGGAGGCTTTGCAGAAATACACACGGGTGTTGTCGCTCTTCACATGGAAGTCGCAATCGAGCATCACCGCTCCTGTTCCCGATGTGGTATAGAAGGGCTTTTGTCCGTAAAAATCAAAATCGCAATGCAGGTATACACCATTGCCTGTGAGCGCATCGTCGGTGCATTCGAAATGGCAGTTGTCGAAGAGGATGCGCCGAGCCCCATTGAGGGGATTGAGGTTGAGCCGGCTGATGAAACGCACGTTTCTTGCCACCACCTTGTCGCCATGGCAATAGGCCACATGTGCCTGGGTGATGGCAGAATGTCTCTTTTTCCGTCCAAGGGTGGGCTTGAGGGGGAAGTCGAGGTCTACGTTGCAGAAATTCCCCATGGTGAGCTGGCTGACCTCGAGTCCGTCGCCATGGAAGTCGAACATGGTGAAGTTGCCCACCGCGCCCTGTGTCTGCCCCCGTTGTGCCGCGAGCACCACATTGCGTGGGTCGTGGCTAAGGCCCACGAGGTGCAGGTACTGGCACTGCACCGTCATGCCGAAGGGTTCACGTCCACCCTTCCCCACCCTCACTTCAGGGTCGTCGGGGTCGTCTATCCAATAGACGCCCGGTGCCACATAGACCACCATGGGCTGCTCGGGGGTGCCGTCGTTCAGACGCGCCGCCGCTTCCTGGAATGTCGTGAAGAGGTAAGGACAGGATGCCGCTGCCACACTGTCGAGCGTGGCATCGACAAGGTAATGATGATTGTCGAGCTGACAGTCCTTCCCGTCGTAGGTGAAGTGGTCGCCCAAGACCACGACGGGATGGGCTGGGTCGAGGGGAGGGCCTGCCACAGCAACGCCGGCCCAGAGAAGTACTGGGAATGCCATGCCCACGAGAGCACACAGCAGCCGGCACACGATGCTCATTGGCCATTGCCTTTGTTGAGTTCCTGTGAGAGGATTTTCCCCACGTCGCCGGAGGGAAGTTTGATGGCCTCGGGATGCTCCCGGATATAAGAGTCGATGTGGCGAACGCGCTTGTTTTCAAGTATCTCGTCGACGGCGATGAGAATGCCTGTTTCCTCGACATCGCCGAACCCATCGTTGATGGCGGTACCGAACATCCTCATGGTGGGACTGAGCCCCATGTATGCATTGACGAGTGGCGGAATGTTGATGCCCAGTTTTCTGATTTCGGTGTTGAGGATGCGGTAGTCTTCCCTGAGGTCGTCCTTGCATAGGATGCTGGCGAGCATCTCCGGGTCGTTCTCGACAAGCAGCGGCTTCATGGGGATGATGAGTTTGTCTTTGTCGCCGAAGTGCTTGTTGAGGAAGAACAGGATGAGGTCGCGCCCGAGTCTGTTGTACGAAGGATACATGGTCATCTTCCCGAAGAAGTACTTGACGTCGGGCATGATGACGGTGAGTGCTCCGAGCCCATCCCACAGATTGTCGAGGGCATAGAGGCTCTTCGAGCCCATCCGGCTGCTCTGGTAGGGTATGGTGACATAAGAGCGTGCCAGTTCGATGGTCTTGGGCAGGAAGTCCTTGATGAAGCGGTCGGAGAAATGGAAGAGATGGCTCGTGGCGAGTATGGGCTGCCCTTTTTCGTCGAAGTCCACCTTATTGCCCAGCTTGTAGCGGTACCCTCCGATGATTTCCTCCTCTTCCGGGTTCCACACGATGAGCTGTTTGTAACAGTTGTCCATGACGTCGAATTCGTCGAGGTCGAGCTCCTTGCCGGTGCCTCCCCCCGCCTCGCGGAAGACTTCCTCCCGCTGCCGCCCGATTTCCCTGACGACATTAGGCGAGTCATGATAATCGACGATGAAGATTTGGTTGTGGCTCTTGTTGGTCATTCTGAGCCTCTTGTCGGGGGTCAGTTCAGCCTTGATGAGCGCTTTTTCTACGGGGGGTATGATTTGTTGCATGGTATGGGGGATTTCTTAAAGTTCGTAAACCTTCCTCTGCACCTCCTGTGCCCACTGCAGTGGTGTCTTCGACTTGTCGAAGGTCTGCCAGGGAATAGGCTTTCCGATGGCGACACGGAATGTCTTGTGCACGTTTTTGTACATCTCATCGACAAGGAAGAGCATGGCGACATTGACTTTCAGCTTCAGCATCTTGCAGATGTTGGCGATGCGGTAGAAACGGTCGGAGTTGCGGCCGCTGAAATGGATGGGCACCACATCGCGCTGGGTCTGTATGCTTTTTGAGACAAACGTCTTGGTCCATGGCAAGTCGTGTATCTCGCCTTTGATTTTCCTTGAGCAGAGTCCTGCGGGGAACATGAGCATGTGGTAATCGCTGCTGAAACCGGCATTGACCATGGCGGGGAAATTACGGCTCTGGCTGCCTGTCTTGTTGATGGGGATGCATAGGGGGGCCAGGCCGGGGAGGTTCATCAGCAGGTCATTGACGAGATATTTGAAGTGCCCGTCGTAGTGACGCCCGATGACGGCACCCAGTGCCACGCCATCCTGACCGCCGAGGGGGTGGTTGCTCACGAAGGTGTAGCGCCGTCCGTCGTCCTTGCTGGGAAGGTTCTCGGCTCCCTCCACCTGAAGGGTCATGTCGAGATAGCGCACGCACTCCTCAAGCCAGTCCACACCCACCTTGTCGCGGCTCTCCCAGAGAAACCGGTTCACCTCGTCCTGATGGAGTATCTTTCTCAGCCAGTTGCGGGCAAAAGAAGGCACCCTGCCCGCCTTGCTGCCCATCTTGTCGGCAAGTATCTTGTCGATATCTATGGTTTTCTCCGTTATTTCTGTCATGGTGTAAAGACGTATGCGGTTTTTTGCTTACAACTTGCAAAAATAATCCTTCTTTTTCAAAAAATGAGTTTTTTTTCAGGAAAATGCATGATAACTTACATTTTTCCTTTTTTCCTCGCTTTTTTTGTAAGATTTCCACCTTTTGGCGACTCTTTTTTTTAAGAGAAATCATATCCTCACAAGCCGAATAGGCACCCCAAATTTTTTTTCGAAAAAAAGTGGGGAGAAATGGTGGAAAGTGGGGGAAAATGTGTAATTTTGAAGCCGATTTGAAAAAATGGTCACACAACATGCGACTTTTAGGCAACATAGAGGCACGTACAGACGAGAAGGGACGGGTGTTTCTTCCCGCTTCCTTCCGCAAGACTCTTCAGAGTATGGGCACCGACACGCTCATGCTCCGCAAGGATGTCTATCAGCCCTGCCTGACGCTTTACCCCGAATCGTCGTGGGATGAGATGATGGCTGTGCTGCGCAGCCGTGTCAACCGCTGGAACCCGCGCCACCAACTGCTGCTCCGTCAGTTCCTGAGCGACGTGGAGATGGTGAACCTCGACAGCAGCGGGCGCATCCTCATCCCGAAGCGCCTTCTTGAGTGGGCCGGCATCAGCGACACCGTCCGCTTCATTGGCATGGGCGACTGCATCGAGATGTGGAACTGTGCCTCCACCGCCGAGCCGTTCATCACCCCCGATGACTTCCGGCGTGAGCTGGAGGAGCTCATGTGTTCTCCAGGAGAGGAGGTAGCACCATGAGCGACATGACGCTTCCCTACCACACTCCCGTCCTCCTTCACGAGAGCGTCGATGGCCTTGCCATCCGTCCCGACGGGGTGTATGTCGATGTCACCTTTGGCGGTGGCGGGCACAGCAGGGAGATACTCAGCCGCCTGGGGCCCGCGGGGCGCCTCTTCGGGTTCGATCAGGATGGCGACAGCGAGCGCAACATCCCCGCCGACGAGCCACGCTTCACCTTCGTCAGGAGCAATTTCAGGTACCTCTCCAACTGGATGCGCTACCATGGCATCGATGCGGTCGACGGCGTGCTGGCCGACCTCGGAGTGTCGGGGCATCATTTCGACGACGAGAGCCGCGGCTTCTCGTTCCGGTTCGATGCACCACTCGACATGAGGATGAACCAGAAGGCACGCCTCAGTGCAGACGATGTGGTGAATGGGTACAGCGAGGAGCGACTTGCCGACATCCTTCACCTCTACGGAGAACTGCACAACGCGCGGAGGGTGGCGGCAGCCATCGCGGCAGCAAGGTCGAAGGCACATATCGCCACAACCGCCCAACTGGTGGATGCCGTGGCGAAGCTCTTCCCACGCGAGCGCGAGAAGAAGGAGGTGACGAAAGTGTTCCAGGCACTGCGCATCGAGGTCAACCACGAGATGAGCGCACTCGCCGAAATGCTGACAGCTGCCACCGAACTGCTGTGCAGCGGAGGAAGGTTGGTGGTCATCACCTACCACAGCCTCGAAGACCGCATCGTGAAGAACGTGATGCGCTCGGGCAACAGCGAGGGCCGTGTGGAGCAGGACTTCTTCGGTCGTACCCACGCACCGCTGCGGCCCCTGAGCAACAAGGTGGTGACACCAAGCGCAGAAGAGCTGGAGGCCAACCCAAGGAGCAGAAGCGCGAAACTACGCATCGCCGAGAAGGCATGACAAGACCAGACAAGACAAACGAGACAGAAGGGCACAGCCCATAAGACGAAGAAAAGAAAGAACAACCAAGGATTGGAAATGAGAACCGAAGAAAACATCGCCCAAGAAGCTATTGCCGCAACAGGACAAGCGGCTGACAGCACTCCCAGTGGGGAGGAAGATGAGATGACGGCGGAAGGCGTGATGGCCTCCGACGACGACACAGAAGAAGAGACAGAAGAAGAAGAGGGCGAGGAGCACCCTGCGCACCCCACCCTGAAAGAAGTCATAGAAGAGAACGCGCGCGAGGACGAGAAACCTTTCTCGGCATCGCTCACACTGAGGTCCATCCTCGGTGGCGACATTCTCAACACACAGGGCATCAGGCGACAGGTATGGCTCATCCTGCTCATCACCTTCTTTGCCATACTCTACGTGTCGAACCGTTACTACTGCCAGAAGCAGCAAATCAAGATAGAGAACCTCACGACAGAGCTGAAGAAGTCGAAATACAAGACGCTGTCGCTCTCGAGCGAGCTTACTGAGAGGTGCAGGGAGAGCCACGTGGTGGAAATGCTGCGCGCCAACAACGACAGCACCATTCACCCCGCCGACCAGCCGCCATACATCATCATCGTCCCCAACTAAGCCTACGCACATCATGAGCAAGTTCAACAATAAAAAGGTCATACCACGCTACAGCTACATCGCCGCCTTGATGACCATCTTAGGCATCTTGGTAGTCGTCAAGGCCATTTACATCATGACCGTGAGACACGACTACTGGATGGAGGTGGCAAAACAGAAGAAATTCGACTCGCTGACGGTTAGCCCCAACCGAGGCAACATCCTCAGCGATGATGGCGAACTGATGGCAAGCTCACTACCCGAATACAAAATGTACTTTGACTTCAAGGTGGGCGGCGAGAAAAAAGACTCGCTGTGGAGAGTCAAGGTCGACAGCATCTGCATGGGCCTGCACGACATCTTCCCTGAGAAATCGGCCGAGGATTTCAAGCGCGACCTGGAGGAGGGACATGCCAAGATGAGCCCACACTGGTCCATCTGGCCCAAGCGCGTCGACTACAACACTTTCCAGCGGGTGAAGAAACTCCCCGTCTTCAATCTCCCCAAGCTCAAGGGTGGGTTCCACTACGAGGAGAACAACGCACGCCGCAGACCTTTCGGCACCCTGGCTTACCGCACCGTTGGCGACATGTATGGTGCGAAAGACAGCGCACGATTCGGCCTCGAACTGTCGTACGACAGCATACTACGCGGCAAGCAAGGACGCATCCACAAGCGCAAGGTGATGGACAAGTTCGTCAGCTTCGTCGATGAGGCACCTACCGACGGATACGACATCCAGACCACCATCAACGTGCAGATGCAGGACATCGCCGAGAAAGCCGTGGAGGAAGAGCTCAAACTCATCAACGGTGATGTCGGCGTGGCCATCGTCATGGAGGTCGCCACGGGCGACGTCAAGGCCATCGTCAACCTCGAGAAGGGCAGCGACGGGCAATACCGCGAGATGCGCAACCATGCCGTCGCCGACCTGCTGGAACCCGGCTCGGTGTTCAAGACAGCATCGGTGATGGTGGCTCTCGACGACGGCGTGGCCGACACCTCGCGCATCGTCGACACCGGGAACGGACAGTACAAGATGTACACCGCACAGATGAACGACCACAACCGTGCATCGGGAGGCTACGGCCGCATCACACTCAGCCGGGCACTGCAGGTGAGTTCCAACATCGGCATCAGCCGTGTCATCGACGAGAGTTACCGCTCCAACCCCGAGCGCTTCGTCGAGGGACTGCACAGGGTGGGCATCGCCGCCGACCTGCAGATACCCATCACCGGAGCCACCACGCCGAGGGTGAGGATGCCGAAGCGCAACTCACGCGGACAGTTCACCAACTGGAGCCGCACGACGCTGCCATGGATGAGCATCGGCTATGAGACACAGATACCACCCATATCCACACTCGCTTTCTACAACGCCATCGCCAACGGAGGACGGATGATGAAGCCGCGCTTCGTCAAACGAGTGCTCTGCGAGGGCGAGGTGGTGAGCGAATACCAGCCTGAAGTGCTCAAAGAGAGAATATGCAGCCCCACGACCCTCGCCAAGGTGCAGGACATGCTGCGAAAAGTGGTCACACAGGGCACGGGAAAGAAGGCACGCTCGGAGTCTTTCGCCGTCGCAGGAAAAACCGGAACGGCGCAAATCTCGAAAGGACACGGAGGCTACAAGAGCGGCGTCATGCACTACCTCGTCAGCTTCGTCGGGTACTTCCCCGCCGACGAGCCGCGCTACAGCTGCATCGTCTGCCTGCAGAAGCCCGGACTGCCCGCATCGGGAGGAACCATGAGCGGATGGGTCTTCCACAACATCTCGGAGGGCATCATGGCTCACAACCTCAACATGGACATCGAGCACGCACGCGACAGCGTGAAGTCGAGAACACCATGGGTGATGAACGGCAACCTCGGCTCGGCAAGCGTCGTCCTCGAGCACCTCGGATACCGCACACGCAACAAATGGGCAACCTCAAACGGCATTTACCCCTTCTGGGGACATGCCACACACTCGGGAAATGAGTACACGCTGACGCAGACACTGCAGGAGGGCGACAACGTGATGCCAAGAGTGGTGGGCATGGGCGCACGCGACGCTGTATATGTGCTCGAGCACTTAGGACTGCACACACAACTCAAAGGCAGGGGAAAGGTCATCGCACAGAGCATACACCCTGGCGTGAAGGTGCAGAGCGGTTCGCTATGCATGCTCCAACTGGAATACGATTAAAATACGCTATATAAACAGAAAACATCATGATACTGAGTCAGTTACTCAACAACATCAAGCCTACCGCCATCGTAGGAGATACCGGCATCGACGTGAGCGGCGTATGCATCGACTCACGCCAGGTAAAGCCAGGCTTCCTCTTCATCGCCGTCAGAGGCACACAGACCGACGGGCACCAGTATATCGGGAAAGCCGTGGAACTGGGCGCCACCGCCATCGTCTGTGAGACAATCCCCGATGAGACCGCCGAGGGTGTCACCTACGTCGCGGTGACATCGACCGAAGCAAACACAGGCATCATCGCCACCACCTTCTACGGGAACCCCTCCACACGACTGCATCTCGTGGGGGTGACAGGCACCAATGGCAAAACCACCATCGCCACCTTATTATATAATATGATGCGGGCCATGGGGCACAAGTGCGGACTCCTCTCCACGGTGTGCAACTACATCGACGGCGAGGCTGTGCCTGCCACACACACCACACCCGACCCCATCCAGCTCAACCAGCTGCTGGCACGCATGGCCGACGCCGGATGCGAGTACGTGTTCATGGAGTGCAGCAGCCACGCCATACACCAGCATCGCATCGGGGGGCTGCGCTTCGAGGGAGGCATCTTCACCAACCTCACACGCGACCACCTCGACTACCACGGCACGTTCGAGAACTACCGCGATGCCAAGAAGGCGTTCTTCGACAGCCTCCCAAAAGGCTCCTTCGCCATCATCAACGCCGACGACAAGAACGGCATGGTGATGGTGCAGAACACGAAGGCCACGGTGAAGACCTACTCCACACAGCGCATGGCCGACTTCAGGGCCCGCCTGCTCGAATGCCATTTCGAAGGCATGTACCTGGAAATCGACGGACGGGAGGTAGGCGTCCAGTTCATCGGGAAGTTCAACGTGAGCAACCTGCTCGCCGTCTATGCCACGGCACGGATGCTGGGCAAGCAGCCCGAGGAAATACTCGTCGTGCTCAGCACGCTGCACAGCGTGAGCGGGCGGCTACAGCCCGTACACTCACCCGAGGGATTCACCGCCATCGTCGATTACGCACACACGCCCGATGCGCTCGACAACGTGCTCAGAGCCATCCACGAGGTGCTCAACGGCAAGGGCAAGGTCATCACGGTGTGCGGAGCAGGAGGCAACCGCGACAAGGGCAAACGGCCACTCATGGCACGCGAGGCGGTGAGACAAAGCGACAAGGTAATCATCACCAGCGACAATCCTCGCTTCGAGGAGCCGCAAGCCATCATCGACGACATGCTCGCCGGACTCACCCCCCAGCAGGCACGAAAGGTGCTCACCATCGTCGACCGACGCGAGGCCATCCGCGCAGCATGCATGATGGCACAGCGTGGCGACGTGGTGCTCGTGGCGGGAAAAGGACACGAGGACTACCAGGAAATACGCGGCGTAAAGCATCATTTCGACGACAGGGAGGAACTCCAGAAAATCTTCGGCATAACGGCCGACGGAGAGTGAGCCTACCAGTCAACCACTAAGATTAGAATCACAAAAACCCAACAACAATGCTATACTACATCTTCAGATTTCTTGAGCAGTTCGACATCCCTGGCGCACACATATGGCACTACATCTCGTTCAGAGCGTTGGCGGCTCTCATCCTCTCGCTCATCATCTCAGCATGGTTCGGCGAGAAATTCATCGTCTACATGAAGCGCAAGAACTACTGCGAAGTGCAGCGCGACAGGTCGATAGACCCCTTCGGCATTCAGAAAAAAGGAGTGCCCTCAATGGGAGGCATCATCATCATCGTCTCCATCCTCTTGCCCATCCTCTTGTTCGGGCGCATGCGCAACATCTACCTCATCCTCATGATTGTCACCACGGCATGGCTGGGTCTCATCGGCTTCATCGATGACTACATCAAGAACTTCAAGAAAGACAAGGACGGCTTGAAACCAAGGTACAAGCTCATCGGACAGGTGGTGCTCGGCCTGGTGGTGGGACTCACACTGTGGGCCAGCCCCGATGCGACAATCAACCAGACCACCATTGTGGAGAAGACCGATGGCAACAGCCTCGTCACACACAAGTCGGAGCCAGAGAAATCGACCATCACCACCATCCCATTTGTCAAGAACCATAACCTCGACTACTCGAAGCCCTTCGAGTTCCTCGGCAACTACAAGCATGCTGCCGGATGGGTGCTCTTCGTCATCATCACCATCCTCGTGGTGACTGCAGTGAGCAATGGTGCCAACCTCAACGACGGCATGGACGGCATGCTCGCGGGCAACTCCGCCATCATAGGAACGGCGCTCGGCGTCTTCGCCTACGTCAGCAGCCATATTGAATTCGCATCTTACCTCAACATCATGTACATCCCTGGGTCGCAGGAACTGGTGGTCTTCTTCTTCGCCTTCATCGGCGCCATGATTGGCTTCCTGTGGTACAACTCATACCCCGCGCAAGTGTTTATGGGCGACACAGGATCTCTTATGATTGGAGGCATTATCGGCGTGGGAGCCATCATCATCCACAAGGAACTGCTGCTGCCCATCCTCTGCGGCATCTTCTTCGTCGAGAGCCTCAGCGTGCTCATGCAGCAAGGCTACTTCAAACTCATGAAGCGAAAGGGAAAGCGCGTGCGCATCTTCCGTGCAGCACCCATACACGACAACTTCAGAAAACTCGACAGCCAGCTCGACGAGAACAGCCACTACATCCTCAGGAATTGGCCAAAACGGCAGTTCCACGAGACGAAAATCACCGTGCGGTTCTGGATTACCTCCATCATCCTGGCTGCCATCACCATCATCACGCTCAAGATACGCTGAGCGGTCTGAACCACCGGGTTGTGAAACCCCACGCCCCAAAAAGGCTTTCCCTATAAGGGACAATTGATTGGAATACACTTACGACAACACACATTAGCAAGAATAATATTATTAATTGATTGATTGACAATAGAATATGGAAAAGAAGAAAATAGCCATACTGGGTGCCGGTGAGAGTGGAGCCGGCGCCGCTGTCCTGGCCAAGCAGAAAGGGTTCGACGTGTTTGTATCCGACATGTCGGCCATAAAAGACAGATACAAGACCCTGCTCGACAACCACGGCATAGAGTGGGAGGAGGGGCATCACACCGAGGAACGCATCCTCGACGCCAACGAAATCATCAAAAGCCCCGGCATCCCCGACACGGCACCCGTCGTGGCCAAAGCCATCGCAAAGGGCATACACATCATCAGCGAGATAGAGTTCGCAGGACGGTACACCGACTCCAAGATGATTTGCATCACCGGAAGCAACGGAAAGACCACCACCACGTCGCTCATCTACCATATCTTCAAGTCGGCCGGATACGACGCCGGCCTTGCCGGAAACATCGGCCGCAGCCTGGCACTCCAGGTGGCGGAGGACCCGCACGAGTACTACATCATCGAACTGAGTTCCTTCCAGCTCGACAACATGTATGACTTCCGCGCCAACATCGCCATCCTGCTCAACATCACCCCCGACCATCTCGACCGCTACGACAACTGCATGCAGAATTACGTCGACGCGAAGATGCGCATCATCCAGAACCAGACGAGCGACGACAGCTTCATCTACTGGAACGACGACCCCATCATCCGACGGGAACTGGAGAAATACGACATCAAGGCCATACAGTACCCCTTCTCCGCACTGAAGGAGCATGGCTCCATCGGATACATCGAGGAAGGCAAGTACTGCATCGAGCGGCCAACGCCCTTCAACATGGAGCAGGAGGAGCTCAGCCTCACCGGAAAGCACAACATCTACAACTCACTTGCCGCCGGCATCGCCTCCAACATCGCCGGGGTACGCAAGGAGTATATCCGCAAGAGCCTCAGCGACTTCCCCGGTGTGGAGCACCGGCTGGAGCGTGTCGCCACCGTTCGCGGCGTGCTCTACGTCAACGACTCGAAAGCCACCAACGTGGATGCCTGCTGGTATGCCCTCGAAAGCATGACCACGCCCACCGTGCTCATCGTCGGAGGAAAGGACAAGGGCAACGACTACAGCGTCATTTTCGACCTGGTGCGCCAGAAATGCCGCGCCGTGGTCTTCCTCGGTGCCGACAACACGAAGCTCCATGACAACTTCGACAACCTCGGCGTCACCATACGCGACACACACAGCATGGCCGACTGCGTGGCAGCATGCTACGAACTCGCACAGCCTGGCGACACCGTACTTCTCAGCCCGTGCTGCGCAAGCTTCGACCTCTTCAAAAACATGGAGGACAGAGGCGAGCAGTTCAAATCACTCGTAAGAGCACTCTAACAAGCACAAACACCACAACATGAAGTTTTCCATCAGCAACATTTTCAAGGGCGACAAAGTCGTGTGGATGATTTTCCTCTTCCTATGCGTCATCAGCCTCATCGAAGTGTTCAGTTCGAGCAGCACCCTCACCTACGACAAGACCAACTACTGGGCTCCGCTCACCAAGCATGGTGTCATCCTCGCCGCAGGGGTGGTGCTCATGGTGGTGGTGCAGAACATCGACTGCAAATACTTCAAAGTATGCACCATCTTCCTGCTCATCATTTCGCTCATCACCCTGCTATGGGTGCTCGTGGCGGGGCAGGTCACCAATGGCGCACAGCGGTGGATGTCGATACTCGGAATTCAGTTCCAGCCGTCGGAGATAGCCAAAGGAACCATCGTGCTCGCCGTGGCACAAATCCTCAGCGCCATGCAGACCGACGAGGGAGCAGAGGAAAAAGCATTCAGCTATGTCCTCACCATCGCATGCCCGCTCATGTTCCTCATCATGCTCGAGAACCTCTCCACAGCAGCCCTCATCGGCATGGTGGTGGTGTGCATGATGTTCTACGCACATGTGTCGCTGAGGAAAATCGGCAAGCTCATAGGCATCGTGGCTTTGTTCGGCGCTTTCGGACTGGCATTCATCCTTCTCGTGGGAAAGACGCAAGAGGCACCCGACGGGAAGAACAGCCTCACGGAGCAGACAACGGCGGCAGCGGCGAAAAACGAGAGCTCACTGGAGAAAATCTTCCACCGCACTGGCACATGGAAAGGACGTATCCTGAAGTTCCTCAGCAGCAACGACGTGCCACCCGAGGAGTTCGACCTCGACAAGGACGCACAGGTGGGCTATTCCAACATCGCCATCGCCTCGTCGGAGGGCGTGGGGAAAGGGCCAGGCAACTCAGAGATGCGCGACCTGCTCCCACAGGCATTCTCCGACTTCATCTACGCCATCATCATCGAGGAACTGGGACTGGCAGGGGGCATCTTCGTCATGTTCCTCTACATCTTCCTCCTCTGGCGCGCAGGACGCATCGCCGACCGATGCGCCAACAACTTCCCCGCCTTCCTGGTGATGGGGCTCGCATTGCTCCTCGTCTTCCAGGCCATGTTCAACATGATGGTCGCCGTGGGACTCGCACCCGTCACAGGCCAGCCGCTGCCACTCATCAGCAAGGGAGGCACGTCCACCATCATCAACTGTATCTACATCGGGGTCATTCTCAGCGTCAGCATCTCGGCTAAGAAAAAAGATGTCAGAACAACCTCCGACAGTGCAGCCCCTGCCACAGTGTAACCAATAGAAGAAAAGGGCGTCAAAAAACACCTGAAAAATTACGGTAAGAGAAAAAAAAACGCTAATTTTGCAGTTTAAAACAAGAATATGAGCCAACCACTAAGATTCATCATCAGCGGAGGCGGCACGGGAGGCCACATCTTCCCTGCCATATCCATTGCAAATGCCATAAAAGCACTTGAGCCCGATGCAAAAATACTTTTCGTGGGAGCAGAGGGAAGGATGGAAATGCAGCGCGTGCCTGCTGCCGGATATGAGATCAAAGGCCTTCCGGTGAGCGGATTCGACCGCAAGCACCTGCTACGAAACATCGCCGTGCTGTGGCGACTGTGGAAGAGCCAGCGCATGGCGCGGCGCATCATCCGCGACTTCGCACCACATGCAGCAGTGGGTGTGGGAGGATACGCCAGCGGACCCACGCTCAACCAGTGCGCAGGCATGGGAATACCGTGCCTCATCCAGGAGCAGAACTCCTTTGCCGGAGTGACGAACAAACTGCTCTCCAAGAAAGTGCAGCGCATCTGCGTGGCATACGACGGCATGGAGCGATTCTTCCCCGCCGATAAAATCGAGAACCTGGGCAACCCCGTGCGCCAGGCTCTGCTCAATTACGACAAGACACACGACGAGGCAGCAACGGGACTGGGACTCAACCCCGCCAAACCCATCATACTCATCGTCGGAGGAAGCCTCGGAGCAAGGACACTCAACGAGAGCGTCCTGCAGCACCTCGAGAAAGTAAGGCAGAGCGACGTGGAAATACTGTGGCAGACCGGAAAATACTACCACGACGAAATCAAGGCACGGCTCGCAAAGGAAGCACCGGTGCCCAACCTCCATGTCACCGACTTCATCAGCGACATGGGTGCAGCATACAAGGCGGCCGACCTCGTGGTGAGCCGTGCAGGAGCAGGAAGCATTTCCGAATTCTGCCTCCTCGCCAAGCCCGTCATCCTCGTCCCCTCGCCCAATGTGGCTGAGAACCACCAGTACCACAACGCCATGGCACTGGTGAAGAAAGACGCAGCCATATACGTTCCCGACGCCGATGCATGCAACATACTCCTCGACACCGCACTGCAAACCGTCGCCGACAAGGAGAAGCTCAGCAGCCTGAGCCAAAACATCCTGCAACTGGCCAAGCACCGCTCGGCAGAGGAAATCGCCGTCAGAGTGATAGAAATGGCAAAGAAACAAGCTCAAAAGGGTAAATGATGGAAGCAAAAAATATCAAGTCAGTCTATTTCATTGGTGCCGGCGGCATCGGCATGAGTGCCATCGCACGGTACTTCCTCCACCAAGGTCTCACCGTGGCAGGCTACGACAAGACACCGTCGGCACTCACCACACGGCTCGAGGAGGAAGGCATGCTGCTGCATTACGACGACAGCACCGACCTCATCCCCGAAGCATGCCTCCAGCGCGAGAGCACACTCGTGGTGTACACACCCGCCGTCCCCAACGACCACAGCGAGCTGACCTATTTCCGCGAGCACGGTTTCGAAATCCAGAAGCGTGCCCAGGTGCTCGGCACACTGACCAACACGCACAAGGGGCTCTGCGTGGCTGGAACACACGGCAAGACCACCACCTCGTCGATGTGCGCACACATCATGCACCAGAGCCATCTCGACTGCAACGCCTTCCTCGGAGGCATCGTCAAGAACTATGGCACCAACCATATCCTCTCGTCGAGCGACTACGTGGTCATCGAGGCCGACGAATACGACCGCTCATTCCACTGGCTCCGGCCATGGATGACCGTCATCACCGCCACCGACCCCGACCACCTCGACATCTACGGTACGAAGGAGGCCTATCTCGAAGGTTTCCGCCACTACACCACCCTCATCCAGCCCGGCGGGGCACTCATCATCCACACCGGACTCGAGATGCAGCCAGCAGTGGCCGACGGCGTGGCGACATACACCTACAGCCGCGACGAGGGTGACTTCCATGCCCAGAACATCGTCATTGCCGACGGAGAAATATCATTCGACCTGGCATCGCCCATCGAGACCGTCGAAGGCATCCAGCTCGGGCAGCCCGTGCCCATCAACATCGAGAATGCCGTAGCCGCCATGGCCATGGCACAGCTCTGCGGATGCACTGCCGACGAACTTCGCAGCGCTATGGCGACCTACGAAGGCGTGGAGCGCCGCTTCGACTTCAAGGTGCGCGACAAGCGCCATGTGGTGCTCAGCGACTACGCACATCACCCCACGGAAATCATGCAGAGCGCCAAGAGCCTTCGCGAACTCTACCCACACCGCAAGCTCACCACGCTCTTCCAGCCACACCTATACACACGCACACGCGACTTCTACCTCGAGTTCGCCGACAGCCTCAGCCTCCTCGACGAGGTGGTGCTCTGCGACATCTACCCCGCACGCGAGGAACCCATCGAGGGCGTTACATCAAAACTCATCTACGACCACCTCAAGCCTGGCGTGGAGAGACACCTCATCAAGAAGGCCGACGTGCTCGACTACGTCGCATCACGCGACTTCGACGTGCTCATCATACTCGGGGCAGGCGACCTCGACAACTACACCGACCAGATAGCCGACATCATCAAGACCAAGTAAATGTACATCAACTGGAAAAAGACAGTCTTTGTGGCGCTCGACATCGTCCTGGCAGCCTACATCGTCCTGGCGGTGACTTCGTTCAACCGGCCCGACAGGTCGGGCATCAACTGCACACGCGTGCAAATCACCATTGCCGACAAGGACTCCAGCGGTTTCCTCAGCGCACTCGAGGTGAAAAGACTCCTCACAGAGAAAGGACTATACCCAAAAGGCAAGAAACTCGACGACATCAACCTCAGAGCCATCGAGAACACCCTCAAGGCCAACACCTTCATCGACAACGTGCAATGCTACAAGACAGAGGACGGCAACGTGGGCATCACCGTCACACAGCGCCTACCGCTACTCAGGGTGAAGACCGACAGCGAGGACTACTATCTCGACACCGAATGCAACATCATCGAGAACGGGCGATACACCTCCGACCTCATCATCGCCACAGGCAACATCAGCAAATGGTATGCACAGAACTATGTCGCACCGGCAAGCAAGCACATCATGGAAAGTGAACTGTGGAAAAACCAGGTGGAGCAAATCAACATCCTCCCCGACAAGAACATGGAGCTTGTCACACGCATCGGACAGCACATCGTGTGCCTGGGACGCTTGCCCGAGAACAACGACAAGACACGCCGCGAGAGAGCCATCAAGCGATTCATCGACTTCAAACTCGCAAGGCTCGACAAGTTCTACCAATATGGCCTCAACCAAGTGGGCTGGAACAAATACGACTACATCGACATGGAGTTCGACAACCAAGTCATCTGCAGGAAAAGCAAGCACAAGCACAACGAAGCAGCAGAACAAGAAGAAGAACTCTGAAACCCTCACAACAACTACAAACCCATCGTAAAAACAACATAGCATATCAGCAATATGGCAGGAAAAGAATTCATCGTAGCTATTGAATTGGGCTCTTCGAAAATCACCGGCATCGCCGGAAAGAAGAGCATGGACGGGAGCATACAAGTGCTCGCCGTCGTCAGGGAGGACGCCACGTCATGCATCCGAAAAGGCGTGGTCTACAACATCGACAAGACATGTGTTTGTCTGACAAACATCATCAAGAAACTCAAACAGCTCCTCAAGTCGGAAATCTCGCAGGTCTATGTGGGAGTGGGAGGACAGTCCATCCGCTGCATAAGAAACAACAGTGTGAAGGAACTTCCCGAAGACACCATCATCTCTCAGGACATCATCAACGAGCTGATGGACAACAACCGAAGCACCGCATATCCCGACCTTGAAATCCTCGATGCAGCAACACAAGAGTACAAAGTCGGCACACAGTTCCAAATCGACCCCGTCGGCATCCAGAGCAACAAGATTGAGGGCAATTTCCTCAACATCGTCTGCAGAAAGTCTTTCTACCGCAACCTCAACAAATGCTTTGAGAAAGCCAACATCTCCATCGCCGAGATGTATCTCGCACCTATCGCCCTGGCACACAGCGTGCTCACCGAGGCCGAGAAACGCAGCGGATGCCTTCTCGTAGACCTCGGAGCCGACACCACCACCGTATCGGTTTATACCAAGAACATCCTACGACACCTCTCCGTCATCCCACTCGGAGGCAACAACATCACCAAAGACATCGCATCGCTGCAGATGGAGGAGAGCGAGGCTGAGAAGCTCAAAATCGAGCACGCATCGGCTTACACCGACGTGGCAAACATTGAGTCGGGAAAGACCATCGCCCTCGACAACGAGAGAAGCGTCGACCTCCTCACCTTCGTCAACATCGTCGAAGCACGTGTCAACGAAATCATCGAGAACGTCTGGTACCAAGTGCCGCAGGAGTACAGCGACAAACTCCTTGGAGGTATCATCCTCACCGGAGGTGGCTCCAACATGCCCGAAATCAAGAAGGCTTTCACCATCTGCACCGGAAGCCAGAAAATACGCATCGCAGGAAGCGTGCAGCAGACCGTCACCTCGTCCGACCCAAGCATCACCGCACGCAACGGCATGATGAACACCGCACTCGGACTGCTCGCCAAAGGCGACATGAACTGCGCCGGCTCCATCATCACACCGAAGACCGACCTCTTCGACGTGCCCGGAAGCGACATCCCCACCACGAAAATTCCCAAGCCCAATGACACCGGAGTGGTCATGACACCGGCTGAGAAAAAACGCATCGAGGATGAGCGACGCCGCAAGGCCGACGAGGACGCACAGGCAGCTCAGCGCGAACGCGAGGAACGCGCAAGGGCCGAGCAAGAGGCTGCTGAGCGCAACAAAGGCGGACTCTTCTCACGCATCAAGAAATCGAGCAGCGAATTCATCAAAAAACTCATCTCGGAAGAAGCCGAGGACGACAACAGAGGCTAAAAGTATCACATCAACACTTCAAACATAAAATCAGAAACATCTATGTCAGACAAAGATAAACCCAAAGGCCTTGACTTCGAGGACCTGCCAAAAGAGAACTGCATCATCAAAGTCATCGGTGTGGGCGGTGGCGGCGGAAATGCCGTCAACCACATGTACCGCGAGGGCATACACGATGTCACATTCGTCCTCTGCAACACCGACCGTCAGGCGCTCAACGACTCACCAGTGCCCGTACACATCCAGCTGGGTAAAGAGGGACTCGGAGCCGGTAACCGTCCCGAGAAAGCACGCAAGGCTGCCGAGGAAAGCGAGAGCGACATCCGACGCATGCTCAACGACGGCACCAAGATGTCGTTCATCACTGCCGGAATGGGCGGAGGTACCGGAACCGGAGCAGCACCCGTCATCGCACGGGTGTCGAAGGAGCTCGGCATCCTCACCGTAGGTATCGTCACCATACCCTTCAAATTCGAGGGCCCGAACAAGATCGACCAGGCTCTCGACGGCGTGGAGGAGATGGCAAAGCATGTCGACGCCCTGCTCGTCATCAACAACGAGCGCCTGCGCGAGATTTATCCCGACTACTCCGTGATGAATGCCTTCGGAAAAGCCGATGACACACTGAGCATCGCAGCCAAGAGCATCGCCGAAATCATCACCGTCCACGGACTCATCAACCTCGACTTCAACGATGTGCGCACCGTGCTGAAGGATGGCGGAGTGGCCATCATGAGTACAGGATACGGCGAGGGCGAGGGCCGTGTGAAGCGTGCCATCGAGGATGCACTCCACTCACCTTTGCTCAACGACAACGATGTGTTCAACTCGAAGAAAATCCTGCTCAGCATCACCTTCTGCGAGGACAAGGAGATTGGTGGACTGATGATGGAGGAGATGAACGACGTCAACGACTTCATGGCGAAATTCGGCGACGACTTCGAAATCAAATGGGGACTCGCCGTAGACCCCGAGATGGGAAAGAAAGTCAAGGTGACCATCCTTGCCACAGGTTTCGGCATCGAGCATGTCGACGGCATGGCAGGACACACCAAGAAACCCATCGACCCATCGAAAATCGCTGCCGATGCCGAGGACCGCGACAAACGCGACCTCCGGCGCCAGCGCTACTACAACGACGAGAACAACACCTCCATCCACAAGCGCCGCCCCCTCATCTTCTTCTTCAAGCAGGAAGACCTCGACAACGAGGATGTCATCCTCGCCGTGGAGAGCACGCCGACATACCGCCGCAACCGCAAAACCCTCGAGGACATCTTGCGCATCTCATCGGGCGGCAACAACGGCGGCGAGACACCAGAGCCTACCGACACTGGCTCATCAAGCACTAAAATAGTATTCTGACATGACACTCTACGACCAAATCAGCGAAGACATCAAGGCTGCCATGAAGGCACGCGACAAAGTGAGGCTCGAGACCCTTCGCAACATCAAGAAGGTGTTCATCGAAGCCAAGACCGCTCCCGGAGCCAACGACACGCTGGCCGACGCCGACGCCATAAAAATCATTCAGAAACTGGCCAAGCAGGGCCGCGAGGCGGCTGCCATCTTCACACAGAAGGGCCGCCAGGACCTGGCCGACGGCGAACTGGCACAAGTGGCAGTCATCGAGAGCTACCTGCCACCACAGCTCGGAGAGGCCGAGATAGAAGCCGCCGTGCGCGAAGCCATCGCACAGACCGGGGCAACCGGAATGAAGGACATGGGACGCGTCATGGGCATCGTCAGCAAACAACTTGCCGGGCAGGCCGACGGACGCACCATCTCGGCAGTGGTCAAGCGACTGCTGGCTTAATCGAATAGCTGCCTGAGCACATCAAGCGACTTCAGCGCCGGGAAACCTGGCACATGAAGCCGGTAATACTCCAAAATCACCTCTGTGCAACGGTTGCGCTCCTCGCGCGACATCGCACAGAGGTGCATCGTTTGATAACTCAGACGAAGCAGCATCCCTATTTTCGATGCCTCGGCAGGAGCAAGGAAATGGCCGTGAGGGGGCACCGACGAGGTGAAGCAGGCATTGAGCAAATCAAAATAACGACCCTCGCGCTCGTCGGTATTGGGGAAAAAGCCCACAAAGCGCGACAGGCGCATCATAAATACAAGGTGGAAATTGGCAAAGCCACGCTCCACACCATCGAGCCACTGCAGGCTGAACGACACAAACTGGAAGAGCGGCTCATTGAGATGCTCGTCGCGCGTGGCGTGGCACAGAAACTCCGCCATGAAGAGCGAGATGGAGATTTTCACCGGGTCCATGCCCAGTGACGGCAGGGGCTGTGATATGCGGATGTCGCGGATGCGCTGAAGCGACGAGCGCTGACGGTAGTCGAAATCGACCTCCACCAGCGTGAGGGGCATGAAGAACTGACGCCTCATCTTCCCATGCGACGACTTGGTGACCTTCACCATAAAAGACACTCTGCCCTGCTGCTCGGTGAGCATATCCACCACCAGCGCACCCTCGCCATACTTCACCGAGCGAAGCACCACAGCCTTTGTCCGAACCATCAACATGGGTGTAAAGGTACACCAAAATGCGAAAAAAGCAAAGATTCTGCCCTCAAAAATTACAAAAACAGATAATATTTGAAAAAATTCATCTTAAAATTTGGAGGATTACTCAAAAAGCAGTACCTTTGCATCCGCAATTTAAGTCAACGGTCCATTCGTCTATCGGTTAGGACGAGAGATTTTCATTCTCTAAAGAGCAGTTCGACTCTGCTATGGACTGCAAAAACATAAAAAAAAAGGAAACAAAACGATGGCAAACCACAAATCATCCCTCAAAAGAATCCGCCAGGACAAGAAGCGCCAGCTTCACAACAAGTATTACGCCAAGACAATGCGCAACGCGGTGCGCAAACTTCGTGCCATGACCAATAAGGAAGAAGCTGCGAAGCTCTATCCCACCGTGCAGAAAATGCTCGACAAATTGGCCAAGACAAATATCATCCACCGCAACAAGGCTGCCAACCTGAAGGCCAGCCTCTCGCGCCAAATCAACAGCATGGCGTAAGTCTTTTGAGCCACGAATACCGAAGGCCACATCCTCTGGATGTGGCCTTTGCTTATATGCACCACCACTATCATTATAACCGGAAAACTTGCAGGTTTGCTTTTTTTTCCTTAACTTAGCGGCCTGAAAGGGTGCCAACAGCCCCACCCCACTTCCTGCATCAGCCTACCAGCATCTGCTTTTACCTCACATGCCTCCACCATGACAAAAGAAGAGAAAATACTCCATAACCAATGCGAGATTGTGGCCCAAGGTATCGCCCAACTCTCGGCTACCTACACCGATAACCTCGCTTCATGCCCCGGCATCATCCATCAGTTGCACAAAGCCGAAAACCGCTCGATGGAATATCTCAACGGCACCTTCATCGTCATCGTCGTCGGACCAGTCAAGTCGGGAAAATCCACACTCGTCAACCTCATTGCTGGAGCATACGTCAGCCCCACCCATTTCCTGGAATGCACCGTCAGGCCATCCATCATCTCGCAGAAGAAGGATGGCAGCGAATGCTCCATCTCGGTCTATACGAGCGAACAGCCCGCCAACCGTGTGGAGCAAATCGACGCCATCATCGACTGCATAAGGGGCATAGAGCAAGAGAGCAACCTCAGCGGCATCACCAAAGCCATCTACCCCCTGACACCCGAGAACATCAAGGACAAAGTGGAGCTCGACCTCAAGTCAAGCCTGATCTCCGACACCCTGGTCACCTCCATCACCACACCCGGCGGCATCCTGATGAAGGAAGACGTCTTCATCGTCGACATGCCCGGCTTCGACGGTGAATACGCCAACATCGACGACCCCGTCTATGATGCCATCGCCCAGCGGGCCGACCTCATCATCTTCGTCCAAAGCTCCAACTCAGCCATCTCCAAGGTGTCGGAGCAGTTTCTACGCAAACTGTCGGACAACAACAAAGACGTACCCGTCTGCCTGATACACAATGTGTTCGACTCTGCCCACTGGCGCAGCAGCGAGGTGCGGCAGACCGTCATCGACGACCAGAAGCAGTTCGCCCTCCGAGAAATCAAGCGCCTGGGCTTCAACATCAGCGAGAACCAGTGCTTCAGCCTCAACCTCGGCAAGGTGGAGGATGCACGCCATGCTGCCTATGCCGACCTCAGCGACCTGCAGGCGGAGGCACAGCACTTCGACGACACCGAGGCCATCCTGCACGAGCGCGTCATCAACCACCGCGACTTCATGCGCCTGAGCGCCTGCGCAAGCCGCACACAGCAGCAGTTGGGCAAACTGATTGATGCCATCGACCAGGAACTGGCACAACGGCAGCTGCTCCTCAGCCGTTACGCCCTTGTGCAGCAGAAGTTCGAGCCGCTGCGCAAGCCCACCGCCCTTGCCGAATACGACTGTCAGGTCACCGCCGACTTCAGCACCATCAAGCAAGTCATCGTCCAGATGCGCAACATAAAGCGCGACTTCGTGCTCAACGAGCACTACCATAGGAGCGACAGCGAAGCACGTGCCAGCATCGAGAAATTCATCGCCGAGTGCGAGACGCAGGTCAGCGCATCGCTGCGCAGCAGCCTCTCACTCAGCAAGAAAGAGAGCGAGCTCTTCCTCCTCTACAAGGAGCAGACAGGGAAAGTGCGCGAGGCAGTGGCCGCCTGCATGGCCGTACCACTCGACGACGACAACACACGCCTGGAACTCGCCGACCTCCCCTCTGTCTCGTTGCTTCCCAGCATCGACCTCGACCTGCTCATCAGCCATAAGTTCAAACTGCCGTTGTTCAACGTCCTTGGCCACACCTCACGCGACCTCATCAGTTACCTCAACGCCATCACCCACCACTTCGTGGGCGACGACGACGAGGGCACCACGGGCTACATCGAGACCGAAGGCGGGCCCATCAAGCCACTACTCGCACACGTCAGGGAAGCCATCGCCGACATCACCAAGAAATATGCCAAGCGCTATACGCAATACCTCAACGACAATGAGCGTGCCATCCTGACCAGCATCATCCCCGACAAAGAAACCTTCGACCTGACGACAGCCACACTCGAGCGCCTCAAAGCCGACATCAACGACAGCCACCTCATCACTGCCTCATAAATATAAATGGCTAAATGAGAATTCAAGATGAGCGAATCGCAAATCTTGAATTCCTGCTTATTTGCCTTTGCGGTCACGGTCATAGTCCACGCATCCAAGCACGACACGATGGTGAGCCTTGTCGTAGAGCGGACTGGCCACACTCCTCTTCGGATTGAGATAGCCACCATCGATACCGGCCATATCAAGAAGGAGGTGCGGCACGTCGTCGATGGAGACCGGCAGATGAACCGCCTCCATCACACGGGCAGACTTCTCGGGGCGACGCTCACGGTAGGTAGGCGACATCCACACCAGCAGGGGGACACGCAGCTGATAATCCCTTTTGCATGTCAGCGACGCATTGCCATGACCGACGAAGTCGCGGTAGTCGTACACCTCCTCGCCATGGTCGGAGAAATATACGACACAACAGTCGCCGTCGCCGAATTTGCGGATAATCCCATCAATCACATAATCATTGTACAGCGTGGCATTGTCGTATTGGGCAACGGCGAGGCGCTCCTCCATCGAGCCATACTTCGCATAGGCCTTGTCATCGGCCGTGAAGCGAGCAAAGGACTCGGGATAACGCTCACGGTAGTCATAGTGCTGCCCATTGAGATGGATGACATAAAGTGATGGCGACGGCATCTTATCCATCGCAGCCACCATGTCCATGTCGTAGTCATATTTCACATCATTGCGCACGTTGTACATGAGGTCCGACAACTTCTTGTCGGAAATGAACAAAGTGCCCTTCCCCGCGAAATACTGGTTGTCGTAGAATGCCGTGGCATACCCCGCACGCCGAAAGCACATCGGGAAAAGCGGCTCCGAGCCGAAGTTTGCCGACAGAGAGTCGAGTGAGAAGACCGACATCATGGCTCGGTTGGTGAAATCGGCGGGCGACACCACATCATCGAAAACCGCCAGGTCACCCTCAGCAGCCCTTTTCGACATGAAGACAGAGGTGGGGAGTTCATAGCCATAGAGAGAGGTATGATAGACGCTATGCGACTCACCTATCACGACGACCACATCGGGCAAGTTGCCCTCGGTAGCGATGGGGCCCATCTCAGAGCATACGCGACAGAGTTGGGCCGTCTTCTTCAGATTTTGCCTGAGCACATTGAGCGAGTTGGCCACACGGGTCACCGCATGACACTGGGGAATATCCAGCCCCTTATGATAAACCACAAAACTCCACACCATCAGTGCCCATACCGCCATCCCCGCAAAGGCACAGAGGACAGAGAGCGGCTGGTGCTTCTTGCCCGACAGCCAACGTGCTATTTTCTCCAACAAGACATTGAGTGCCACCAACAATGCAGCAAAGGTGATGAGCAGCCAAGGGTGCAAATAAGTGACGGCAAACCCCCATGCCTCACTGGTATTGGTGGCCGCCAGAATGTCGATGACATCCTGATTGACGATGGTCTGGAACTGGAAAATGAGGAACGCATCGACCAGCGACAGCACCTCATGCACTGCGACCATCATGCCAAAGCAAACGTTGGAGAGCCAGCGTGGTCGCACCACCAGGCACACACACGATTCGAGATAGGCGGCGGCGAAAGACAAAAGGATGATGAACAGTAAAGAAGCTGCATTATGATAGACATACGCAGCCATGCCATTTGACAGCAGATTGAGCAACAAGAGAAAAACAAATCTCATGCCACATGCTGGTTGCAACAACAAATGCAACAATCGGACCATGATTATCAAGATAAAGTTTAATCTTTGGTTATGTATATCATATAAAAACACAAAAACTGTCGTTTTATTGTTTTCTTTTCCCCAAAAAACAGCCCGAAATTGTAAATCAATGGTTTTTACTGTATGCTGGACGCAAAGAAGGCTGAGCAAAGTTACTGTTTGCGGAAAATGTTGTTAAAATAAGAAAAACATCCAACTATTTGGCGATAAATGCATATTTTTGCATTTTGTGAAGAATTCCTTTTTAAGAAATCTTGAGATATGAAAAGAAACCTTTTTATCATCGCCGGCATCTTCCTGCTCATCATCGGCCTGATGGTAACAGGCAACATCATCATCGTAGGCGAGAAAATCGCCCACCTCACCCACCTCTGGTGGACGGAGTATGCCTTCTACGGCCTATTGCTGCTGCTTGCCGGCTATTTTCTGCTTCTTCCGATGTGGCGCATCCACACCGCACCACCCTTCCCCGTTCTGGCTGTCGCCGATGGCGGCACCTGCGAGGAGCTCCAGTCTTTCGGCGACAAACTGGCGGCACACTGCGACTACATCCCCGACACCGAACTGCGCCAGAAGCACCGCGCCGAACTGAAACGTCAACTGTTAGATGCTTCGGGCGACCGCCATCAACTGTCGGATGTCGTCCGTGCCGAGCTCGACCTACGCTTCAGCGGCGACAAGCAATTGGGCGTACTGGGCATCAACACCCGCATCAAGGAATGGGCGAAAACCGTCTTCATGATTTCCGCCATATCCCAAAACAGCCGTTTCGACACCATCAGCGTGATGTACATGAACTACCGTCTCATCGAGGATTTGATTGTCTCCACGGGCTTCCGCCCCAGCTATCGGCAACTGTGGCGGATGTATGCCAGCATACTGACCACCGCGCTCATCACCTACGCCATGTCGGAGGCACTTGCCGGTACGGGCAGTGTAGCCCCCTTCGACTTCGGCGACATGGGCGATGCTGCAGCCGATACCATGGACGTCGATAACATCGACCCCGATGATGCGGCCCTCGACATGCAGGGTGACGACACACAGGGACTGACCATTTATTCCATCCTCCGCCGTCTGAAGATTCCAGGCTTTGTGGTGAGCTCCACCATCGACGGAGCCGTGAACGCCATGATGACCCTCCGTATCGGCTATGTCACCCGTGCCTACCTCCAGCGAGGAGCCAAGGGGCTGAGCGGGGTGAAAAACAAACGGGCAGTGAAGATACAGGCCATGAAAGACGCATTGCTCGACATGCCCGCCATCGTCGCATCAGGAAGCACCATCGTGGGAGAAAAAACCACAAAATTCATACTCAAACATTTAAAATTGAAAATTGAAGATTGAAGATTTAAAATTGAAAATTGAAGATTGAGCCCACTTTAAAAAGTCCGAGTTTTTAGCAGAGAGCCGTTAGGCACTCCCTCCCCTTAAAGAAGAGAGGTGTAAGCAAGGCAATTTTTAAGCCAAAGATTTCCTTCTTTCCCTTTTTTTTTGTACTTTTGCAGTCTAATAGCCAAAGGAGTTGTTGCAGCACTCCAACGACATAAAAACAGCGTAGCGTAAGCAATGCGTTTCTCCTTTGCAAACAACCAACAACCCAAGAACAATAAGAAATTCTATTAGCAAAAAGAAAAGACAGAAATGACTGACATAGAGAATCCAGAGAGCAATTACTCTGCGAAAAACATCCAGGTGCTTGAGGGTCTTGAGGCCGTCCGCAAGCGCCCTGCCATGTATATAGGCGACATCAGCGAGAAAGGACTCCACCACTTGGTGAACGAGACGGTGGACAACTCCATCGACGAGGCAATGGCAGGCTACTGTACTCACATCGAGGTGACCATCAACGAGGACAACTCCATCACCGTTCAGGACAACGGTCGTGGCATCCCCGTCGATGAGCATAAGAAACTGCACAAGTCGGCACTCGAAGTGGTCATGACAGTGCTCCACGCCGGTGGCAAGTTCGACAAGGGCTCCTACAAGGTGAGCGGTGGACTGCACGGCGTCGGCGTGAGCTGCGTCAACGCACTCTCCTCACACATGATGTCGCAAGTGTTCCGCGACGGAAAGATTTACCAGCAGGAATACGAGAAAGGCAAGCCTCTCTATCCCGTGAAAGTGGTGGGAGAGACCGACCGCCAGGGCACCCGCCAACAGTTCTGGCCCGACCCCACCATCTTCACCAGCACCGTCTATCAGTACGACATCATCGCACGCCGCATGCGCGAGCTCGCCTATCTCAATGCAGGCATCACCATCACGCTGACCGACCTCCGTCCCGACGAGAGTGGGGCAACACGCCAGGAGGTCTATCATGCCCGTGAGGGACTCAAGGAGTTCGTCAGGTTCATCGACCGCCACCGCAGCCACCTCTTCAACGATGTCATCTACCTGAAGACCGAGAAGCAGGGCGTGCCTATCGAAGTGGCCATCATGTACAACACCGACTATACGGAGAACATCCACTCTTATGTCAACAACATCAACACGATAGAGGGCGGCACACACCTTCAGGGCTTCCGCATGGCCCTCACGCGCACGCTGAAGAAATATGCCGACAACGACCCCGCCATCTCGAAGCAGATAGAGAAGGCGAAGATAGAGATTGCCGGCGAGGACTTCCGCGAGGGACTGACGGCAGTCATCTCCATCAAGGTGGCCGAACCGCAGTTCGAAGGCCAGACGAAGACCAAACTGGGCAACAGCGAGGTGTCGGGAGCCGTGCAGCAAGCCGTCAGCGAGGCACTCAACAACTACCTTGAGGAGCATCCCAAAGAGGCAAAACTCATCTGCGAGAAAGTGGTGCTCGCAGCCACCGCACGTATCGCAGCACGCAAGGCACGCGAGAGCGTGCAGCGCAAGAGCGTCATGTCGGGAGGCGGACTGCCCGGCAAACTCGCCGACTGTTCCAACAAAGACCCCAAGGAGTGCGAGATTTTCCTCGTCGAGGGCGACTCTGCAGGTGGCTCCGCCAAGCAGGGCCGCGACCGCTACACACAGGCCATCCTTCCCCTGAGAGGAAAAATCCTCAATGTGGAGAAAGTGCAGTGGCACCGCGTCTTCGAAGCAGAGTCGGTGATGAACATCATCCAGAGCATCGGCGTGAGATTCGGCGTCGAGGGAGAGGGCGACCGTGAGGCCAACATCGACAAGCTACGCTACGACAAAATCATCATCATGACCGATGCCGATGTCGATGGCTCACACATCGACACGCTCATCATGACCCTCTTCTACCGCTTCATGCCCAAGGTCATCCAGGAGGGGCACCTCTACATCGCCACGCCACCACTCTACAAATGCTCTTACAAGAAGGTGGAGCGCTACTGCTACACCGAGCAGCAGCGCCAGGCCTTCATCGATGAGTTCGTGGCAGGCAACGGCGACGACAAGGCCCTCCACACCCAGCGATACAAAGGTCTCGGCGAGATGAACCCCGAGCAGCTCTGGGAGACCACCATGGACCCGAAGAACCGACTGCTCAAGCAGGTGACCATCGAGAATGCCGCCGAAGCCGACGAAATCTTCTCGATGCTCATGGGCGACGACGTGGAGCCCCGACGCGAGTTCATCGAGTCAAACGCCACCTACGCCACCATCGACGCTTAGCGCCATACAACAGGAATACGCGGCAGGAAGCGCACCAACGACCTGCCAGGAGTGAAGTTAACGGCATCGAGACAATCCCACGGGACTTATGCCGTTAACTTCTTCACTTCCTGCCAAGGTGGGGGCCATCCATCAATCACCTTAAAGACACCGAAAAACATGAAAAAGCCTCATTTCTTCCTCCTGTTCACCCTTCTCTCAGCGTGTCTCACCAGCTTTGCCGCAGAACCCCTTCCCATGCGACTGTGGTATGACCGCCCCGCCACCTACTTCGAGGAGTCGCTGCCCATCGGCAACGGGAAACTCGGTGCACTGGTGTATGGCGGCGTCGACGACAACCTCATCTACCTCAACGACATCACCCTCTGGACGGGCAAACCCGTCGACCCCAACCTCGACGCTGGTGCCCACCGCTGGCTGCCCGACATCCGGCGGGCCCTCTTCGCCGAAGACTATGCCCTCGCCGACAGTCTCCAACTGCACGTGCAAGGCCCCAACTCACAGTTCTACCAACCCCTCGGCACACTCCACATCCTCGACGACAACACCGGCGAGGCCACAGGCTACACCCGCGAGCTCAGCCTCGACAGCGCACTGTGCCGCGACCGCTACCGCCAGGGAGGCCTCACCTTCGAGCGCGAATACTTCGCATCCTACCCCGACAAGGTGGTGGCCATGCGCATCGTCAGCAGCGGCAAGGGCATCAACTGCCGCATCACCCTCTCCGCACAGGTGCCCCACAAGGTGAAAGCTTCAGGAGGAAAGGAGGGCAGCGCACAGCTCACCATGACAGGCCATGCCACGGGCGACGCGAGCGAGAGCACACACTTCTGCTGCATGACAGCCGCCCGTGCCACCGACGGCGAACTGTCGGTCTCCGACTCCACCATCACCGTCCGCGGTGCCTCATCCCTCATCCTCTATGTAGTCAACGAGACGAGCTTCGACGGAGCATCCCGTCATCCCGTGTCGGAGGGAGCACCCTACATCGAGCGTGCCACCGACGACCTGTGGCATCTCGCCAACTACAGCTACGGGGCACTTCGCCAGCGCCATATCGACGACTACCGCCCCTACTTCACACGCATGACGCTCAACCTTGGCGACGACAGCCGCCAGCGCAGCGACTACCGCACCATGACCACCGACTCACTGCTGAAGGCATACACCGACAATAGCGGCAACAACCGCTGCCTCGAGGCGCTCTATTTCCAGTATGGCCGTTACCTGCTCATCGCCTGCTCGCGCACGCCTAACGTGCCAGCCAATCTCCAGGGACTTTGGACTCCACGTCTCTACTCCCCCTGGCGCGGCAACTATACCGTGAACATCAATTTGGAGGAGAACTACTGGCCTGCCGAGGTGGCCAACCTGAGTGAGATGGCCATGCCTCTTTGGGGCTTCATGCAGTCGCTGGCCGACAACGGGCGCCATGTGGCACGAAACTACTATGGCATAGGGCGCGGCTGGTGCTCCAGCCACAACAGCGACATCTGGGCGATGGCTAACCCAGTGGGCGAGAAGCGCGAGAGCCCGGAATGGAGCAACTGGAACCTCGGTGGCGCATGGCTCACCCAGGCCCTCTGGGAACATTACCGCTTCACCGGCGACCGTGAATGGCTTGCCTCCACCGCCTATCCCCTGATGCGCGGCGCCACGGAGTTCTGTCTCGACTGGCTCATCGACAACCCGAAACGGCAGGGTGAGCTGATCACCGCGCCAAGCACCTCGCCCGAGAATGAGTACAAGACGCAGGAAGGCTATCACGGCACGACCTGCTATGGTGGCACCGCCGACCTGGCCATCATCCGTGAATTGCTGGGCAACACCCTCAGTGCCGGTCGCCTCGTGGGCGACGACAAAGCCTTCCTTGCCGACGTGGAGAGCCACCTCCGACGCCTGCACCCCTACACCATAGGGCACGATGGCGACATCAACGAGTGGTACTACGACTGGGACGACTGGGACCCGCAGCACCGCCACCAGTCACACCTCATCGGCCTCTACCCGGGGCACCAAATCACCGTCGATGGCACGCCCGACTTGGCCCGGGCTGCACGCCGCAGCCTTGAGATCAAAGGCGACAAGACCACCGGCTGGAGCACCGGCTGGCGCATCTGCCTGTGGGCACGCCTTCGCGATGGCGCCCAGGCCTACCACATCTTCCAGAAATTGCTCACCTACGTCTCACCCGACAACTACAAGGGTCCCGACCGCCGACGGTCGGGAGGCACCTACCCCAACCTGTTCGACGCACATCCGCCCTTCCAAATCGACGGCAACTTCGGCGGCACGGCGGGTGTGTGCGAAATGCTGCTGCAGAGCGGCGACGACACCCTGCTGCTCCTTCCAGCACTACCCGAGCCATGGGGTGAGGGTAGCGTCAGCGGACTGCGCGCCCGTGGAAACCGCACCGTCGACCTCGTATGGAGCGATGGGGGCACACACGTGAAAGCCACCATCCATGCAGCATCGAAAGGAAAAGTGAGCCTGACATTCAAGGGAAAAACCCGCAAGGTGAACCTCAAAAAGGGGAAAAACGAGGTGGCTTTCTAAGCCAAACTACCCCTACATTCTTTTTTCCAGGAGTTGAGAAATGCTTTTTTCCTTGAGGGAACAAAACACAAAAGGTGGGCTCATCACCCACCTTTCTATTTTCTCTCTTTCATAACTTGTCAAGAAGCCACCATCATCTCACTCATTCTTTTCTTCATCATTCTCAACACCTTTATTTTCCTACTTTTCACACTATCTCCATTCTTATATCCTATTCTCTTCGCTATCTCATTCATCATACATCCATCCAAATAAAAACTCTCCAATATCATCCTATCTACATCACTTATTCCATCCCATAACTTCTTCAACATCTCATACTTTTCTTCAATCCTCATCTTATCTTCAATCACTTCTATCACATCCTCCAATGCATATCTAACTTCATATTTTCTATCATTTCTCTCCACCAACTCATCATAACTCACTTCTTCATCCTTCACTTTTCTCAAATAATGCATCCCTATATTCCAGCAAATCTTTTTCAGAAAACTATCCAGCGAATCCTCTTTTAACTGATAATTATCATCTATCATCTTATTCCACAACACCAAACAACCATCACTATACACCTCTTCCAAATCATAATAACTCAATCTCCTAAATTTACATATCAAAAACATCATCACCCCTTCTCTTTCTTCTTCCATCACCTTCTCAAAATAGTGCTTTTTTACATCTATCAGTTTCCTTACTTGCTGCTGGGGGCTCTCAATCTTAATTACAGTTTTACTTATCAACTTCCCTACTTTCTTTCTTAAATTCTTTCTCTCTTTCTCTTTCTTCTTTCTCTCCTTCTCTTTCTCTCTCCTTTTTCTCTCCTTCTCCTTTTCCTTTTCCTTCTCTTTCTTCTTTCTCTCTTTCTCCTTCTCTCTCCTTTTTCTCTCCTCCTCCTTTCTTTTTTCCTCCTTCACATTTTTCATTTCAATTTTCCCCATTTCTTTCTTTTCCATACCTTCTTATTTTATCTTGTGTAATTTTAACGAGAGAAAAACCATTGAAAGCCTATCACAAATATTAGATTTTTTTGAAAAAAAGTCATTCACAGGCCTTCATGCGACAAAAATCTCGTTGATTCGGTGTTTTTGTCGCAAAAATGGGCGGCTGTCATATCAAACAAGTTCGAAATTGAGGGTGTTTCTTGGAGTGAGAGGATTATTTTTCCTATCTTTGCATCGTCGAAAGGGGAATACGAGCAGAAACGACCCAATAGGAGTTTTCCCATTCCTCTACACTTTTTGAATAATAATTAATCGATAATAAAAAAATAATAAAAGAAAAAGAATTATGAAAAAGTACATTGCATTGGTCGTAGTCGCCATAATGACTTCAGTGAGTATGAATGCTCAGCAACAGGGAGAATTAAACTACAAGGTTCGTCTGGGTGCAGCCATGTCGACTATCACCAATAACGACGATGCCAAGATGGAACCCAACCTCCAATATGCTGTTGGTTTGGACTATATGCTGACCAACAAGTTTGCGGTAGGTTTGGAAGTACAGGGCAACAATCTGGGAGCGAAGAGCAAGGCATTTGACAAGCGGATGACACTTTCGTATACCAGTATTCCACTGCTGGCCAAATATTATGTAACACCATGGTTGGCTCTGCAGGCTGGTCCACAAGTCAGCTTCCTGGGAAAGGCGACGATGGATGGCGAGACTTCTTTCATGGGCAATAAGGTAAAAGACAAACTGAAGAAGGTAGAACTGGCTATTCCCCTCGGCTTCTCTTTTGAGCCGAAGATTGGCAAGAATGGTGATGCGCTGCTCGTAGACCTTCGCTACCATCTGGGTGTGACACCTATGAATAAGAAGATTGATAACGAAGCCAAGTCATCTTACAACAGCGCCATCTGCCTCACCGTGGGCTATCGCACGAATTTCTGAGATAAAAGTCATTGTGCGGAGTGAGACGAGCATACAAGAAGCGGTGGATTGTTTGCCAGGCAAACAATCCACCGCTCGCTTATGATGGGTTCTATTCATTCCCACCTTAATTATTCCTCAAACTCGAGGAAGAGCTGCCGGTCGCCAAGGAGGTTGAAGGAACGGCGGTGATAGGGTGAAATGCCATGAAGGCGTATGGCATCACGGTGTTTGCGGGTGGGGTAACCTTTATTGCTGAGCCAGTCGTACTGGGGGTATTCGGCGGCAAGGGCATTCATATAGTCATCGCGGAAGGTTTTGGCGAGGATGCTCGCCGCGGCGATGGAGAGATATTTCCCATCGCCTTTGACGATGGTGGTGTACGGCAACTGGTTGTAGGGTTTGAAGCGGTTTCCGTCGACGATGATGGCCTCGGGGCGCACAGCGAGCTTGTCGAGTGCACGGTGCATGGCGAGGATGGAAGCGTTGAGGATGTTGATTTTGTCAATCTCGGCAGGACTCACCTCGCCCACGGCCCATGCCACGGCATCGTGCATGATGACTTCGCGCAGGGCATACCGCCGCCGCTCAGTGAGTTGCTTCGAGTCGTTGAGTTCGGCATTCTCGTAATCAGGAGGCAGGATGACTGCAGCAGCGAAGACACTGCCAGCCAGACAGCCACGCCCCGCCTCGTCGCAGCCCGCCTCCACAAGACCATTGTAATATTGACTTTTCAGCATTTTTTACAGTGATATCAAAATATCGGAATATCAAAAAACCGTTACAGCCTCTTTTGCCAGAGCCTCGAACATATCGCCCCTATCTTCGCGGTTGACCCCTCAAATCATATGTCTAAACTACTAAACTCCTAGTCCCTCAAAAAAACTCCTAAACTCCCAATCTCCCTAATCTCCCTCAAAAAAAATCGCCCCTATCATCGCAGTTGACCCCTCAAATCATATGTCTAAACTCCTAAACTACTAAACTCCTAAACTCCCTCAAAAAACTCCTAATCTCCTAAACTCCCTCAAGTCAAAACATTTTTCTTACTCTGTCGATGGCCTCGACGAGGGCGTCTACTTCATCGCGAGTGTTGTAGAGAGCAAATGAGGCGCGCACGGTGCCCAGTATGCCGAGCCGGGTCATGAGTGGCTGAGCGCAATGGTGGCCCGTGCGCACAGCGATGCCCAGTCTGTCGAGCAGCGTCCCCATGTCGAGGTGGTGGATGTCGCCCACGAGGAAGCTCACCACCGATGCTTTGTCGGCAGCCTCGCCGATGAGCCTCATGCCGGGGATGGTGCGCAGGCGCTCCATGCAGTAGGTGGTGAGGTCATGCTCACGTGCTGCGATGCGCTCCAGTCCGATGCGCTCGATGTAGTCGATGGCAACAGCCAGTCCGTGTGTCGCCACATAGTCGGGGGTTCCAGCCTCGAACTTCAGGGGTGGGCGCTCGAAGGTGGTGTGGTCGAAGCTCACTGTGTCGATCATCTCGCCGCCGCCCTGGTAGGGTGGCAGACGGTCGAGCCACTCCTCACGGCCGTAGAGCACGCCGATGCCGGTGGGGCCGTACATCTTGTGCCCGCTGAGCGCGAGGAAGTCGCAGCCCATGGCCTGTACGTCGAGGGGCAGGTGCGGAGCGCTCTGCGCCGCATCCACCATGACGGGCACGCCGTGGCGGTGCGCCGTGGCGATGATGTCCTCCACGGGATTGACGGTGCCGAGCACGTTGCTCACATGAGTGATGCTCACCAGACGGGTGCGTGGCGTGAGGAGCTGTTGCAGCGCCCCAGCGACGAGCTCACCACGGTCGTTGATGGGGAGCACACGCAGGCGGATGCCTTTCCGTGCCGCAGCCAGCTGCCAAGGCACGATGTTGGAGTGGTGCTCCATCTCGGAGACAATGACCTCGTCGCCCTCGCTCATCAGTTCGCTCATCGACGATGCGACGAGATTGATGGCCTCTGTGGTGCCCCGTGTGAAGACCACCTCCTCGCTCTTCGCCGCGCCGATGAAGCGTCTCACCCGCTCGCGTGCCGCCTCATGCAGGTCGGTGGCCTGCTGCGAGAGATAGTGCACCCCACGGTGCACGTTGGCATTGACGTTGAGGTATTCCTCGCGCATGGCATCGAGCACACAGAGGGGTTTCTGCGTGGTGGCGGCATTGTCGAGATAGACGAGGGGCCGGTCATAGACCTTTCGCGAGAGGATGGGGAAGTCGGCCCTTATGGTTTGGATGTCGGTGGTTGACATGGTGTTGGGTGGTCTGTGTGTGGGTGGTTATCGGCAGAGGCGGCATCCCTCGCATTTGCTGAGCTCTCCCCTGAAGCGCTTGTCCACCAAGTAGTGCAGCCGGTCGCGCAGGGGGGTGAGGCGCATCTCGTCGATGACCTCGTTGATGAAGGCTGTCTGCAGGAGCAGGCGTGCCTCATGGAGACTGATGCCCCGCTGCTGCATGTAGAAGAGTGCGGCATCGTTGAGCTGCCCCACGGTGCTGCCATGCGAGCATTTCACGTCGTCGGCATAGATTTCCAGCATGGGCTGTGTGAACATGCGTGCCTCATTCGTGGCGCAGAGGTTCTGGTTGGTCATCGCCGACTCCGTCTGCTGTGCGCCCGGCCTGACGAGCACCTTTCCGGCGAAGGCCCCGATGGCCTGGCCGTCGAGCACATATTTGTAGCGCTCTTTGCTCGTGCAGTGGCTTGCGCGGTGGTCGATGAGGGTGTTGTTGTCCACATGTTGCCGTTTGTCGGCTATCACACAACCGTTGAGATGGCATTCGGCGCCCTCGCCACAGAGGTTCACATCGGTGCGGTTGCGTGTGATGCCGTTGTGCAGGGTGATGAGGTTGTGGTGGAATGTGCTGGCGGCCTGCTGGTCGACATAGAGGTTGCTCACGCGGGTGTTCTTGTGGTGGGTCTCCTCCATGCAGTAGAGGTCGAGGACGGCGTTGTGCCCCACCGACACCTCTGTCACCTGTGTGGTGAGGAACTGCCGGTCGTCGGCGGCATGGTCGCAGAACAGCAGGTGGGCCTCGGCGTCATCTTCTACAATGATGAGCACCCGGCGGTTGACCATCAGGTCGACGTCGGAACGGAGGATGTTGATAATCTGTATGGTTCGCTCCATGCGCACGCCTTGTGGCACATAGACGAACAGTCCGTCCTGCGCGAGCATGGTGTTGAGAGCTGTCACGGCATCGTCGCTGGAGGAGGCATGCCGAGCGTAGTGCTGCGCCACGAGGTCGGGATGAGTGATGGCGGCTCGCCGCAGCGAGTCGACCACGACGCCATCGGGCAGTGGGCTCTTGGGGAGCACCCGGTCGTAGAAAGCGTCGTTGACGACGAAATAGAGCGAGGTGCTCAGGTTGGGCACGTCGCAGCGGAAGGCATCGTAGGGATTGACGGGGATGTCGAGGCGGCGGAGGTTGAGTCCGAAGTCGGGGGCGAAGAGCTCGGCGATGTCGGTGTAGCGGTAACGCTCCACCTTGCGCGACGGGAAGCCGCTGGTGCGGAAGGCCTCGAAGGCTGCCTCGCGCACGGCGTTGAGCACATCGGCGGAGTGCTCGCCAATCATGCCCCGGCACTGCTCATAGAGGCTGATGTATTGCTGCTCACTCTCCATCGGCTTCCTGTTTGATCCAGTCATACCCTCTTGTCTCTATCTCCTTGGCGAGCTCCGGTCCTCCGGTCTTCACGATACGTCCCTGATAGAGCACGTGGACCACGTCGGGGCGTATCATCTCGAGCAGCCGCTCATAATGGGTGATGACGATGGTCGACGTCTGTGGTGTTCGCATTTTATTGACACCGTCGGCCACGATGCGCATGGCATCGACATCGAGGCCCGAGTCGGTCTCATCGAGGATGGCGAGCCGTGGCTCGAGCATGGCCATCTGGAAGATTTCGTTGCGTTTCTTCTCACCACCGCTGAATCCCTCGTTCACCGACCGGTGTGCCAGCCGGCTGTCGAGCTCGACGATTTTCCTTTTCTCGCGCATCAGTTTCAGGAACTCGGTGGCGTTGAGCGGTTCGAGCCCTTCGTACTCGCGCTTGGCGTTGATGGCGGCGCGCATGAAGTTGGTCATCGACACGCCGGGGATTTCCACGGGGTACTGGAAGGAGAGGAAGAGCCCCTCGCGGGCACGGTCCTCGGGCTTCATCCCCAGGAGGTCCTTTCCTCGGAACCATGCCTCTCCGTCGGTCACCTCATAGAGGGGGTTGCCGGTGAGCACCGCCGATAGTGTTGATTTTCCCGAACCGTTGGGTCCCATGATGGCGTGTGTCTCTCCTTCCTTGATGGTCAGGTCGATGCCCTTGAGGATTTCCTTTCCGGCGATGGAGGCATGAAGATTTTTGACTATGAGCATGGTTGTCTGTGCGATATGATGTTTGGTCTGAGCGAGTCTGCCACTCCTGCTTGTGGGCAGAGAGGGCCTCGCCATTAGAGTGGTGCAAAAGTAGCAATTATTTTTGGGAAAAAGGCCAAACGGAGGTTTTTTTCGGCAGAGGCGCCTGAAATAATCCACTTGCCAGCGCTTCGTTCATGTGCTCTCCGAGAGATTCCCCCCCGACTATGGGCTCTTGATGGTAAATAAAGGAGCAATATCTCAAAAAAATGGTTTTCCCCTTCTCCGAACTGAGTTTTTTATTATCTTTGCAGCATCTAATCTTTATA
>CAMHEL010000004.1 GCA_946184125.1 uncultured Prevotellaceae bacterium
CAGGAGGATGACTTCGAGCGCCTGGAGCAACTCGGCTTCGACTTCGTGCGCATCCCCATCGACGAGGTGCAGTTCTGGGATGAGGAAGGCAACAAACTGCCCGAGGCGTGGGATTTGCTCACCAATGCCCTCCAGCTGGCCGCCAAGCATCACCTGCGTGCCATTGTCGACCTGCACATCATCCGCTCACATTACTTCAATGCCGTCAATGAAGGTGGAGACGATGGCAATACACTCTTCACGTCGGACAAAGCCCAGCAAGACCTCATCGACATGTGGTATCAACTGTCGGATGTGCTCAAGGGATTCAGCACCGACTCCGTGGCTTATGAGTTCATGAACGAGCCAGTGGCTGACGACCACGAGCAGTGGAACCAATTGGTGGCCAAGGTGCATAAGGCCCTTAGGGAGCGTGAACCACAGCGCACACTTGTTGTCGGTTCGAACCGCTGGCAAGGATATGAGACCATGAAATACCTCAAGGTGCCCGAAGGCGACAAGAACATCGTGCTCTCATTCCACTACTACAACCCCATGATACTCACCCACTATGGCGCTTGGTGGACACCCATCGGCAAGTACAAGGGCAAGGTGAACTACCCTGGCATTCTCGTGTCGAAAGAAGATTACGAGGCTGCACCCGATTCACTGAAGTCATTGCTTGAGCCCTACACCACCCAGGAGTGGAACGTCGACAAGATACGTGAGGATTTCAAAGACGCCATTGAGGTGGCCAAACGTTACAACCTGCAGCTCTTCTGCGGCGAATGGGGTGTCTATGAGCCCGTCGACAGGGAACTGGCTTACAAGTGGACCAAAGACATGCTGAGCGTGTTCGACGAGTTCGATATTGCCTGGACCACATGGTGCTACGATGCCGACTTCGGCTTCTGGAACCAGGAGAAACACGACTACAAAGACAAGCCTCTTGTGGACATACTTATGTCGGGCGAGGCACTCGAGAAGGACAAATAAACGGGTCTTCTCAAAGTAAGTCTTACAGTCCCCTGCAAAAGTTTGTTTGCAGGGGACTGTTTATAAGCGAAAAAGCAAAGCCGTTGCCTACGGCGGCTGGGAATTTGAAAAGATTTCTTTTTCAATACCCTTTCAAATTTGTTTGCTGTTTCAATCGTTTTTGCTATTTTTGCAAAGCAATCTATTTTTTGAGAAAAGAACTAATCATGGACCATAGCAGGACGATCAGAAAGGCAAAGCCCACAGACATGACAGAGATCATGAAGGTCATGGACGCCGCAAAGAATGTCATGCGGCAGTCGGGCAACAAGAACCAATGGGTGGATGGCTACCCATCCGAGGAAGTCATCCAGAAGGATATGGAGAGGGAAGGCGGTTTTATCGTGGAGGACAGTGGCCGTATCGTTGGCTATTTCGCTTTCTTGGCGTCTCCCGAACCGACCTATGCCCGGATTGTGGATGGGGAGTGGCTTGATGACGAACTGCCCTATCACGTCATCCACCGAATAGCCAGTTATCCTGAGGTCCATGGCGTCTTTCGCGACATGTTGGACTTCTGCCTGTCACATGACCCGAATATCCGCATCGACACCCACCGCGACAACCACATCATGCAGCATAATATCGCAAAACACGGTTTTTCTTATTGCGGCATCATTTTCCTCGCTTCAGGTGATGAGCGGCTGGCCTATCAAAAGCTGCAAAGATGACATGTTGTTCACGCTTGAGAACAACAACGTCTGCAATGCCACTTCTGTGTGAAACAGATAACCGGCCGTTTCGTGTTGCCCGATCTTACCTGATGATTTTGTTTCCTTTGTAGATGTATATGCCCTTGGGGAGCGACGATACCAACGAGATGTCGCCAGCCCGTTTGCGTCCCTGCAAATCATAGATGCCGGTATCTATCGATGGCGCTTGGTCGATGACGCCTTCCACTGCCGTGCTGGCAGAAGCCGCCTGGATACCTATCTCTGCTGCTGAAGTCCATTTGTTGCCGTTGATTTCCGACAGTGAGATGAATTTGAGATAGCGTCCCTGCTTGGGTGTGGGAAGTTTGGCCACCTGCATGGATGTGGTGTTTTTGAATTCCCCTTTGGCGACGGGTGCGCCCCATTTCTGCAGGTCGTCACTCACATAGACCTCATAGTTCTTGACCATGCCATTCTGATTGCCGTCGTTCCTTCCGATGTAGGTGAAAGCCGTGACGGTATAGGTGTTGACCATATCCACCACGAGCGTGTGCGGACATGCGGGTTCTGTTCCCCAATATTCCGTGTGCCAGAAAGTGGAGATGTTGTTGTCGAACGCCAGCCTTGCCTCATTACCGCTGTGCTGGCTGTCGGCACTGACGAGTTTCCACACCCCCTTGTTGATGAACATGTCGAAATCATAGTTCATCGTGGGACTGTCCATCAATCCCTCTGCGGTGCAGAATGCTTTGATGTGACAGGCATCATTGTGTGCCACGGGCGCAGTGTATTTCACATATTCCTCCCCATCGATGCTGTAGTAGATGGCTGCTCCCGCCGTTGGCGTGGTCATCTGTATGCGCCCGCTGCTGTTTCTCTTGCAGTTCACAGGCTGGCAAACAGGCATGTTGACCCTTGCCATACGGGCGATGTCGCAGCCCGCCTGCAGCGGCATGATGAAGAACCTAAAAGAGGTCTGCTCAGCACGCAACTCATACTTGTCGAGCACATCGGGTCCGCAACTGGCATTGCCGAGCCCCCTTGTAGCGGCATCGAGCGAGACGACCGTATTGTCGCACGGCTTCCATTGGTAGCTGTGCTTGCTGCGGCTGTCGCGGTTGGTGTAGTTGTCCTCAGCGCGGAAGTGTACGGCCGAGGCTGCCATCTGTTCGGGAGCGACGAAGAGGAGGCCGTTATCCTGACTGTCGGTGAGGGCCATCCATCTCACTTCCTGCTTTGTGCCATGCTCCTGTGGGAGAATATAGTCTTCGTGCTGGTCGGCGACGGTGCTTTGGTAAATGGCGGGCAGGCAAGCCTCCTTGCGGTCGCGGTAGCTGTCCCATGGACCTCGTCCGAACCACCTGAGTTGTTCCATTGATGCGGGCATTTCCATTCGGAAGCCGATTTTGGGCAGTATGACACCCGTGGCCTCGGGCCGGATGAATGCATTGGTCATGATGGTGCCATCGGCACATACGATGAAATTGAGCGTGACATCGAATGCGGTGCCGTTCTTGCCTGTGTAGTGGCTGGTCATGGCTATTCTGGCGGTCTTCCCGTCATTCCCCTTTGTCCATTCCACCGAGGTACATTTCACAGTCAATTTTCTCAGACCCATGTTGTCCCATGTGGCACTCTGCCGTCCGTCGTTGTCGGTGGGAAGCCGGAAGACGTTGAGTAACAGCGGACTGCTCATCATTTCATTTCCCTCGTGCCGGTAACTTGCCAGCGTGCCCGAGGTTTTGCTGAATACGGCGGTGAAGTGCCCGTTGCCAACGGTGATGGCATTGGTTGCCTCCTCCACCTCGATATTGTCGAGAACAGACAGATTGGTGAGGTCATACATGGGCTTGCTTGCCTGATGCACAGGCAATTTCTCCTCGGCCACCACATATCCTGCCTTAGCCCACGGTGTGTCCTGCTTTTGTGTGGCAGTGAATTGTATGAACGCTTCCTCGGCCTCTGCCACCTGGCTGAGGGCATCGAGGTCGAGCGTCATCTGGGCGCTGTCGCCTGGTGCGACTTCACGGGTGATTTCGCCACTCGACAGCACGTTGCCCACCTCATCGAGAAGTGCATAGCGCAGGTCGTAGTGCGAACTGGGCAGGAACGCCATCTTGTTCTTCACCCAGAACTGCGCGGTCTTGTTCTTCACCGCCTTGAACTCGATGGGCTGATAAATCTTCTTGGTATTATAAGACTTCGATGTCAGGCTCCAGTCGGGTTTCACCAGTCCGTTGATGCAGAAGTTGCCGTCATTGGGCGCATCGCCGAAGTCACCACCATAAGCCCAGTATTCTTTTCCCGAACTGTTTTTGGTGAGCAACCCCTGGTCTTTAAAGTCCCAGATGAATTCTCCTGTGAGGCAAGGATATTTCTCGTAGAGGTCGAACATTTCTCTCACATTCCCCATGGAGTTTCCCATGGAATGGCTGTTCTCGCACTGGATATGGGGTTTCTGCCCCGACTGTCCTTGCCGTGAGGAACCAATCCAGTTGATGGTCTCATAACTGGCATACATAGTGCTCGACACGTCGGCGTAGTCGCTGTTGCCCTCATAATGAGTAAGTCGTGTGTTGTCGAGTTTCTTGATGGCCTCACCCACATATTTGAAATTGACGCCATTGCCCGACTCATTGCCAAACGACCAAATGAAGATGCAGGGATGGTTGCGCATCCAGAGCACATGGTTGACGGAACGCTCCACCATGGCATTTCTGAATAGTTCGAGTGAAGAGAGTTTCTGATGGGCATGGCACTCCACGTCGGCTTCAGCAAGGACATAGAGGCCGTATTTGTCGCACAGGTCGTAAAAGACGGGGTCGTTGGGATAGTGCGATGTCCTCACGGCGTTGATGTTGAGGCGTTTCATGGTCTTGATGTCCTCCTCTATCTCCTCATCTGTTATGGCACGCCCGTTGATGGGGCTGAAGTCATGTCGGTTGACACCATGAAACACCATCCGCCGCCCGTTGATGGTGAGCGCGCCGTCGGCACGTATGGCCACCTCCTTGAAACCTACTTTTCCACCTCGGATGTCGATGGTCTTGCCATCCTTGTCTTTCAGTGTGAGCACCAGGTCATAGAGGTTGGGCTCCTCGGCACTCCATTTCAGCGGGTTGGTCACATCCATGTTGATGCTCAGTTCCCCATTGTCTGTCACTTGTTTTGTTGCCGTAGCCACCACGCCTCCGTCTTTCTCGATACGCACCTCAACCTCGCCTCCGCTAACTGCTTGGGCACCTGTGAGCGTCACCTTGACATTGGCTTTGGCATTGGTGTAGGTGTTGTCGAGATTGGTGGTGAAGAAATAGTCTCGTATCTGGCTCTTTGGTGCCGACCATAGGAAGCAATGGCGCTGGATGCCGGTCAGTCGCCAGTAGTCCTGACATTCAAGGAACGAACCGCTGGTGAAGCGATAGACCTGCAGGGCGATGCTGTTCTCACCTTTTTCCAGATAAGGGGTGATATTGAATTCGGATGGCAGGTAGGAGTCTTCGCTATACCCCACCCTTTTGCCGTTAATCCACAAGTAATAACCATGCCCCACTCCATTGAAGCGCACATAGACCTCTCGTCCGTCCCACGAGGCGGGTATGGTGAAAGTGCGCCTGTAGGTGCCAACGGGATTGGGCATATTGCTGTTGTAAGTGAACCAACCGGGGCGGTTGGCCATTACACTGTAGTTGGACTCACTGAATGAGAAAGGATAGGCCACGTTGCAATAGAGCGGCTTGTCCCATGACTTGCCATGGCGTATCCCCCAAACTTGCCAACTTGAGGGCACGTCGATATCCACCCATGAGGCATCGTTGTAGTCTTTGGCGCAGACGGCTTCCGACGCAGAGGAAGGTGACTTCACCCAATAGAATTTCCATGTACCGTCGAGCGACTGGTAATAAGGCGACTTTGTCATGTCATTGGCTGGCACGTCGCTCTCAGCTGCCCAAGGTATTCCGATGGTATGGGCCGTCTCACGGTTGACACTGGTGATGTTGGGATCGTCCCATTCTTTGCCGGTTTGGGCAGAAGCAGTGGCGATTCCCATGAATAATAAAGCAAAAATAAAGCCTGGCTTTGTTCTCATGATAATAAGTTGCGTCACAAATTCGTTTTGTGCTGCAAAAATAGTCATTATTTGACAAAATTCAAAGCCGAAGAGCCTTTTTGGGAAATATTGAGTGAATTTTGATTGCCCAATTATCTATATTCGCAACGATTCTCCATTTAAAGAAAAAAAGTATGTTCAAAATTTGTGGCAGTTTGGAAAAATCAGTAATTTTGCAAAATTATAGTGTTCAATGGCTTCGCCTTCCAACATCCTACGCCTAAAAGAAGGAACGGCAACACGGTTTATCATCCAAGAAAAAAACGGTTATCAGCACAAAAATTACAAAAACAAATCACATAAAAACAGACAATTATGAGCAGAATGAAGAGGACATTCAAGAGCAGATGGGTGGTGGCGATGCTACTGTCTTTCTGGGCGATGTTCATCCCTTTGACAGCCATGGCCGATTGTTATGAGGAACAGGCTTCCAATTACCAGGTCTTTCTGTCGGGGACAGATCAGGTTACCATCAAGGTACCCATCTTCGACAAGGGTGGATACGATTCGTGGGTACGTAATGGCCGGCTTTTCTACTCCGTAGCAGGCGAAAGTGGAGAAACCATGCTTCTTTTTTGGGGTGTGAACGATGGCGAGGATGACAAAGACATCGACCCATCGGAGTATACCAGCAACAGGGATGACTGGAAAAACTATGGCAGCGATTATGTCTATGGCCATTTGAAGACCAGTGCCGGAGGCACCGTATACTGTAAGATTGAAGTAGATAACAGCGAGGTGGCTTTGGAAAAAAACAAAGTGAGAAGAGAAAAAATCTACACCCACAGTGGCGACAATTATTGGGTCAGCGCTCGCTGGGTGGTGCCAGAGAACGTCAGGGGCAAGAAAGTGACATTTTCGTGGAAGGTTCGCCGTTCTGGTCATCTACGCTACAAAGACAACGTGAAAGGTCTTGAAGACTTCCCCATCACCATGCCCGACAGTCCTCCGTCACTCGACATCTCGGTGTCGCGCCCCATCATCACAAGAGAAAATGTCGGTAAGATAATGGTTCCCTGGATTATCGGCACAAATAAGGTGCAGAAGGTGGAGACCGTCTACTATGACATCGACAACAAGGAGGTTACCGAAACACTACCTGATACCACCAAGATGGGCATGATACCCATTGATGCAGTCAAGCCCCACCGCTCCTTCTATATCAAGGTCGACTATTATAACTCAGAGGGCAACCTTGTGAAAGGCAAGATGAGCACTCCGCAGTCGATGCCAATGATTCATGCCCCCAAGAATTTCATAGCAACCCCGCAAAATGATGGCACCGGTTCGGTGTTGCTATCGTGGGAAATGGACTGTCTGAATGATGAAGACCTCATCGACGGGGATGTCTTCGAAATTCAGCGCTCCGTCACCGGAAATGAAGAGGACTATACCAGTTTGGGGCAGGAAGTGTTCGATATCAACAATTCGGAATACAGTTTTGTTGATTCCACCTTGCTCGAGTCATTCACTCCCTCCTCTATCACTGAGTTCGGCAAATTCCCGACAGTTCGTTATCGCATTCGCCGTGGTGCAACAGCCTATTGGGGATGGAAAAACAACCCCACAATGGCGACGACATCCGCCTCGTTGGGTACCATGAACCTTCTCTATCCCATCGATGCCAAGTCGGAATTAACGAATAAGGATGAGCGCACCGTGAAGGTGACATGGAACTATCGGTCAAATGACCCAGAGCACTGGTATGTGTGGGACAATAGAGCCAAGATGCTGCTCACAGTCTATATGCGCAATCAAGACGATCAGTTGGTGGACAGCACCGTATATACCCTCACCGAAAAAGAGATAAGGGAGAAGACGAAGACCCTGAATTTGCTGCGGCCCTGCATCAAATACGATGTGAAACTGAGCATCCTCGATGAAGACACCCCTGTGGGAAAAGGCGGGTACTTCTCCATCAAATCGATAAAAGACTGGAACACCCTCTGTCGTTACACCTTGGAAGGTGGAAACACGGGTGGCATGGTGGTATCTCTCGAATGTGACTTGAACCTTGTAAATGATGATCCAGGGTCCCTATTAGGTTCTGAAGAACATCCATTCATGGGTATTTTCGAAGGAAACGGGCACGCCTTCAACCCTAATGACATACCGAGAAGCCGTCCAAGTTTATTCTTCTTTGCCTCCACTGAAAATGCCACCATCAGGAATTTGATTGTCAATGCCAATTTCACCAACAGAGTTATTTTAAGTGGAATGGTGGCATCGGCCACAAATACCATTATTGAAAAATGTGTCGTCAATGTTTCTTTCGAGAAGTTTAAGCTGGCTTCCGGCATGGTTGTGCAAGGTAACAATGTGACCATCAAGAACTGTTTGGTGAATGTGTTGGCTTTGAAAACCGACGATTTCTTCAATTTTGGTGGCTATTTCATAACTGGTGAGAATTGCCATGTCATCAATTCTGTCCTCGCATTCCAGATGAATGTCATTAATGCTTCGAACAATAGCCAGTTTTATGCCATCAATATAGGAGGTTCATGCTCACCAGATAACTGCTATACTTATTCGGCCGACAAATCGATAAACAGCACCCAGTCCACTACTATGTATAGGGGACGCCCAATCAGTTCCAGCCTTCTTGGTGAATACTGGACGACTTCCAGCACGGCTCCCAATGTCTACCCAAAGATAAGCAATTCCATAGAATACGTATTCGAACGCTTCTCGTCACTTGTGGTCGAGGGTCCGACATATTATTATGAGATTTCCGGCAAGGTGCTCAAAGGACTTGAGGCACGTCAGCTTCAGAGCAGCGTTGTGCTGACTTGGGATTTGGATGGCGGCGCAGTGGACTACTGCCAAGTACTGCGAAAAACAGTGGGGGGAACGAAATTTGATATCATTGCCCCCGAAGTGATTGGCACATCCTATGAGGACAAAGATGTCTCACCTCTTGAAAAATATGAGTATTTCGTCCGCTCAGCAGTGAACTGCGAGGGTACCCATTTCGAATACACCGACACCATCACCGGCTCATGTAAGGATACAGGACTACTGGAGGGCTATGTACGCTTTGTCGACGGAACGGGCATCCCAGGACTCACCATCACGGTGACCGACTCTGAAGACAATTTGGCAGGCACTACCGAAACCGACGACAAAGGCTATTATAAGGTGGACAATCTCTCCTATAAGGGACAGAGGAAAATCTACTACACTGTCGCTGTCGTATCCACTTCGAGTCTGGCTTTCGAAAAAGACAAGAAAGCAAATACCATATCGTTCGACGATTCATCCAACCACTGCATACTTGAAGACTTCACCGTCGTCTCGGGATACCGTTTCTCGGGCTATGTGATGTATGATGGCACGTCAATACCCGTCCCTGGAGTCAACTTCTCGGTCAATGGGCATGATGTCTATGCGTCAACAGGCGACTTGCTTGAGACCGACCATAGCGGTAAGTTCTCTTTCTATGTGATAGGCAACCAGCAGACGACCATCGTCTCCAAGAAAGATGGCCATATATTCGTCAACAACGGAAAATACGAGCATTATTTCACCGACAAGCTTTCGGAGGTCCACTTCTATGATGCCACGAAGGTGAAGTTGGTGGGACGTATGGCAGGTGGCGACATCCAGGGCGATCTTCCTTTGGATAACAGCCTCTCGCGCAACAACCTTGGCACCGACCTGGAAATGGTCCTCACGCTGGAGGGCGACAACACATCAAGTTTGGTGTACGACAACCTCAATCCTCTGCTTACGGAGCGCGATACGGTGTTTGTCAATGGGCACAAGAGCAGTAAAGCCGAGCACGTGACGAAAGTGCATTTCTACCGCAAGCGCATGGTGGTCAACCCCGATGAGACTACTGGTGAGTTCACCCTCATGCTTCCGCCCGTGAAATGGAAAGTGCTGCAGGCATACTGCAATGGTTACGGTACACTCTTCCAGGATGGTAAGGCGAGTGAAGTGGTCGACCTGACCGACTCGCTCACCCTGCATACCGACAATTACAACGGTTCATGGCAAGACATCGACGGCATCAACGTCACCAATCCCAATGTGAGATACAATGGCATCTACAAGTGCATCTACCACGCACCTATAGAACTGCGTTACACACAGCTCAACTACGATAATTTCGACTACCTTGGCGACAAGAACTACACCGCATACAACCAGGGCGGCGACAAGGAAATCGTCCCGCTCGCCTATAATGACACGGTAAAAGTGAAGGTCAACAACGTTGTCAAAGAGCAAGTGCTGACAAAATACACATTTGGCCATCCTGTGTTCAACATCAACCGCCCCTATGCCTTCCAGCTGTCGGCCCAGGAGCGCTATTACTGGAACAACAACCAGCGCAGCGACACCATCGATGTGGTGAAACTCAATGGTGGCACTGTTACCATCCACAATAGCATGGAAAGTTCCACACACAGTGAGAAGGTGGAGCTTGATAGCGAAGGAATAGGCTACGTCAACTTGAAGGCATCGCAGATTTCATACAACCTTACGAGTAATGATGCCTTGCGCAACGTCACGATGACATTGGAGATTAATGGACTCACCTGCGAGGCAGAACCCATAGAGGCCTATATCCTCAACCTATACGCCATACCAGGTGCGAAAGACATACTCAACTCAGAGAAGCCCACCTTGGTCGACATCCTTCGCGACCCGCCAGGCGGCGGCAGTTATGCCACCCTGTCAAAGGGCTCCACACTGAAGTATTCCTACACCATGGACATGAAATGGTCGGCAGGCATCACTCTTGACCTCAGCTCCGGCACTGGAATGAACAATTACTATGGAGTGACGACCACCTCCCCCCCTGGTGGCTTTGGTCCCTCCTATGGCGTCATCCAGGATGCAAAGAACGAAACGGCGTATTCGAATGACTTCACTTTCAATGGCAGCGGCAGCCGAGCCTACAATTACACCATGACAGCCACCGAGGACATCAAGACCAGTACGGGTGGCACAATGGTAGGCGCTCCAGCCGACCTTTACATCGGCGTGGTACAGAACAATATCGTCACGCCTGCAGTCGCCATCCGTGCCGTGTCCGACAGCGTGTTCCAGCAGATGGTTGGCTTGCTTGCAGGAGGTGTGTTGCCCACAGGCGACAAAGCCAAATCCGGACGTATGGCGGAAATCGCCAGGGGAACCGACAAGAAAGGCAATGTGTACCACCTGGTGCGTAATGAGACTTTGTCGATGGGCGCCAACATCACCTCATCGTTCATCCACAGCCAGAAAAACATCCTCGGCCAAATCATACCCGAACTCTTCGAACAGTGTCGCTCGCTGATGTTCATCGGCACCGAGGCGGAAGCCCAAAAGCTTGCCAACTCTACGAAGAAGAATGTGTATCTCTCGTTGGTGGCGCCTACCGACAGCGCTTTCGCCGTCATGAATATGTGGAAGGGCAACCCCATCATCTACACCCTGAAGGACCACCACGACTCCAAGAATCACAAAGATGGCATGAGCTATGTCATCGTGAAGCCCGAAAACTATAAGGACACAAGTCTGGAAATAGATGAGGTGCAGAAATACTGCGGCATCATGTACGAATGGATAAAGATGATTCAGCGCAACGAGGAGGAAAAGCTGGCAGCCAATGAATTGGTTCGGAACTTCGATGTGGATGGTGGTTCTTCCACTACTTACGCTGAGAATTTCGAGAGCCAGTATGCCAATACTTTCTCCACGACAGCACCATTGGGCATCAGCGTCGACAACTATTTCAGTTCCAGTGGGGATTCCTACAGTGGAGGCGATATCGTGCTTAATGCCGCCAATTCCTTTGGCAAGGTGTTCGGTCCCTTCATCGTCAAGCTTCTTGGCAAAATCATGTCGTCGAACACCGTCGAAGCCAACGGCTCAAAGGATATTAACAAAGGAAGGTACACCACAGAGGTCAACTTCACCGGAAGCCGTGTCAAATTCCTCATCTATCCCACGTTGTCGTATTCGGTGACACCCAAGAACACCAAGACCGAGACCTACAACCGCAAAGAGTCGTTCTCCATCAGCATGAACAGTGCCAGCCACCTCAACTTCGATGTCTATCGCACCAAGGTCATGAAGAACGACAAGATCAAGCCTCAGGATGAGCTCGATGTGTTCACCAATCAGAACATGCTCGACCAGGAGAGTTATGAGAAGGCCTTCCTCAACCGCCATTTCAATTTGGACAACATGGAAGAGGACTTCTACCGCAGTCCCAGAGGCTTTGTTTACCGCACTCGTGGCGGTGCCACAGCCCAGCCATGGGAGAACCAGCGCTCCACTATTTTCTACAATCCCGGTACAGAGATCGATGCCAAGACCTTGAAGATAGAGAACCCGAAAATCACGCTCGACAAGCAGAGCGTGAGCGGTGTTCCCTTCGGCGAGCCGGCAGTATTCAAAATCTATCTGACCAATGAAAGCGAAGCTCCCAATGCCGTCACCTATGGATTGTCGTATTACACACTCTTCCTCGACGACTCTTCCAATCCCCATGGAGCGAAACTGATGATTGACGGCGTTCCACTCTCTAATGATGGACGCTCCATCTATGCGCCATTTGGAGCGGTGACTGAAAAGACTCTTGAGGTCTATGCCGGAAAAGAATTCGACTACGAGAACCTGCAGATAGGCGTTATGTCGAAAGGTGACGCCAACATCAGGGAATTGGTGAAGTTCGATGTCCATTTCCTCCATACTGCTGGTCCGGTCAACATCTCCGTTCCTGGCGATAGGTGGGTGATGAATACCGATGCGCCCAGCAATGTCAAGGGTTACTACCTGCCAGTGAAAATCGACGGTTTCGACCGGAAGCAGCCGAATTTCGACCACATCGAGTTCCAGTACAAGGAGACAGCCCGGGGCGATGACCACTGGACCAACCAGTGCTCGTTCTACGCCAGCGACACCCTGATGGCGAAAGCCAGTGGGGCAAAGGCGATGATACCCGAGAATGGGTATATCGACACTGAGTTCTATGGCGAGCAAATCATCATGGAGAAAGCCTACGACCTGCGTGCCGTGCTCTTCATTCGCAACGGCACAGGTTTCATCACCTCCACTTCAAAGGTTATCAGTGGCATCAAGGACACACGCCGGCCTCAAATCTTTGGCACTCCCACCCCATCGGATGGTGTGCTCGACATTGGTGAGAACATCGTGTTCGATTTTACCGAGGCGATAGAGTACAATTACATCGACCATAATACCGACTTCGAGGTGAAGGGCGAGGTGAACAATGACAACATAGCCGAAACCGTGGCCATCGACTTCCAAGGCAAGGGAAGCGTGGAGTCGGAGGCTGAGCGCAACTTCACCGGCAAGGACCTGACCGTCTCGATGATGGTGTATCCCAAGGCCACTGGCGAAGGAATGCCGCTCTTCTCGCACGGCAAGGACAACAAGCGCCTGCAGCTCTGGCTCACTGATGATATGAAGCTCAAAGCCGTGGTGAATGAAGTCGACAACAAATACATCTCCTCCTCTCCCATCGGCTCTGGCGGCTTCCAACAAGTGGCCATGGTTATACAGCAACCCGAGTCCAACAAAGAACCGTGGAAGCTGACCCTCTACAATGGCGGAAAGCCCATTGGCACATTCAAGATGGACGAGCCATATACGGGCTCCGGACGCCTCATCTTCGGACGCACCAACGAGGAGAACCGACATGATCAAGACTGCAGATACTACACCGGACGTATGATGGAAGCCCGCGTGTGGTACCGAGCACTCACACCAAGCCAAATCAATAGCTATGGCGAGAAACGGCTTACCGGCTATGAGATGGGGCTGGTAGACTACTACCCCATGAATGAAGGTCAAGGCAACTATGCCACCGACCATGCTCAAGGAGCCCATGCACAAATCATCGACGCCTCATGGGCCATCCCGAGAACCATGTCGCTACATCTCGACTTTTCCGACCGTGGTATGGCACTTAAGAAGAATGCCCTCAAGCGAAACAAGGACGAGGACTACACCCTCATGTTCTGGTTCAGAACCACCGAAGAAGGACGCGGAGCACTCATCTCGAACGGTGCCGGATATGCCGATGACGTGGAAGCCGAGAACCAGTTCTTCATCGGTTTCGAGGGTAGCCAGCTCGTCTACCGCTCCAACGGAATGCAAATCGATATCCCCGGCGACTACAGCGACGACGCTTGGCACCACTATGCCATGACCGTCAACCGCGCACGCAATGTGGCAAATATCTACATGGACCGCACGCTGCGCGCCACCTTCGCTGCCGACACCCTCGGAGGTATCATTGATGGTTATCCGCTCTTGGGTGGCACACTCCACATGAGCAAGAAAGACTCACTGGTGGCCGACACTCACAACTGGCTCAGGGGAAATCTCGATGAGATATGCCTCTTCGGTCAGGCGCTCCCGCTCACACTCATTAGCAACTTCAGCATGAAGTGCCCCCATGGCGATGAGGCAGGCCTGCTCGCCTACTTGGGATTCAACCGGCAGGAGCTGCAGAGCGACAACACTTTCAAGACTGTGCCCTACGAATACAGCCAGGTGATTTATACGGACCGTGAAGGCAACGTCAGATACGTGGAAGACCCCGTGACAAAAAAGCCCACGAACATTCCCGTGCGCGACTACCTCTTCGCCGACACCGTCTCGCACGCCAAGGTGCTTGCACATATCGACCAGGAAATGGGTGCTCCTGTGAGGCCCTACGAGGAGCTCAAGAACCTCAACTTCAGCTTTGTGGCTCGCGACAACCAACTCCTTGTCAGCATCGATGAACCGACGGAATACATTAATAAACGAAACGTCTATGTCACGGTGCGCAACATTGCCGACCTCAACGGCAACAGCATGGCTTCGCCTTCAACGATGAGCTGCTTCGTCGACTGCAACCCGCTTAGATGGAGCGAGAAAACCATCAGCACCTACATGCTCTACGGATATAGTAACACGTATAGGACGTCCATCAAGAACGTCAGCGGCACCACGCATACCTACAAAATCACCAACTGTCCGAAATGGCTGACTGTCAGTTCGCCGACAAACACCATCGGACCGAGGGGCGAAGAGTCGATCGTGTTCACCATCAACGAAAACCTCAATGCGGGTACCTACGACGAAATCATCTACCTGACGGATGAGAACGGACTTGCCGAACCACTTGCCTTCAACATTGAAGTCTACGATAATGAGCCGGAATGGACGGTGAGCAACCACCTGCGCCAGTTCTCGATGAACATTATCGGACGTGTGGTGATGGGATCGCTCAACGATTATGAAATCATCACCGACTCGCGCGATATCGTCGGCGTGTTCGACCGCAAGGGCATCTGCCACGGCATGGCACACATCAGTTACGACAGCGACACCCAGAGCTCATTGCTCTACCTCACTGTCTATAACGACACGACGAATATCGGACAGCTCTACTTCAAGCTATGGCACTACGCCACCGGCAAGGAAATGCTGCTGACCAACTACGACAACATCACCTTTGCCACATCCAAGCTCTATGGCAGCAAGAACCAGCCATGCATGTTCTATGCCGACAACCAATATGTGCAGACGCTCAATCTCAAGCAAGGATGGAACTGGGTGTCGTTCAATGTCTACAACAAGAACACCTTCGACAACCTCGACGGCCTTCTCAACGGATTCCCATGGAAGAATGGCGACATCGTGACGCTGTTATCAGATGGGGGAGGTAATGATCCCACTGGCAAGAACAATGACCTCACCCTCATCTATGTGGACGACCATTGGAAGATTTCCGGCAATATCACCGACAATAAGTTGCCCGTCCTACCCATGAACTCCTATGCAGTGAGGGTTCAGGAAGACATCACGGTGCAACTCTCGGGCTACATCCTTAAGAGCACCGACGACCGCACCATCTTCGTCGACAATGGCTGGAACAGTATTGGCTATACGCCGATGATGAACCTTCCTGTGGAGACCGCGCTGACAGACTACCACAGTTATGCGAAGGATGGCGACATCATCAAGAGCCATGACGAGTTTGCCGTATTCAACGCCGATTCCACAGGTAATGGGCGCTGGGAGGGCAACCTCAAGTACATGCGCCCAGGCGAAGGCTATATGCTCTTCCATCAGGACGACACCGAGGTGGAGTTCGTCTATCCATTCTTCGAACCGGGCAGCATATTCATCGACGAGAACTATAAGGCACCGGCCGTCCGCGTCAGCGGATTACCCTCTACGATGTCGCTGACAGCTATCGCCGACGGCATCACCCTTGAGCCCGGCGACCGTCTGCTGGCATACGCCGACGGTGAGCTGAGAGGAGCCTCGCCGATGTCGGCAGACAGCCTGTTCTTTGTCAGTATCAGCGGCGACCGCCAGCAAGGCCTCACCTTCGCCATCGAACGCGAGGGAGAAATCATCGCCACCACACCCGAACTGATGACGTTCAAGACGAATGCCGTGGTAGGTAAGCCCGCCTTGCCCACTCGCATCGCATTCAATAGAACGGTCGACAGCACCGAGCGCGGATGGTACACCCTCGAGGGTATCAAGCTGCCCAGCCGTCCTACAAAGAAAGGCATCTATATCTACAACGGAAAGAAAAGAGTCGTGGAATAATCAAAACAAAACGTTTTAGAATAAATGAAGAACTATCGTATTTTCAATATCATCCTGCTTGCAGCCCTCACTTTTATGTGGGGCTGCGGCTCGGATGATGACAATTTTGAAACACCAGAGCCAGAGCCCGGAAAGGGACTGACATGGACCAAGACCGAAGGAACTCCCGACTGGAATATCGACTGGTCGGGCGATGATGCTCCTCCCAACTGGACAGACCCCAACCCAGGCAAGTATGAGACATGGATGATTCTCATGGTGAGGTTGGAGCCTGAGTTGGCAAAGTACTCCACCGAAGACGACATGATGGCTGTGTTCATCAATGGCGAGTTGCGTGCTTTGTCGCATCCTTCTGTTGCGAAGGGCGACGAGAAGGGCGAGGTGGCCTTCATCCTGAAAGTCTATGGTAACGAGGCTTCCGACAAGCGCTATACCATGAGCCTGTCGTATTACAACTACAAGTTGCACCAGACTTTCACCCTCACCGGAGAGCAGATGTTTGTAGCAGAATTCGTATATGGTGTCAACGAGACCTACATGCCCCCACTGCTGTCAAGCTGCAAAAGATATTCTACGCAAATGTACCTCACCTTCCAGATACCAGAGAGGGTGCAGGAGGTAGTGCATCCAGCACAAGGCGACCTCATCGCCGTGATGGTGGGCAACGAGTGCCGTGGCCTCGTCAGCCTCAACGAAAAACTGTTCGCCACACCCTATTCGCTTTATGTCTATGGGCATGAGGGCGAAACGGCCAACCTCTTCTATTACAATGCCAAGGAGAAAGTGATTTGGAAGATGAACGAGAACATCAAGATTATATCGGGGTCGATGGTCCTCAATGTCGACCCTTGATACGGCTTGTGTAAAATAAAGAACAACGATAGAACACATTTTAAATGAAGAAATTATCTTTGGTTGTGGCCATGACGTTTGCAGTCATCTGTGCTGATGCCCAGCCCAACTACCATTTCGATGTGAACAACGACGGCGAGGTGAACGTGACCGATGTGATGCTCGTCGTGGAGAGTGTGCTGGGTAAGCAACCCAGCTACCGCCCCATCACCGTGAGGGTGTCGGAACGCCCGCTCACCCACCCCACTTCAGCCAAAGTGGGAGCACGGCGAGCACCAACCATCACCACCAGCTCACTCGAGACGTTCTACCTCAACATGATGTACCAATTCCGGAACCGCTGGAGAAGTTCTGACCGCAGTGAGACGAAGAAGACTGCCGACGGCACTTTTGAGAACAATGGCAGCTGGCCATCAAATGCACCGGATGAAAGTACCGTTCATGTTTTCGCCTATAAAACATCCTACAAGGCCAACGAACAACCCTTCGTGCTGGATGGCGGTAACCCTTATCTGCAAATCAGCACCGAGGAGAGTTCCAGCGACCAGTGCGATGTGCTCGTGGCGAAGACGGATGCCATTTACGACGAATGCCATGGGGTCATCGACCTCACGTTCGACCATATCTGTGCAGCCCTGCAATTCTCCGTCATCAAGTCTTCAAGCCTCGAAAACCAGCAAGTCGAGGTCAACGAGATTGTGCTCCATCAGGTCAAGAAAAACGGCAAGTATATGTTGATGGATGGCACATGGAGCGACATCGGAACATACCGCGATTTCACCCTTCAGGCTTATCAGGCTGGAACAGCAAATGCCATCACCGTGAGCAGCACCGAGGAGACCCTTCTCGCCAAGAATGCCGACGACTTGTTGTTTCTCATTCCACAGCCTCTCAATCCCATGACGAAGGGAACACCCATCGCTGATGCAGATGCCGAAAACAAGTCGTATATCGAGATCAGATGCAAGATATACGACAGCAGCCAATACTATGTGGGTTCGGCCACCAACTATGGCTCCGTCTATCTCCCATTCGGTGTTAATCTGTCTGCCGGGCACGTTCACCCCTTTGTCATCAACATCGGCACAGCCATTCGTGACGCCAACGGCAACAAGGTGATTTAAACTGTCATATAATGAGAAACAAGAATTATTCCAACCTGAAAAATATGAGATATTACGTCCCCCCTCAGTCAGAGCCATTATTGCTGAATACGAACGCACCCATCTTGCAGGACAATGTAGGCACCCCCAACGGCAGTTACTTCGTCAACGACCTGCAAAGAGACATCACCTCGACGACCATCGGTGGCGATGATGCCAATTCCACTGGTTTCGACACGTCGCTTTGGGATGAGTGACCATACTGCGGGCGATATAATAAGGTGCGACAGAAATGCCGCACCTTTTTGATGGAGATTCATCCTTGAGAAACACCTTTTTCAAGGATGATGCAGAATCCATTTATAGGAAAAACAGCGATACGCCGATGCATGATATGACGGCACCGATGACATTGCGGAGTGTGATGGGCTGATGGAAGAGCCATTTTGAGGGCAGGAGAATCAGGATGGGGGTGAGTGCCATGAGTGTGGATGCGATGCCAGCTGCTGTGTATTGCACAGCCATGAGCGAGAAACCCACACCGATGAAAGGACCAGTGAAGACGGCCACCATCGTGGCAGCAAGTCCACGCTTGTCGTGAATGCTCGTAGCCATCGCTTTTGACTCGCCACGGGCAACGAGCCAGAGGGCGAAACAAGCCAAGCCTGCCACACAGCGAATCATGTTCGCGCCGAAAGGCAGGAAATCCTCCACATTAGGCAATACGGCAACATCTATATCGGCAGTGTAGTGGTCGACACCTATCTTGCTGAGCACCAATCCTACGCCCTGCCCCATGCCTGCTCCGATGCCATAAAGCACCCCCTTGTGAGGAAGAGTGAGCGTCAGTTTCTTTTTCTCAGAACGCCCGAGCACCGAGATGGCAATACCTGTGAGTGTCACCACCATGGCGAGGACCGATTGTGCTGCGAGTGTCTGCCCCAGCATTCCCCATGCAGCAAAGGCAGCGAACATCGGCGCCAGCGTCATGAACAATTGTCCATAGCGCGAGCCGATGCTCAGGTAACAGTTGAAGAGGCACCAGTCGCCGAAGAAATAGCCCACCACGCCCGACAGTAACATCCATCCCCATGTGGCAGTGCCTGCATAGACAGGATAAGGGCTTCCCATCACCACCCACATCAGAATGGCGGAACAGAAGAGGGCCAATCCCATGCGCCAAACATTCATCACGAAGACCCCCAGCCGGCGGCTCCCTATCTCACTCGCCAAAGCGGCCATCGTCCAGGAACATGCCACGCCAATGGAAATGATTTCTCCGAGGTATTTCATACAGGCTTTTCTAAGAGTTGGATTCTTGCTGCAAAAGTACAAAAATAGTTTGACAAAGCACCTTTTCCGCAAAGTTTGAGCATTTTTTCAAGAGAAAATCAGTACTTTTGCAGAAGTGGTCATAACATCATTAAGATCCAGCTTACTCAACACCCCATCATTATAATATCAACAAAAAACTCTGAAATACAAATGATTTGGCAGACAGAAATCACGCTGAAACCTCTTCGCCGGGGCTTTCATTTGGTGACAGGCGACATCGTCAGCCAGTTGCCACCCCTCCCCAAGACAGGACTTCTCCATATTTTCACGAAGCATACGAGTTGCGGATTGTGCCTCAATGAGAACTGCGACCCCGACGTGAGAGTCGACATGAAGACCATTTTCGACCGTCTTGTGCCTTCGCGAGCCGATTATGAGCATACATTGGAGGGAGAAGATGACATGCCCGCCCATGCCAAATCAGTGGTGAGCGGTGTCAGCCTGACCATCCCCATCACCGACCGCCGCCTGAATTTGGGCGTATGGCAAGGCATCTACCTATGTGAGTACCGCAACCACGGCGGCGCCAGGCGGATTGTGCTCACCGTCATGGGAGAATAAGACGGGTCAGGGAAAATGATGGTGGTTTGCACCCACCAATTTTGATTACCTACTTAAAAATATAGGGAGGCGCAAAGGCGTCTCCCTATATTTATAATGTCTCAAGGACGAACGGTGCTTATCTGAGCACCTGCTTTTCCGAGAATGTACTTACAGGATTTTTACCCGAAGTTGTCGAACATGATGGATTCGGGCTCTACTCCGAGCGAGTCGAGCATGCCCTGGACGGCTTTCGACATGGGGCCGGGACCGCACATGTAGTATTCGATGTCCTCGGGTGCCTCGTGGTCTTTGAGGTATGTCTCATACATCACCTGATGCACGAAGCCAGCAGTGTATTTCACGCCTGCCTCATCTGCAGCAGGGTCGGGACGGTCGAGAGCGAGGTGGAAGTGGAAGTTGGGGAACTCCTTCTCGAGCTCGAGGAAGTCATCGATGAAGAAGGCCTCGACGAGAGCACGTGCGCCATAGAAGAAGTGCATCTCACGGTCGCGTGTCTGCAGTGTCTTCGTCATGTGCATGATTTGTGCGCGCAGAGGCGCCATACCGGCACCACCACCGACCCATATCATCTCCTTCTTGGAGTCGAAGATGGGATGGAAGTCACCGTAAGGTCCGCTCATAATCACCTTGTCGCCCGGTTTGCGCGAGAAGATGTAGGAAGAAGCGATACCCGTGGGCACGTCCATGAATCCGACTTCAGGTTTGGGCTTGAACGGTGTGGTGGCGATACGCACGGTAAGCGTGATGCGGTCGCCCTCGGCGGGATAGTTAGCCATGGAGTAAGCCCTGATGGTGGCCTCCGGGTTGTGTGCCTTGAGAGAGAAGATGTTGAATCTCTCCCACGAGCCGATATATTCGGGTCCGATGTCGTCCTTGTCGAAGTCCTTGTCGTAGTCGATGCAGTCGTAGGCAGGGATTTTAATCTGTGCGTAGGAGCCGGGTATGAAGTCCATGTGCTCTCCGGGAGGCAGTGCGACGATGAACTCCTTGATGAACGACGACACGTTCTTGTTGGAGATGACGGTGCACTCCCACTCCTTGACGCCCAGCACACTTTCGGGCACTCTGATTTTGAGGTCGCCCTTCACCTTGCATTGGCATCCCAGTCTCCAGTGGTCCTTGATTTCCTTGCGGGTGAAGTGTGGGCGCTCCGAGTCGAGGATTTCTCCCCCCCCCTCGAGCACCTGCACCTTGCACTGTCCGCATGAAGCCTTTCCGCCACAAGCCGAGGGAAGGAAGATGCCGTTCTCGTTGAGCGTCGTCATGAGGCTTGCCCCTTGTCCGACGGAGATGGTCTTGTCGCCATTGATGAGGATGTTGACATTGCCACTTGGCGAGAGGTAACGTTTCGCCACGAGCAGCAGGATGACCAACAGCAATATAATAACGAGGAAAACCCCGATGCTTGCTAAAATAAACTGAAACATAATCTATCGTCCTCCTTTTTATATGTTTAATCCCGAGAAGCACATCATAGCCATGGCCATAAGGCCCACGGTGATGAAGGTGATGCCCAGACCCTTGAGAGGTTCCGGCACATCGCTGTATTCCATTTTCTCCCTGATGGCACCCATGGCCACGATGGCGAGCGTCCATCCAATACCACTACCGAGAGCATACACGATGGCATCGACGATGCTTCCGATGTATTGCGAGCTTGCCGGGTCGAGGTTGATGCGCTGCTGCATGAAGAGCGACGCACCCATGATGGCGCAGTTGACGGCGATGAGCGGGAGGAAGATACCCAGAGCGGCGTAGAGCGACGGAGAGTATTTCTCGACGGTCATCTCGACGAGCTGCACCATGCCGGCGATGACAGCGATGAAGAGGATGAAGCTGAGATAAGAGAGGTCGACGCCCTGTATGATGCAGTCGGGTCCGAGGACTTTGGTCTGCAGGAGATAATCGACGGGCACGGTGACGAGCAGCACGAAGGTGACAGCCAGTCCGAGTCCGAGCGAGGTCTTGACATTCTTCGATACGGCAAGGAACGAGCACATGCCGAGGAAGAAAGCGAAAATCATGTTGTCGACGAAAATCGACCTGAAAAACAAACTGACAAGATGTTCCATAATCATTTCTCCTCCTTATAGAAATAAGCTCTGTGAACCCAGATGACGCAGCCGAGCAGGATGAGTGCCATGGCCGGCATGGTCATCATGCCATTGTTGATATATCCAGCATCGTAAGCCGCCTGCGGGATGAGCTGGAATCCGAGGAGCGAGCCTCGGCCGAGCAATTCGCGCACGCCACCGACGATGATGAGGATAAGTGCGTAGCCCAGACCGTTGGCCACACCGTCGAGGAAGCTGGGCCAGGGTTTGTTCATCATGGCGAACGCCTCGAGGCGCCCCATGAGGATACAGTTGGTGATAATCAGTCCCACGTAGACCGAGAGTTGCACGCTGACGTCATAGGCGAAAGCCTTGAGCACCTGGCTGACGATGGTGACGAGCGTCGCCACGACCACCAGCTGCACGATGATACGTATGCGGTTCGGTATGGTGTTGCGTATAATCGAGATGATGACATTGGCGAATGCCGTGATGATGGTCACCGCCAGTCCCATGACGATAGCCGGCTTGAGCTGTGAGGTGACAGCGAGTGCCGAGCAGATGCCGAGCACCTGCACCAGAATAGGATGATCGAGATTGAGAGGTCTTCCGAACGCCTCCTTATTCTCTTTAGAAAAGAGTTTACTCATATCGTTTATTCCTCCTTACTATTATCTAATAACTTGAAGTAACCGGCATATTTGGCAAATCCCTCCTGGAGCATGTCGCGCACACCGTTAGAGGTGAGTGTGGCTCCTGTGACGGCATCGACCTCTGAGGCCGGGTTGGTCACGTTTTTCTCCACAGAGAGTGCCACGCTGCCGTCTTCGTTATAGATTTGCTTTCCTTTGAATAGTTCCTGCCAGGCCTGGCTGTCTTTGATTTCAGCACCGAGTCCGGCCGTCTCGCTCTCATGGTTGAAATATGCCCCGTAAATGGTCTTGCCGTCGGCATTGACAGCGATGTAGCCATTGATGGGTCCCCACAGTCCCATGCCATATACAGGCACGACGTATTTCTCCTCTTCCCCTATTCTGCAGAAGTAGACGACGAGGTTACCGTCCTTGTAGTCAGCACTGTTGAGCAAGAATCCGTTGCTCTCGGCGCCTTCGTGGTCGTTGGGGGTGGGTTGGCAGTCATCGTTGAGGATGACATCGCTGAGCACCACCTCGTTGTATTTCTTCGCTGCCTCCTCATCGCTCAGTCCACGTATGTTGAGCGAGTAGAGGATTTGCTTTTTCTTGTCGAGCGCCACGTTAGCCTCCTGCTTTTCCTTGAGCGACTGATAGACGAAGGCGAGCAGGAAAGCGACGATGATGACCAAGCATGCGGAGTAGATGATGGTGTAGGCGTTTGAATTGGTGTTCAAGCCCTTGTTTTTCTCGTTTGCCATAGCCATGTTATTTGTTGGGGGTTAGACGTTTCATACGCTTCGAGATGTTGCGCTGTACCACGCAGTAGTCGATGAGCGGTGCGAACATGTTCATGAACAGGATGGCGAGCATCATGCCCTCGGGATAGCCGGGGTTCATCACGCGGATGATGACCGCCATGATGCCGATGAGCAGTCCATAGATCCATTTGCCGCACTCTGTCCGTGCACTGGTGACGGGGTCGGTGGCCATGAAGACGGCACCGAAGGCAAATCCGCCGAGCACGAGGTGCTCATAGAATGGGATGGTGGTCATGCCGATGGCGCTGAAGATGGCTGCCATGACGCCACCGCCGACGAAGACGCTCAGCATGATCTTCCATGAAGCGATGCCCGTCCAGAGCAGCAAGATGGCGCCAAGAGCGATGGCGATGATGCTGGTCTCGCCGATGGAACCTGGGATGAAGCCCGTAATCATGTCGCTCAGGCTGGATGTGACCTCAGCACCCTGCCCCACTTGTGCCAGAGGTGTGGCAGCGGTGAACCCGTCGGGCAGCGTGTTGCCCAGACCGAAAATCTTATCGGTGGCCACCCAAACCGTGTCGCCGCTCATCTTCTGCGGATAGGAGAAGAACAGGAAGGCACGCGTGACGAGCGCCACATTGAAGATGTTCATGCCCGTGCCGCCGAAAATCTCCTTGGCGAAGATGACGGCGAAGGCGCAGGAGATGGCGAGTATCCATAGCGGGCATCCCACCGGCACGATGAGCGGGATAATCATACCCGACACGAGGTATCCTTCCTGGATTTCCTCACCCTTCCACTGTGCCCAGATGAACTCGATGCCAAGGCCGACGATGTAGCTGACAAGGATTTTGGGCAATACGGCGAGGAAGCCGTAGAAGAAGATGCTCCAGAAGCTTGCCTCGGCAAGGGTGCCGGCAGCAGCGTAGTTCTGGTAGCCCACGTTGTACATGCCGAAGAGCAATGCCGGCATGAGCGCTATGACCACCATACTCATGATACGCTTTGAGTCGATGGCGTCGTGTATATGTGCGCCGCTGCGCGACGTGGTGTTCGGGACGAAGAGGAAGGTCTCAAAGCCTTCGAACACACTTCGCAGGGCGTGCAGTCGTCCACCCTCCTCGAAAGAGGGCTTCAGTTGGTTAAGATAACTTCTCAATGACATAGCCTAATAATTTTCAGGTGATTAAGCGTTCTCTTTTCTCAGCATGTCAAGTCCTTCACGCACAATGCGTTGCAGCTCCAACTTAGAGGAATCGATGAACTCTGCGACAGCGAAATCCTCGGGAGCCACCTCATAGATGCCCAACTGCTCCATTCGGTCGATGTTGCCAGTGATGATGGCCTTGATGAGGTATTCTGCGTAAATGTCCATGGGCAATACGCTGTCGTATTCTCCACTCATGATAATATGCCTCTCGCCTCCTTTGATGCGTGCGTCGGCCACATATTCCTTCTTCTTTCCGAAGAGCCATGAGAAGTAACTGCGGTTGGCAGAGAACTGCTTGAATCGCGGCATAATCCATCCGAGCATCTCATCGACGTTGTCACCCTCGGGGATGGCTGTGACTTCCGATGCATTTGCGGCAGCATAGCCCTCGAGCGAGGTGACCTTTCCGGTGAGAGGATTTCCGCTGATTAGCCTGACATGCTTCTTGTCGGAATAATGCCCTTCGAGGATGTCGGCCAATGGCTGCCCCACGATGGTCTCCACATAACATGGATTGGCCATCTCGCTGCCACACAGTGCGATGGTTCGCCTCAAATCGACTTTCCCCTGTGCGAAATACCTTCCGATGAAGATGACAACAGTAGGTGGCACCGTCCAGACCACCTCACCTTTGTTGACCGGGTCGAGATGGTTGACCTGCACGCCCACATTGCCAGCCGGACAGGGTCCGTCGAACACATTCACCTCGGCATCAGCCATGCTTGCGAGCGGTCCAGATGCCTGTGCCGGAGAGATGCCGAGATAGGTCTTGGCGATGCGCGACAGAGCGGTGAGGCCGGTCTGGAAAGCCTTCTCGTCGCCCTCCAGCTCAAAGGAGAAGTCGGCGGCGAGCGGCATGTCGCGGAAGGCGCTCACGAAAATCGCCTTGGGTCGTGCATCGGGTGTTGCCGATACGGCATAGGGCAACTGAAGGATGTAGCCGAAGAGTCCCCCTTCGAGGAGAGCACTGACCACCGCCTCGCCATCCATCTGTTTGGGGTCTCTCACCTCAAACTTCTTGAATCGCTGCACCTTGTCGGCTGCCACCTTGACACAGAGCAGTTTGCGCCGGTCGCCGCGGACAACAGCCGTCACCTTGCCGCTGACAGGCGATGCAAATCCCACGTTGGGGAAGGCCTTGCTGACAAACAAGAAATCCCCTGCTTCGACCTGGTCACCCTCTCGCACGACCACCTTAGGCGCAACGCCGACAAAGTCCTCGGGAACGAGTGCATACTCCTCCGAAGGCTTTACGGGCATCCGCGTCATGGCGGCCTTTCCTTTGAGGTTGATATCCAGGCCTTTTCGTAATTTGATTACATTTGCCATAGATTTATAATAACTGTTGGAATTGAGTATCGAATGCTAATAATTTGCAAAGATAGCATTTATTTTTTATTTTTTAAGGATTGCAATGATTTTTTGTGGAAAAAATGATGTAATTTTGCGTGCAAAACAAGTAGGGTCCTGTCCACATATAGTTAGTATTGTGGCGTGCCTATCCGAAGACCAACACCATTTCAACCTACCAAACATCAAAATAATCCGTCGCCTCATCACCTGGCTGGTATGGCTGCTTGTCGGCACCCTTGCCACGCTGCTCTTGCTGCTGCATCTGCCAGCAGTACAGGGGTATCTTGGCACTCGTGCTTCAGAGATCATCGGCGACCGCCTCGGCACCACAGTGAAAGTGGGTAGCATCGACCTGGGCTTTCTCAACCGCATCATCATCGACGACTTCGCCGTTGCCGACCAGCAAGGGCAACCGATGCTCAGCGCCACCCGCCTCTCGGCAAAAGTAGAGCTTACCCCCCTCCTTCAGGGCCGCATCTCTGTGTCGTCGGCACAGGTGTTCGGTCTGAAAGCCATCCTCAGCAAGGCGACCGCCGACAGTCCCCTCAACATCCAGTTCGTGCTCGACTCCCTCGCCAGCGACAGCAGCAGCGAGCACACACCCCTTGACCTGAACATCAACTCGCTCGTGGTGCGCAACGGCGCCGTGAGCTACGACCAACTCGACATCCCGGCCACCCCAGGACTGTTCTGCCCCCAGCACATCGCCGTCAGTGGTCTCAGCGGCCATCTCACGCTGCAGCAACTCACCGACGACCTCATCGACCTGAAAGTGAAGCGTTTAGCCCTTCACGAGGCCTCCGGCATCGACCTTCGCCGCCTCACCCTTCACCTTCAGGCCGACCGCCGCCGGGCCCTTGTCACCCAACTGGCCCTCGGAATGGGCAACAGCAGTCTCGAGGCCGACACCCTTGAAGCCAACTACCAGTGGATAGGCGATAGCATCGTGCTGCCTTCCCTCACCTACCGTGGACAGGTCGACCGTGCCGAGATCCATCCCTCCGACTTCAGTGCCTTCCTGCCCCGTGCCCGTGGCATGAACACCGTTGTCAATCTCGCGACACGTTTTTCAGGCACTACCGATGCCGTAAGCATCCCCCAGCTCAACATCCGTTCCACGGAAGGTTTCACACTGAGCGCCGACGGTTCCGTCAGCCGCCTGCGCAGTGTTCCCCGCTGGCTGTTGCGCATAGGCCGGCTCGATGTCACACCCTCAGCCATCGACCGCATCACGCTGCTTGCCGGCACCAACATCCCCGAACCGGTGAGAAGGTTGGGGAGAATCAACTACGTCGGCGAGGTGGGCGGCGACGGCGACTCATACGCCATGCGTGGCCATCTCGCCACCGATGCCGGACAAGTGTCGCTCACCTTCGGCTTGCGCGACAAGCACCTCACCGGCCATGCCGAGACCGACGGCTTCCAGCTCGGCAGCATCCTCGATGAAAACCAGTTAGGTACGGTGGCGACAACCATCGACATCGACGGTCAGCTGCCCCTCGGCCGGGAGATGACCATGCTGGCCAAAGGTGTGGTGCGGCGTCTCGACTTCAACGGTCACACCTACAACAACATCACCATCGACGGTTTTTACGACCATGAGAGCTTCGACGGCACGCTCGGCATCGACGACCCCAACGGGCTCATCGGCATCGAAGGAAAGTTCAACCTCTCCGCCCAGTCGCCCTCGGCAACCATCAGCGCCAGTGCCCGCCATTTCACCCCCGAGGCCCTGGGCATAGCAGGAGCCTTCCTTCGCGACCACACCTTCGATGCCGACATCACCACCAACATCACCGGCAACCTGGACAACCTCGAGGGCACCATCGACATCGACCACCTCACGCTCACCGCACCCGGCAAGAACTACCATCTCGAGCACCTGCACATCGATGCCGACAACAGCGGCACCGACAAGCATTTCATGATGAACAGCGACTTTGGCGAAGTGAATCTCAACGGTCAGTACGACCTTGCCCACGCCGCCAACAGCATCCTCCGCATTGTGAAGAACCACCTGCCATCGCTGCCACTGCTCACGACCGCCAAGAGTCCCTACGACCAGCGTTTCACACTCACTGCCGACATCGACCGCAGCGACTGGCTCAAGACCTTCACCGACCTCGACCTCACCATCAACTCCCCCCTGCATGTCGACGCACAAGTTGATGAGACCGAGCAATCACTCAGCCTCACCTGTCTCGCCCCGAGCATTGAATATAACGATGGCGACTACCGCGACATCAACCTGACCCTCGTCTCTTCAGGCGACACCCTCAAGGCCGACGGCAGTCTGGTGAAGATGCAGGAGAGCGGCAAGGGCATCGACCTTGTGCTGCAAGCCAACGCAGCCCACGACATGCTCTCCACCGATGTGGCCTTCGACAACCACGGCGGCAGCCAGCGCCTTCGCGGTTCACTCGCCAGCGACACACAATTCCTCACCCTCGACGGCAGGCCGACAGCCAACGTGCACATCAACTCATCGCAAATCTTCCTCAACGGCATGCCTTGGAACGTGGAGCCATCGACGCTGCAGCTTGCCAAAGGGCGCATCAACATCGATGACTTCACCGTGAAAAACGGCGACCAGCACATCATCATCGCCGGCTCACTCACCGACAACCCCACCGACACCATCCATGCCGACCTCAACCGCATCGACATGGCCTTCTTCTCAAACATCGTGCATATCAACGGCATCGACTTCGGAGGCCATATCACGGGCGGCGCCTATGTCACCTCGGTCTATGACACACCAGAGGCACAAGCCGACCTCTATATCGACAACTTCCAGTTCGTCGATGGCCGCATCGGCGACATGAATCTCAAAGTGGCATGGGACGGCAAAGACAAATGCATCACCCTCAACGGCTTGGCCACCGACGGCACAGAAGGCACCACCGACATCGATGGCTACGTGCAGCTCGAAGAAGAAAAGCTCAATCTCAACATTAACGCTCACGGCACCCCCCTTCACTTCCTGATGAAATTCTGCGACAGTTTCATGAGCGACATCTCCGCCCGCGTCGATGGCAATGTGTGCATCTCGGGGCCCCTTGACGCTATCAACATGGAGGGCAAGGTGGTGGCCAACGGCCCTGTCACCCTCTCCAGCCTCAACACCACCTATATGCTGCGCAACGACACCGTACGCCTCGTCCCCGACCATATCCTCTTCAGTGGCGACAGCATCTTCGACCGTGACGGCCACGTCGCCACGGTGAGCGGCAGCATCGACCATGAAAACATGAGCGACTTCACCTTCGGCCTCGACATCAATGCCAGGAATCTGCTTGCCTACGACTTTCCCGACTTCGGCGACGACACCTTCTGCGGCACCGTCTATGCCACCGGCGACTGCCACATCAGAGGTGTGAGCGGCGAAGTGACCATCGATGTGAACGCCACCCCCGAGCGGGGCACCGTCTTCTACTACAATGCCGCCGGTCCCGACCTGCTCAGCCGTCAGGACTTCATCCAATGGAACGACGTCACCCCCGAGGCCATCGACTACTCCGACCTCCCCTCAGCCAGCAAAGACGCATCGACCATCATCCATCACGACGACGAAGACGAGGAGGCGAAAGCAGAAGAAGACATCCCCTCCAACTTGCGCATGAATTTCCAAATCAATGCGACACCCGATGCCGCCCTCCGGCTGCTCATGGATACCGAGAGCGGCGACTACATCGCTCTCTACGGCAACGGCACCTTGCGCGCATCGTACTTCAACAAAGGCGCCTTCAACCTCTACGGAAACTATGTGGTGGACCATGGAATATACAAGCTGACCATACAGAACGTCATCAAGAAGGAGTTCCAATTCCAGCAAGGCGGAACCCTCGCCTTCGCTGGCGACCCCTACGATGCCGCACTCGACCTTAAAGCCATATACACCGTCAACAGCGTGCCCCTCTCCGACCTCAACATCGGACAAAGCTTCGCCGTCAACAATATCCGTGTCAACTGCATCATGAACATTCTCGGCACGCCCGCCCAGCCCACCGTAGACTTCGACATGGAGATGCCCACCGTCAACTCCGATGCCCAGCAGATGGTGCGAAGCATCATCAACAGCGAAGATGAACTCAACCAGCAAGTCGTCTACCTGCTCGCCATAGGACGGTTCTACAACCAGAGTGCCGATGCCTTGACCCCAGAGGGACAGAGCCAGACCAGCCTCGCCATGCAGAGTCTGCTCAGCGGCACCATCAGCCAGCAGATCAACAACGTCATCAACAGCTTTGTGAAGACCAGCAACTGGAACTTCGGTGCCAATATATCGACGGGCAACGAAGGATTCAACAACGCCGAGTATGAAGGATTGCTCAGCGGGCGGCTGCTCAACAACCGGCTGCTCATCAACGGGCAGTTCGGCTACCGCGACAACCCCAACGCCACCACCAGTTTCATAGGCGACTTCGACATCCGCTACCTGCTCTACCCCAACGGCAACCTCGCCGTGAAAGTCTACAACCAGACCAATGACCGCTATTTCGTGAAAAACAGCCTCAACACACAGGGCATTGGCCTCATCATGAAAAAAGACTTCAACGGATGGAGAGAGTTGCTCAACAGGCGAAAGAAGAAGAAAAACGACTGAAAGATACCCCCCTTCGCCGCTGTCACCTGGCGCCCCACAGTGCAGCACCAAGGCTCAGACAGACAGCGCGGCAGGGTAAAACAATCAACAAAAGGTGCTGCAACAAGAAAAGCCATGAAAATAGGAGACAAAGCCCCAGAGATTCTCGGACATGACGAAAATGGAAACGAAGTGCGGCTGAGCGACTACCAGGGACGCAAAATCGTACTCTATTTCTATCCGAAAGACATGACATCGGGATGCACGGCAGAGGCCTGCAACCTGCGCGACAACATCGGTGACCTCGAAGAAGGCGGATATGCTATCATCGGTGCCAGCATCGATGATGCCAAATCGCACCAGAAATTCATCGCCAAGCACGAACTGCCCTTCCATCTCATCGCCGACACCGACAAAACGCTCGTCGAGCAGTTTGGCGTCTGGGGAGAGAAAAGCATGTATGGCAGGAAATACTTCGGTACTTTCCGCACCACCTTCATCATCAACGAGGAAGGCATCGTGGAGCGCATCATCGGTCCAAAGCAAATCAAGACCAAAGACCATGCAAAGCAAATACTCGAAGGCGCCTGACCCACACCATCACCATTCCCTTTAACCTAAACAGCACATCAGACTATGATCAACAGACAATTACTGGCTCCCGAGAGCATCGTGGTGATAGGCGGTTCCAACAACATCCACAAGCCTGGTGGCGCCGTGGTGCGCAACCTCATCACCGGCGGCTATCAAGGCACCCTGCGCGTGGTCAACCCCAAGGAAGACGAGGTGCAAGGCATCAAGGTGTTCCACGACGTCAAAGAACTGCCGCCCACCGAACTTGCCGTCATCGTCATCCCAGCCCGCATGTGTCCCGCCACGGTGCGTGTGCTCGCAGCAGAGAAAGAAGTCCGCGCCTTTATCATCATCTCCGCCGGATTTGGCGAGGAGACACCAGCCGGCGCCGCCCTCGAGAAAGAAATCCTCGACATCTGCGAGCAGTATGGCGCCGCCCTCATCGGCCCCAACTGCATCGGCCTGCTCAACGCATGGCACCACAGCGTGTTCACCAAGCCCATTCCCCACCTCAATCCCCGTGGTGTCGATTTCATCTCGGGCTCGGGTGCCACCGCTGTCTTCATCCTCGAGTCGGCCGTCATCAAAGGCCTTCAGTTCAACTCCGTCTGGAGTATCGGCAATGGCAAGCAGATAGGCATCGAGGATGTGCTGCAATACATGGACGAGCATTTCGACCCAGAGAACGACTCCAAAGTGAAGTTGCTCTATATCGAGAACATCAGCAACCCCGACAAGCTGCTCTTCCACGCTTCCTCGCTCATCCGCAAAGGCTGCCGCATCGCAGCCATCAAGGCGGGCAGTTCGGAGAGTGGCAGTCGTGCCGCTTCGTCGCACACCGGAGCCATCGCCAGCAGCGATTCCGCCGTGGAGGCCCTCTTCCTCAAGGCAGGCATTGTGAGGTGCTACTCGCGCGAGGAACTGACCACCGTGGGCTGCATCTTCACCCTGCCCCCCATCCAGGGCAAGCGCTTCGCCATTGTCACCCATGCCGGTGGTCCTGGCGTGATGCTCACCGACGCCCTGTCGAAAGGAGGTCTTGAAGTGCCACCACTCGACCCCACCATCGGCGAGGAACTCAAGGCGCTCCTCTCGCCCGGTGCCTCGGTGTCGAACCCCATCGACATCCTCGCCACCGGCAACCCCACCCATCTCGCCACCGCCATTGACTTCTGCGAGAACCGCTTCGACAACATCGATGCCATCATGGTGATTTTCGGCACACCGGGACTTGTGCAGCTCTATGAGACCTACGACGTACTGCATGAGAAGATCCTCTCGTGCAAAAAACCAGTGTTCCCCATCCTCCCCAGCCTCCACACCGCAGGCCCCGAGGTGGATGAGTTCCTCAAGAAAGGCCATGTCAACTTCAGCGACGAGGTGACACTCGCCACCGCCCTCACACAGGTGATGCGCACCCCATCCCCTGCCCCACCCGAGATAGAGCTCTTCGGTGTCGATGTCCCCCGCATCCGCGACATCATCTCCGGCATCCACGAGAGCGGCTACATCTCGCCTGAATTGGTTCACGAACTGTTGGGCTGCGCCCAGATCCCCATGGTGCCCGAAATGGTGAGCGCCGATGTGGAACAACTCGTGGCCTTCGCCGACCGCATCGGCTATCCCGTCGTGGCCAAGGTGGTGGGTCCCATCCACAAGAGCGACGTGGGCGGCGTGACGCTCGACATCAAGAGTGCCAAGCACCTGAGGCTGGAGTTCGAGCGCATGATGGCCATTGAGGGAGCCACGGGGGTCATGGTGCAGCGCATGCTCCACGGCACCGAACTATTCGTAGGCGCGAAATATGAGCCTCGCTTCGGACATATCGTGCTCTGTGGCCTTGGCGGCATTTTCGTCGAAGTGCTGCGCGACGTGCGCAGTGGTCTCGCGCCACTGTCCTACGGCGAGGCCTACTCCATGATACGCTCACTACGTGCCTACAAAATCATACAAGGAACACGTGGGCAGGCAGGTATCAACCAGGCCAAATTCGCAGAGGTCATCGTCAGGCTCTCCACCCTGCTCCGCTTCGCCACCGAAATCAAGGAGATGGACATCAATCCACTCCTGGCCGACGAAAACGGAGTGACAGCTGTTGATGCAAGGATTTATATCGAGAAATAGAGCGAAGCGTTGGGTTTCAATGAAAAAAGTGTTCAAGATGATTTCAATTTCATCTTGAACACTTTCGTTATTTCGCAGTCCTAAGAATGGCCGTCCAACCTCCTCCACTGCTCAGGTGGACTTGCAGGATGTCGCCTTGGCCTACCGTCTTCTGCAAGTGCTTGTAATCGGTGGCATCTTTCATGGCATTCACGCCATCGGCGAAGATGTCTGCTTGGTATTGCCCTTCATTGAGAAAACCCAAGTCAATGGTAAGGTCGCGTGGGGTCCAGTCGGTCATGGCAGCCAGATACCAGGTGGTACCTTTGCGGCGGGCGACGACCGCATATTCGCCCAGTTGACCATCGAGGGCTATCGACTCATCGAAGGTGGTGGGTATCTGGGCGATGAAATCGGTGCATTCCTGATTGCGCATATACATCGTGGGACTATCGGCCATCATCTGCAGTGGGGCTTCGAAGGTGGTGTACATGGCCATCTGATGGACACGAGTACCCTGACTCATGGGGTGGTCGTTGTTGCCGAAGAAGTTGTCCTTCATGGCGTTCATCATGGCACCGGGGGTGTAGTCCATCGGTCCAGCTAACATACGCAGATAGGGAGCCGACACATCGTAGCGCGGCTGGTCGTGCATGGGACCATTTCCCACTCGTGGCTCCCATTTCGAATTCTCCAGTCCCTTGACCCCTTCGAAGTTCAGGATATTGGGATAGGCACGCTGAATGCCGAAAGGTTTCAGACCATGATAGTCAAGAAGGAGATGATGCCCAGCGGCACAGGCAGCAATCTTGTAGGCCGATGCTATGGCTTGCTGGTCGTCACGGTCGAAGAAATCCACTTTGAATCCCTTGACGCCCATATCGGCATAGTGCTTCATCACAGCATTGGTGATGGATGTGTCGCCGACAGGATTGTTGCCAATCAAGTTGCGCCAACTGCTCCATAGGATGATTCCGACACCCTTCTCTTGGCCATGGGCAATCAGTCTCTTCAGGTCTATCTCCGGGCTCAAGTCTTCCATCAGCGACTCTTTGCCGCTCCATCCCTCGTCGATGATGATATATTCGATGTTGTTCTTAGCGGCAAAGTCGATATAATAAAGATAGGTGTCGGTGTTCATGCCCGACTTAAAGTCCACGCCAGTGACATTCGTGTTGTTCCACCAATCCCATGCCACTTTTCCGGGATGAATCCACGAAGTGTCCTTGATGCGGCACTCAGGGGCCAGCCGCTGAGCCATGTCGCAGTTCAGGATGTCGGCATCTTTCTCGGTGATGACCACCGCACGCCAGGGCAAGGCACGGCTTCCGTCCAACTTGGCGATATAGTCTGCCCGTTTCGAGGGAACAAGGTTCAGGCGGTCGAAGCCTCCCACCTCCTGCTCCAACGGATAAGGTGCGAATTCCGCCTTCAGACCGTTTTTTCCATGGCTCTTGAGGAACATCCCCGGATAGTCCTCCACCCCGGCATCCATGACGATGGCTTTCATCCCTCCTGGCAGGCAGACGGCAAAAGGTGTGATGGCAAGCGAATCCTTGAACATCTTCGACAAAGGCTGCTCGTCATAATAGGACTCAAAGCTGTAGCAATAGCGCTCGCCGCCCCGGTTGTCGTTGACGTAGGGTATGAAAGCCGGATAGTCGTCGGAGAAATAGAATTCCGCAGTCTCACTTGTCACGACTGACTTGCCTTTCCTATCGATGAGGAAGCGATAGGCAGCCCCATCATTATAGACACGGAACTCAACGCCAATGCCATTCTTGAAGGATATGGTCAGCGCGTTGTATTCGTCCTTGACCACTGCCTTTTTATAAAAAGGTGTAGCAAACTGTGTCCTGACCTGCCTGTTATTGGTGGCCTTGCCCAATCCGCCTTTTTTGAACACATCAATGTCGCCATCTATCAGGATATTGATACAAGAACGCTCCAGCACAGGCACATCGTTGTGCTCTATACGCCAATACAAAAAAGTGTAATTTGATGTCCCCACAAAAACCGTTGTCTTCTTGTCGGGGGATACTATTTTCCATGATTTCCCTAAACTGAGGGCATACGCAGTAGTGCTAAGCATCATCAGAAGCACAGGCACAATACAGATTTTGATTGTTTTCATCGTAGTCGGATGGTTATTGTTCATAGGTTTGTTAAGCTTTTCTGTTGCAAAGGAAATGAAAAAAATCTTAAACGCCAATGTTTCTATGGTTAATAATTTCCTGATGATGACATTTTAGGTGGGTTCTATTAATTATGTCGAGGCGATTTTCGACTTTTAGTCGAGGGCAAAGTGTAAGCTGAAGAGGGAGTGTAGCGGGCTACACGACCGATGAGGCTTGACACTTTGCACCGAATAAAAGCGAAAAAGCGACCGAAATGTAATGTATAGAAACGCCACCTCATAAAAATCAGAATTAATAGAACACACCTTTATATATTCCATTACAAATAAGTTGACAAAAGAGTAGGTTATTCGTCTTTTCTCGTTATTTTTGCACTGAATTTAGCAAAAGTGTAAACTAACTAACGAACAATAACGATATGAACAAAAAAGCATTGACATTGTGCGCGATGTGCCTGACGGCGGCTTTCGCATGGGGGCAAACTCCCCCAGTCAAGGTGGAAGGTGGATTGATTCAAGGCATCGCTTCCGCATCAAGTGAAGTAACTGTATACCGAGGCATACCATATGCTGCACCTCCGGTTGGCCAACTCCGCTGGAAACGTCCTCAGCCGGTGGTGAAGTGGCAAGGCATTAGAAAAGCCGATACATTCAGCAACATCTGCTGGCAGCCCGGCAATGCCGTAGGCACTTTCTATGGCAATGAGTTCTATTGGAAAGAGAACACCGTGCAAAGCGAGGACTGCCTCTATCTGAACATCTGGACACCGACAGATGCGGTGGCCCACCCTGAGAAGAAACTGCCTGTGGCATTCTGGGTGCACGGAGGCGCCTACTTCAACGGTTATGGGCATGAAATCACGATGGACGGCGATGCATGGGCTACCCGTGGTGTGATACTCGTCACCATCAATTATCGGTTGGGCATTTTCGGTTTCCTCGCTCATCCAGAATTGTCGGCGGAGACCGAGGACGGCACGTCGGGCAATTACGGCACCTACGACCAGGTGGCCGCATTGAAATGGGTGCATGAGCATATCGCGCAATTCGGAGGCGACCCCGGCAACATCACCGTCTTCGGACAGAGTGCCGGAGCTGCCAGCATCAAAAATCTGGTGTCGTCGCCGTTGTCAAAAGGACTTATCAGGAATGCTATTATACAAAGTGGCGGTGGCATAGCTACAGCCAATGGTTCAGCAGAAGACCAGAAGCAGGCTGAGAAAAAAGGAAAAACGTTTATGGACAAGCATGGCTATCAATCACTGAGCAAGATGCGTGCCGTGCCCGCCGAGGAATTGCTCAAAATATTCAAGGAAGAAGGCATGGGGCTCTTCAGGCCTCATATCGATGGCATCCTGCTGAAGGAAAGTTTCGACGATGCAGCAAGAAACCAGCATCTGGCCGACGCGTCCTACATGATTGGCTGCACGCTCGACGACATCAGTCCAATGGAGAAGCAGATAGATGCGTTCTGCTTCTTGCGCGACTCGCTCTACCGTCAGCCAGCCTACCGTTATCTTTTCGCCCGCAAACTGCCCGGCACTCACGACGGAGCATTCCATTCTGCAGAACTGTGGTTTATGTTCCACACCCTCAATCGCAGTTGGCGCCCCATGACGAAGGCCGACTACCAACTTGCTGATGAGATGATGGACCGCTGGACGAACTTTGCGAAATACGGAAACCCCAACAAGCCTGGACGTGTGGACTGGTATCCGTTCACACTCGGAAATCCCTATGTCATGACCTTTAACATCAAATAGAAAAGCGTCATCATTCACGTGCAAAGGCTTCAAATGCATTTTTTTTGCAATTGATGGCCTTGATATGCTTTCGTTCCGAATTTTTTTGTGTAATTTTGCAACGGATTTGGAAAAGAACCACAATTTTCGTATAAAAATACAAAATCAAGTCATGAAGAAAGTATCCAAGGTTCTCGTTCTCGGCAGTGGCGCACTGAAAATAGGTCAGGCCGGCGAGTTCGATTATTCAGGTTCCCAAGCCCTGAAAGCACTTCGTGAAGAAGGCATCTCAAGCGTCCTTGTCAATCCCAACATCGCTACCATTCAGACGAGCGAAGGTATCGCCGACAAGGTTTATTTCCAGCCCGTCACCCCCCACTTTGTCACCGAAATCATCAAGAAGGAGCGCCCCGACGGTATTCTCCTTGCCTTTGGAGGGCAGACGGCCCTCAACTGCGGCACGGAGCTCTATCTCAAGGGCGTTTTGGATGAGTATGGTGTCACCGTGCTGGGCACCAGCGTGGAAGCAATCATGAATACCGAGGACCGCGACCGTTTCGTCAGAAAGCTCGACGAGGTGTCGCTGAAGACCCCGGTGAGCCATGCTGTGGAGAATATGGAAGATGCCTTGTCCGCCGCACGCGAGATTGGCTTCCCCATCATGATTCGCTCCGCTTACGCTCTTGGTGGTCTCGGTTCCGGTCTCTGCAACGATGAGGCCGGTTTTGTTGAACTGGCAGAGAGCGCCTTCACCTTCGCACCGCAAATCCTGGTGGAGGAGAGTCTCAAGGGATGGAAGGAAATTGAGTTTGAGGTGATTCGCGATGCCAACGACCGTTGTTTCACCGTCGCCTCGATGGAGAACTTCGACCCCCTCGGCATTCATACCGGAGAGTCTATCGTGGTGGCTCCCACCTGCTCGCTGACCCAAGAACAGGTGACAATGCTGCAGGAACTGTCCATCAAGTGTGTGAAGCACCTTGACATCGTGGGCGAATGCAACATCCAGTTTGCCTTCAATGCAGAGACCAATGACTACCGTATCATTGAAATCAACGCACGTCTGTCGCGCTCATCGGCTCTTGCCTCGAAAGCCACCGGCTATCCCCTGGCATTCGTCGCCGCCAAGATTGCATTAGGATACACGCTCGACCAGATTGGCGAGATGGGCACCCCCAACTCCGCCTATGTGGCCCCGAACCTCGACTTCATGATTTGCAAGATTCCTCGCTGGGACCTCACCAAGTTTGCTGGCGTGAGCCGCAAGATAGGTTCCTCGATGAAGTCTGTGGGCGAGATTATGAGCATCGGCCGCACCTTTGAGGAGATGATTCAGAAAGGCCTGAGGATGATTGGTCAGGGCATGCATGGTTTCGTGGGCAACGACCACACCCGTTTCGACAACCTCGACGACGCCCTTGCCAACCCCACCGACCTTCGCATCTTCGCCATCGCCCAGGCTTTGGAGGAAGGCTACACCATCGAGCGCATCGAGGAACTCACCAAAATCGACAAATGGTTCATCGCACGCCTCAAGCGCATCGTCGACCTCAAGCAGAAGCTGATGAGTTACAACAAACTCGAGGACCTGAGCGATGACTTCCTGCAAGAGGTGAAGGCCGCTGGTTTCAGCGACTTCCAGATAGCACGCTTCGTGCTCAAGCCCCAGGGCGGCAACATGGAGCGCGAGAACCTTCTCGTGAGGAAGTACCGCCAGCAGCGCGGCATCCTGCCCGCCGTGAAGCGCATCAACACCGTGGCCAGCGAGCACCCCGAGCTCACCAACTACCTCTATTTCACCTACAACACCCCTCCAGAGCACGACATCCCCTACTACAAGAACGAGAAGTCGGTCATCGTGCTGGGCAGCGGCGCCTACCGCATCGGCTCCAGCGTGGAGTTCGACTGGTGCTCTGTGAACGCCATCAACACCGCTCGGAAACTGGGCTATAAGTCGATAATGATCAACTACAACCCCGAGACCGTGTCGACCGACTACGACATGTGTGACCGCCTCTATTTCGACGAGCTGTCGCTCGAGCGCGTCCTTGATGTCATCGAGCTGGAGCAGCCACGCGGCGTCATCGTCAGCATGGGTGGCCAAATCCCCAACAACCTCGCCATGAAGCTGCACCGCCGTGGCGTGCCCATCCTCGGTACGAGTCCTGTGAACATCGACCGTGCCGAGAACCGCGACAAATTCTCCGCCATGCTCGACAAGCTGGGAGTTGACCAACCCGCTTGGCGTGCCCTCACCTCCTTCGAGGACATCAAGGAGTTTGTCGGCGAGGTGGGCTATCCTGTGCTCGTGCGCCCGTCGTATGTGCTCAGCGGCGCAGCCATGAACGTCTGCTACGACGACGAGGAACTGGAGCGCTTCCTTGAGAAGGCCACCGAGGTGTCGAAGGAATACCCTGTGGTGGTCAGCCAGTTCATGCAGGACACCAAAGAGATAGAGTTTGATGCCGTGGCCGACAAGGGCGAGATTGTGGAGTATGCCATCAGCGAGCACATCGAGTTCGCAGGAGTCCACTCTGGCGACGCCACCATGGTGTTCCCCGCTCAGTACATCTATTTCTCCACCATCCGCCAAATCAAGAAAATCTCGCGCAAGATAGCCAAGGAACTGAACATCAGCGGTCCGTTCAACATCCAGTACCTGGCCAAGAACCGCGACGTGAAGGTTATCGAGTGCAACCTCCGTGCCTCCCGCTCCTTCCCCTTCGTCTCGAAGATTCTCAAGCGCAACTTCATCGAGACAGCGACGAAAATCATGCTCGACGTGCCCTATAACCGTCCCGACAACTCAGAGTTCGACATCGACCGCATCGGTGTGAAAGCGAGCCAGTTCTCCTTTGCCCGTCTGCAGAATGCCGACCCAGTACTGGGCGTCGATATGTCATCTACCGGTGAGGTTGGCTGCTTAGGCGACTCCATGGAGGAGGCGCTGCTCAACGCCCTCATCGCCACCGGTTACCGCTTGCCCGATGCCTCAAAGCATCCAGCCATCCTCATGAGCAGTGGTGGCGCACGAGGAAAAGTCGACTTGCTGGAGCCAGCTCTGGAACTCGACCGCGACGGCTATCAGATCTACGCCACAGCAGGAACCGCCAAGTTCTTGACAGAAAACGGCGTGCATGCCAAGACAGTGCTCTGGCCTGATGAAGAAGGCGACAACAACGTGATGGACATGATTGCCGCACACAAGTTCGCACTCATCATCAATGTGCCGAAAAACCACACCAAGCGTGAGCTCACCAATGGCTACCGCATCCGCCGTGCCGCCATCGACCACAACATCCCGCTCATGACCAATGTGAGGCTTGCCAAGGCCTTCATCATGGCTTTCACCACCATGAGCGAAGACGACATCCAGATTAAGAGCTGGCAGGAATACAACTCATAGAAGAGTTCTGTAATCCACCGCTTGACATGTTTTGACTTAGTCAACAGAATCATAGGAAGAGGTGTTTCGCCTCTTCCTTTTTTTATTTGATTTGCTATTTCTATAAAAGCAATAGTGTTGCTTCATAGAAAATGTATGCTTTCTTTATTTTTTTGTGTTAATTTTTTGATAAAAATGGAATAATGTGATATTTTTATGTTAACTTTGTAGGGAAAAATAGCGTATAAAACATAAACAATGTGAGTTCGCTATGTTCTCCATGCATTCAGCATGTGCTCTTGAAGTGGCCATAAGACCATCTTATCTCTATTTTTATTTCAGTTATTAATTCTCATCAAATATGCAAAAAACAAACTTCAAAAAATTAATGATGACAATGGCACTTTTCGCCATTTGCTCAACTGCGTCGGCACAGACTGCATCAGACCATTATCTCGACATCAACAACTTTGAGACTATCGGTGCGCCAGACCTGACCAAAATCGATAATATCTTCCAATACAATAAATCATCTGCATCAGTAGCATGGTTGACTTTGTCTGTCTATGGTGCTGCTTATGGAGGTGGTACAAAGAATTGGTTGGAAGTATCAAACGGTAGTTCTGTGAAATTATCTTCTATTAAAAGAACTTGGAATAGTGATTCACCATTTTTAGGTAGCAGCGGATATTTCACATCTACCCCTCCTAGAGCTTTCGGCTATTCTACTTCGCAAAATACAAATGAAAGAATTATCACTTTCTACGTAACCAATATTACAGGTGTCGAATTATTAGGCACTAATTATAACAATGACCATAATACGGTTACAAAGATGACCATTTACGAATGTACTAAAAATGCGAATGGAACCCTGACTGCAAGTACAACATCAGTATTCAACACGTCGAATACTTCTAAAAAAGATAATTTTACATTCAAAGCATTGTCTTTAAGTAGTGATAAATTTTATAAGGTAGTTTGCAGCACAATCTGCGGTTACTTTTACGAAATTGCTTTCCGCACTCCCCTTCAGTACATCGATGCGAAGATTACCAGCGCAGGTATTTCGACATTCTATTGCGATTTCCCCGTTACCATCCCCTATACTGATGATGGTCTGATGGATGTAAAGTACATCAAGGGTGTCACAAATAATTCCGCTCTTTTGGTCCGTCTTTCTACAGACGTTCCCGCAAACACTGGCGTGATATTAGAAGGTAATCCTGGTACCTACCGTTTCTATCGTAACACAGGTGCTGTAACGCCTCTGAATTTTGAGAATCTACTTTCCGGTTCCACAGAGTCCATTTCTTGCGACGAAGCGATAGCGAGAGCTGGAAAGACGGGAACCAAGGCCTTCATAATGACCCTTGGTGCTGGAGGCCCCAATGGTTACATCGGCTTCTATGGATACAAAGGTTCGACTCTGGCAGCTAATAAGGCCTATATCGTCTATGACCCTGACGAATACAGCAACGTGTCGTTCCTTTCTCTCGGAGGTTATGGCGAAGATGACACCAACGGCATCCGTGACATCAAGTCGAACAAAACCGATGACGCATGGTATACCCTGCAAGGCGTCCGCCTCAGCGGTGAGCCAGCACAGAGTGGCATCTATATCCACGGCGGGAAGAAAGTGGCCGTGAAATAGACGATAAAACAAATAAAAAATGCGGATGGAGAGCCAAAAGGCTGAACCATCCGCATTTTTTAACCTCAGTGTTGTATCAACCTTCGATTTCCACTATTTCCTTGAATTCACACCAATAGTCAGCTTTCTCGTATGCAACTTTGCTGCCTTTAGGCACATATAGCGTCTGGCGTGTACGGTCAGGAAAACTGTTGGGGAAAATCTTCACGGGCGACTTTTTCAGCACCGTCACCTGAATCAGTACCACACAGTCCTTGAACGCATTTTTGCCAATGTTCATCATACTTTCGGGCAAAACGATGGCTGTGAGTTTCTTGCAACCAGAAAAAGCCTCTTTCCCGATGGCATTCACATTGCTGGGTATGTCGAGGTAGGAAATCCCCGAACATTCAAAAGCATAGTCACTGATGTACTTCAAACTGGTGGGAAGGATGGCAGTCTCAAGGTTGAAACAGTCTTTAAAAGCACCATTTCCTATTCCTGCCACACGGTAGTTCGTACCAACGGATGTCGGGATGAAAACGGTTCCCGAGTACTTGTTCAGTGATGGTGCCACTTTCACTTCCTCGGAGACTCCGAAGCCTACTTTTTGATAATTGACCCCATCAAACACACGAGCTACCATTTGTGTTGTTACTGCGAAAATAAAGACGAAAAGAATAATTACTTTTTTCATAAGCGCTGAATTTAGGAATGAGATACTTTTATTTTGCAAAAATAAAAAAGAAAACACCTTTTATATAAGGGGAATTCCCTATTTTTCTTGGGGAAAATCTCTATTTCGACGAGCCAACAATCAGTTTACGGCGTTTTTGGGAACGAATCTGCGTCGTAATACAGAATGAGCATGTGATAGGAAAAAGGCGATTATGCAGTCTATATAGATAGAGAAGCCATTCTTACGGAAGGATTTTTCTTAACAATACTTATCAACATCAAACAACAACATTATGAGTTTACCAATCATTATCGCAGTAGCAGTGGGAATCTTCTTGGTTCTCTTCATTGCAATGTCTTACGTGAAGGCTCCGCCTTCGTATGCATTCATCATCTCGGGTCTGAGCCGGGAGCCAAGGGTTCTCATCGGCTCCGGTGGTTTCCGCATCCCCTTCCTTGAGCGCCTCGACAAGGTGTATCTCGGTCAGATTACCGTTGACATCAAGACCGAGGAGAGTGTGCCCACCAACGACTTCATCAACGTCGATGTGGATGCCGTGGCGAAAATCCGCGTCACCCCAACGTCGGAGGGTACACGTTTGGCAGCAAAGAACTTCCTCAACATGTCTCCCACCGAAATTGCGGAACAGCTTCAGGACTCCCTCCAGGGTAACATGCGTGAGATTATCGGCACGCTCGACCTACGCTCGCTCAACACCGACCGCGACGGCTTCTCCGACCAGGTGATGATGAAAGCCTCGCCCGACATGAGCAAACTGGGTATCGAAATCATCAGCTGCAACATCCAGAATGTGACCGACCGCGAAGGACTCATCCATGACCTTGGAGCCGACAACACAGCGAAAATCAAGAAAGAGGCCTCCATCAACCGTGCCAATGCTGAGCGCGACGTGAAGATAGAGGTGGCTCATGCCGACCGTGAGGCCAACGCTGCCCGTGTGGACGCCGACACCGCCATCGCCATCAAGAACAATGAACTGGCACTGAAACGCGCCGCCCTGAAACTACAGGCCGACACCGCTCAGGCCGATGCCGATGCCGCCTATTCCATCCAGCAACAGGAGCAGCAGAAGACCATCAACATCAAGACGGTGGAGGCGGAGATTGAGAAAACCCGCCGTGAACAAATCCTCTCACGTGAGCAGATTGAAATCCGCATCAACACCCTTGCCGCCGAGGTGGAGAAGAAAGCCGATGCCGACAAATACCAAATCCAGAAGCAGGCCGAGGCCGACCTGGAGCAGCGCAAGCGTATCGCTGAGGCCCAGCGCTATGAGGCAGAGCAACAGGCACTTGCCCGCAATGCCGCCTCCGATGCCTCCCGTTATCAACTGGAGCAAGAGGCCGAGGGTATCAAAGCCAAAGGAGAAGCCGAGGCCTACGCCATCCTGAAGAAGGGAGAGGCCGAAGCACAGGCCATGGACCGCAAGGCCGAGGCCTACAAGAAATACAACAGCGCAGCTGTGGTGCAGATGATTATCGAGGTGCTTCCCCAGGTGGTGGAGAACGTGGCCAAGCCCATCAGCGCCATCAAGGACGTGAATATCTACAGCAGCGACGGTGGTGGCATCTCATCGATGTCGGGCAACGTGCCCGTAGCCATCAAACAGGCATTCGACGTCATCCAGTCGGCCACTGGTGTAGATATGGCCGACATCATGCGCGCCGGCACCATCGAGGCTAAGACCACCCGGAACATCAACCTCAATGAGGCCGCCCAGGATGTGGTGGACGGCATCACCAAGGAATAAACGATATACGGAAAAACAAGAAAACGGAATAACAGGATTTTGGGTATCCTGTTATTCCGTTTTTCCGTCATTCCGTAAAAGTTTTATTTGTCCTGAACGTTTTCTCTGCTGATGTTACGGCAGTTATTGAATTCAGAGGGCTTGGTGGCCGTGATGTGAATGTTCTTCAGATAGATGTTCTCGATGGGTTTTTCGGGAAGGCCATTGAAATACAAGGCGCGGTTAGCATTGCGGCACACCACATCCTCGATATGTATGTCGCGGAACTCAGGTGTGGTTTCGTCGACGGGTTTTAGGTCGCTATTATTGACCTTCTCACCACTCTCCATCACTTCAACCACCGACTTCCCTCCGTAATAAAGGTCGAAGGTGATGGCATCGGCCTGGATGTCGAACATCGATATTCTCCGTATGAAGATGTTGCTCACGACACCGCCACGGCCCCTGCAACTCTTGAAGCGCAAGCCTACATCAGTGCCAAGGAACTGGCAGTTGTCGACAAGGATATTGTACACGCCACCACTCATCTCGCTTCCCACGACGAAGCCGCCATGCCCCTGAAAGACAGTGCATCCATCGACAACGACATTCTCACAGGGACGTCCGCGACGACGTCCGTCGGCATCCTTGCCGCTCTTGATGCAGATGCCATCGTCGCCGGCATCGAAGGTGCAGTTGACGATTAGCGCATTGCGGCACGACTCCAAATCGAGGGCATCGCCATTCTGCGCATAAGCCGGATTGCGGGCGAGGACATTGTCGAGGATGATGTTCTCACACATCAAGGGATGGATGTTCCATGCGGGGGAATTCTGAAAGATGACATCCTTTAGCAGGACATTCTTGCATTCCACCAGACTGACCATTACAGGGCGCAGGAAGCGGCGGATGCTCTCCCACTCCGCATCGGTCTTCAGTCCCTGGGGCACGTTCATCAGTGCCAGCGAGTCGCCCTTGCGATAGCCTTCCGAGGGGAACCAGAGGTCGTTGCGCTTGAATACGCCACCCTGCGAGGTGATTTTCTTCCACTGTCCTTCTGTCACTTTGCTTTTTTTGAGCGGCCGCCAGTAGACGCCATTACCATCGATGGCGCCCTGTCCGGTGATGGCAATATTGGTAGCCTTATAAGCATAGATGGGCGATTGGCAGCGGCGTGTCTCCAGTCCCTCAAACGATGTCTTAATGATGGGATACAACGTCTCATCGCCGGAGAAGAGGATGACAGCCCCCTTTTCCAAATGGAGGTTGATGTTGCTTTGCAGTTGTATCGGTCCGGTAAACCACACTCCTTGTGGCACGACAAGCTTTCCCCCACCCCGTGAGCTCAAATCCTTGATAGCCTTTGCGAATGCATCGGTGCATAGTTTCGAACCATCGCCATTCGCACCATAGTCGGACAGGCTCACGGTGAGACTTGGAAACAGAGGGGCACGCACCTCGGGCATGGAGAACGGCAGGTTTTCGGTGTATTTCTTGTAGGGGTTGTCCTGGGCAACACATAAGGTGCATGCCAGGGCCAGACAGCATGTGATGAAGATTTTTTTCATTTGTAGAAGGTTTTTGGGGTTATAAGTAGTTATTTCTGCTCTTGCTATTCGTCAAGCTCTCTGTCATTCCTCGATTTCCGACAGTTCGCGGACAAATCCGTGGTAGATGGTGGCACATACCTCGCGGGGTGCATACCTTTGGAAACCGAGTGTATAGCGTATGGAATGCACGGCCTTGATGGGGCTGCTGACCACAAATCCTCCCTTGCTCTCATGGAAATCCCATGGGCGGAGACGTTTCTGGTCGTCAAGACTCACGGCATTCAGCACGGCTTGGTGGGCATTGCCCGTCATGCGTGTCATGAAAGGCAACTCATCGATGGTGAAACCGAAAGCCTCGACCAGCAGACTCCCCTGGTAGTTGGCCATGCGCGTAAATCCGGTCTTTGACAGCCAGCTCTCCATTTTCACGAAGTCGACTTTCCCTCCCTCGCTCCTGAGATAGCGCCCCAGGTCGATGATGCCTTTCAGATAGCTCTTCCCGGTGAGAATAAGACCTACGTTGACGACGATGATGGCCAGTAGCTGCAGGGTCTCATAAGATTTCTCTGGGTCGGCATACTCCCGGCTGATGATTTGCTGGAGGATTTTATTGTTCTTCCTGCTTTGCAGGTGGATATGGGCCACGTCGTAGAGTTCGGTGAAACTTGGCGACGGCGATGTCTTCAGCAGTTCCCTGATGTGCTCTATCTGCTCGGGTGGGATATTGAGGTTGTCGTCGTAATAGTAATTCTGCAGTCCTTTGGCAAAGACGGGGGTCAGCCCATGCTTATGGGCGAGAGTCACCAGTTTCGCCCACTTGAAGCCCGACATGAGAAAGACGGGCTTGGTCTCGTCGAAAGCTCCACGGCGGAGGATGTGGAGGAAATTATTGAGGGAAACGCTGTATTTTTGCATGAATGTCGTATTGGTAAGGAATCAGGAGTACCGCTTGGGATAGCGCAGCAGGATGGCGAGTATGGCCACCACTCCAAGGACGAAGGGATAGTAAAGGTAGGGTATGATTTGTATGGGATTGATTTGTGCAAGTCCGGCAGCCATGAGCACCTGCGCACCATAGGGCAGCATGCCCTGTGTGACGCACGAGAAGGTGTCGAGAATGCTTGCGCACTTGCGGCTGTCGAGGCCGAAACGGTCGCCGATGGTCTTCGAGATGTCGCCCACGGTGAGTATGGCCACAGTATTGTTGGCGGTGCAGATATTGACGACGCTCACCAGAGCCGCTATCGACAGTTCGGCCCCTCTCTTGCTGCTCACCTTGGCGGTGAGTAGGCGGATGAGGAAGTCGATGCCGCCGTTGATGCGTATCACCTCGAGCAATCCGCCAGCCATCATGGTGATGATAATCAGTTCTCCCATGCCAGTGATGCCTGCCCCCATGGCGTTCATCCACCCGAAGATGTCGTAGGAATGTGTGCAGATGCCGATGATGCCAGTGAGCAAGAGACCGAGCGTGAGCACCGCCATGACATTCATGCCCAGGGCAGCAGCCACAAGCACCACGATATAGGGGACTACCTTGACATACTCTACGGCGGGAATGTCGGTGGGCGACTGAGTGCCAGTGCCCATGAATACATAAATGACGAGGATGATGGCAGCTGCCGGGAGAGTGATGAACAGATTGACCCTGAACTTGTCGCTGAGCCGGCAATGCTGTGTCGTGGTGGCGACGATCGTGGTGTCGGAGATGAACGAGAGGTTGTCGCCGAAGAACGCCCCTCCCACCACGACGGCAGTGAGGAGCGCCACGCTGCCACCAGTGGAGACTGCCAGTCCCGATGCGATGGGGGCCAGTGCGACGATGGTGCCCACACTGGTTCCCACGGAGAGCGAGATGAAGCAAGCCGCGATGAAGAGTCCGGCGAGTATCATGCTGCTCGGCAGGAGCGACAGCGTGAGGTTGACGGTGGCATCGATACACCCCATGTCCTTCGCCGAACCGGCAAATGCCCCCGCCATGACGAATATCCACAGCATGAGGATGAGGTTGCTGGTGCTTGCCCCTCGGCTGTAGTGTTCGATGCGCTTGTTGAGCGACTTCTCGCCGGTGATGGCCACAGCATAGATGCTGGCAACCATGAAAGCCACCGTCAAAGGAATTTTGTAGAAGTCGCCGGCCAGCAAGGAGCCCACCAGATAGACCGCTACGAACACCATCAGTGGGCTGAGTGCCAGCAGACCTTTTCTCATCGCTGTGGAGTCAGAAACAGTTAGTTCTTATCGTTTAGAGCGTCACACCATTTTTGAAGATGGAAATCTCGCGGTAGCCATTCTCCTCATTGCGTGTCCGCTCGCCATTGGCCACTGCAATGATTTTGTCGGTGAACGCGCGCACAAGTTCATCCATGGAGGTGCCTTCCACCAGCAGTCCGGCATTGAAGTCTATCCAGTTGGGCTTGCGTGCGAAGAGCGTGCTGTTGGTGGAGATTTTCATCGTTGGGATGAAGGTGCCGAAGGGCGTTCCACGTCCTGTGGTGAAGAGGACAATCTGGCATCCAGCAGAGGCCAGTGCGGTGGCAGCCACGAGGTCGTTGCCGGGTGCGGAGAGCAGGTTAAGGCCTTTTGTGGTCAACCTGTCGCCGTAGCCGAGCACTCCGCTGACGGGTGCACGTCCACATTTCTGGGTGCATCCGAGGGCCTTGTCCTCGAGAGTGGAGATGCCTCCTGCCTTGTTGCCCGGTGAGGGGTTCTCCCCCACAGGCTCACCGTGGCTGAGGAAATATTCCTTGAAGTCGTTCACCAGTTTTACGGTCTGCTCAAAAAGTTCGGGTGTCGTGCATCGGTTCATGAGGATGGTCTCTGCACCGAACATCTCAGGCACCTCGGTGAGGATGGAGGTACCCCCCTGGGCCACGAGATAGTCGGAGAAGGCTCCAACAAGCGGATTGGCAGTGATGCCGCTCAGGCCGTCGCTACCCCCACATTTCAGTCCCACGCGCAAGTCGCTCAACGGACAAACCTGGCGTTTGTCGGCAGCAGCGAGGGCATAAAGTTCGCGTAGGATGTCCATGCCTGCCTCTACCTCGTCGCCGTCGACGCGCTGTGTGACGAGGAGGCGTATGCGCTGCTTGTCGTAATCGCCCAGCATGTTCATGAAGTCGTCGGGCTGGTTGTTCTCGCATCCGAGTCCCACGACGAGCACAGCCCCGGCATTGGGGTGCAGCACGATGTCGCGCAGCACTTTGCGGGTGTTCTCATGGTCGTCGCTCAACTGCGAGCAGCCATAGTTGTGATGCCATGCATGAATGGCGTCGATGTCCTTCCCTCCCGTCTCAGCCATCAGCTGTGCGGCGAGTTTCTCTGCGATGCCGTTGACGCATCCCACGGTGGGGACAATCCACACTTCGTTGCGGATGCCCACCTCTCCGTTGCTGCGCTTGTATCCGTTAAAAGTGCGTCCTTCGTTGGGGATGTTAAGGCTGCTGTCCACGGGATGATACTCATAGGTGAGGGTTCCGGCAAGATTGGTCTTCAGGTTGTTCTCATTGACCCATTCTCCGGCCTTCAGGTCGGTGATGGCGTGCCCTATGGGATAGCCATATTTGATGATGTCGGCTCCCTTCTGGGTGTCGGCGATGAGGATTTTGTGCCCCATGGGGGTGTCCTGTGCAATCTCGATGTTATTCCCATCGACCACAATTACCTCACCGGCTTGGAAAGCCCTGAGTGCGACCACCACAGAGTCGGCGGGATTGATTTTGAGGAATGATGCTTGTTTCATAATTACATTCAAGTTTTTGTTGAACGTTTTATTCTAAAAGTTTGTTTTATAGATTAGTAAATACGTCGAATAAAAATGAAACGAGGCGGGTCCATGCACCGCCCCGTCATCATATCATAGTCCGTTGATAGAAGTCCACATTCTCCTTGTTAAGGATTTCGATGGGCATATAGTTGATAGGCTTGACTTTCTGTTTGAGAACGATGGCGCTGAAGAGTGCCTCCACGCAGTAGTAGCCCTGCATGAAGGCGTGCTGTGCGATGAGGAAGGAGATGCTTCCCTCTCTGAGACATTTGGCGTTTTTCTGCACCATGTCATAGCCCATGATTTGCACGTTTCGGCGATTGGTCCTGAGGAGGAATTCCCCCACGATATGAGCTTTGGAGCAGAAGGTGATGCAGTGGTGGGTCTTTGGGTGGCTGCTGAAATATTCCTCGAGAATATCATCGTATGTGGCCTTCTCCTCCTCAAGAGGCAGGTTCACCTCGAGTATGCTGATGTTGGGGAAATGGTCGTGCATATAGTGCCTGAATCCCACCTCCCGGTTGTCCTGCTGTTTGCTGGCGACCCTTCCGTTCTTCATCTGCTTCATAATCATGATTTCGGTGCTTCCTCCTGCGATGAGCATGAGCATCTTGGCTGCGAAATAGCCACTGCAGAAAGAGTCCTGACCATAGAAAGACAGAGGCTTGAGGTCGGGCATGTAGGAGTCGAGCATGACGAAGGGTATCGAGCGCTCGTGCAGCTGGTCGGTGAAGGCTCTTGTCAGGTCGAGGCTTGAGGGCACGATAATCACCCCGTCGGGGTTGGCATCGAGGCATTCTTGGCAAACTTGAGTGAAGGTGTCGTCCTCAAAGCGCTTATAGTACAGCATCTTGACATCGATATTGAAGTCACGCCGTGCCAGGCAGGCTTTGTTTGCCCCTTCCTCTATCTCTTCCCAATAAGCCTCAGAAGCATGTTTCGGCATAATCAGGTAAAAGGTGTAAGAACGGTTGTATGCCAGGGCGCTGGCATACACATTGGGCTGATAGTTCATCTCCTCGAGTGCTTTCTCCACCTTCTCTCTTGCAGGTGGCGACACATTGGGGCGTCCGTGAAGCACCCTGTCGACAGTTCCCACCGACACCCCCGCCCTTGCAGCAATGTCTTTTATTCTGATTTTATCTGCCATTATACATTTATGCCAGTTCTTGATGTCATGTGTTCAAGAACTGGCTGTTTTTCTTATTTTTTATGTTTCTGATAATACTGCACCCCTCTTTTCACATTCTCCATGACGGCTTTCGACGACATGGTGGCACCTGTGACGGCATCGACCTTGGCACTGGCGGCCTTTTTTGCGGTCATACCATTCCACTTGTCGAGCAACTGCTTCTTGATCATGGCGAAGTATTTAGGCGTCTCGTTGTTGCGGAGTGCTTCCACTTTTTCTATTTTCCCGTTTGTGATGTAAATTTTCAAGGGTGTGGGGCTCTGATAGCCTTCCACGTCGGCAGCCAGTGTGGTGGTATTGACCACATAGGTCTTTCCTTCACGTGTCATCACCTCATCGCCGGGCAATGCACTTGTCAGCAGAATGGCCATACCAAGGGCCATGAGACTGCTGCTTATTTTTTTTATTGTCGATTTTCTCATCATGTGTACAAATTGTTCTATTAATACGACTATTCGGATTGGTTGCAAAGATAATCAATTATTGCGAGAATCATTCTTAAAAAAAGTGAATTTTTATCTTATTGTCTTGAATAATCAGACAATCACAATCCCTTTATGGCTCCACTTCGTTTCAATTGCCAACAGGCTGAGCGAATTTGTCGCCTGTCTGCTTGATGAGTGCTCGCTTATAACTGTCGGGGTATCCCGGACGTTTGGGTCTTGAACCGAGTCCGTTGGCATCGCGTGTGAATTTGCCATTCTCCTCGGGGTGGACAATCATGTCGTTGAACTTGACGATGATGTATTTTGCGAGCACATGCCATCTTGCGAGCATCTGCTGCGCTTTATCCACACTGTATCCATTGAGGTATTTCGCCGCCTCGGCAGGGTTGTTTTCACACAGTTTGAGTGCTTGTTGTTCGATGCTCTTCTGCTGAGCGAAATAACTGTCCTCGAGGGAGTCGCGTACGGCTTTCAGCGCAGGGAAGAGTTGTGAGTAGCGTGGATAGACCATGTTTGCGACCCAGTTGCACACCCAGAAGGCGTTTTTGTCGGAGAAGTTGATTTCGTCAGCACCGGGAGTGTTGTAGCACTCCGGCCTCACGGTCATGCTGCAATAGACAGGGGTATATGCCACCATGTTGCCGTCGTCGTTTCCCCACCACATCAGTCCTCCTACCTCGCGAGGCATCCACGAGCGCATCTGGCTGACATACGAGAATCCCGTCTGCTGAGTGGAAGTAGGCCTTTCGTTGAAATATTTTTTCCCGTCCACCTCAAAGCTGAGCGGTGTGGGTCGGTACGGCATCTGCCAGATGCCCCCTCCGATATCCCCGTCGAGGGCGAAGGGTGTCCCCTCATAGTGGTCACGCATACATTCCATCACCTCGCGGACGCTCACCTTATGGTTGGGCACAATCCACAGTGGCATAGGCTCGCTGTATTCCTCCTTTCCCATGGCATAAGGCAAATAGCGGTTCATCTCGTCGGAGAAATGGTTGAAGAAGCTCCACACGCGTGCCTCGCAGAAGCGCCGCCCTGAGAAGTCGGGGTTGGCGTAAGCCTCGTTCCAGTTGAAGTCGGCATCCTTCCCGGTGAACCACCCCATTTTGCGTGCATATTTCACCACATTCTTCGAGTAGAGGACATTTTTCTTGTCCTTCATGTCGAAGCGCGTGATACGGCTTTGGTTGGCATGAGCGCAGATGGCATTGTCGGGTATACGGATGGCCACCCACACGGCGCTCTTGCTGCCTGGTCCCATGCCCATCATCTCCATTATCCACGCCTCGTTGGGGTCGCAGATGGTGAAAGTCTCTCCCTCGGAATTGTATCCGTAGGTCTCGACGAGCGATGTCATGACCTGTATGGCCTCCCGTGCGGTGCGTGAGCGCTGGAGTGCCACATAGATGAGCGAGCCGTAGTCGAGGATGCCGGTGCTGTCGACCATCTCCTCGCGTCCTCCGTATGTGGTCTCGCCTATGGTGACCTGATATTCGTTGATGTTTCCTATCACGTTGTAAGTGACCGGTGCCTCTGGAATGTCGCCATGATAGACATTTGTGTCCCAGTCCACTATCCGCCTCATTTCGCCTGGCTGGTGCTTTGCGGCGGGATAATGACATAGGTTCTGGAACATGCCATAGTCATCGGCATTGTAGGTGCAGATGACCGACCCGTCGGTACTGGCCTCTTTTCCAACGATGAAATTGGTGCAAGCCATGGCAGCAGAACTGCTAAGCAAAAGGAAAAGGAAGAGTTGCTTTCTCATATTTCAATAGTTGATGGTGGTTTCATAGATGGATTCGTTGCCCATTCTGTCGCGTGCGAGCAGGTGCAACTGCCTTGCCCTTCCTTGCGGAACGACGGGGGTGTCGCGCAAGTCGCAGATGATGCGTGTGGACTTCTTCACATGGTCGAAGAGTACGAACTGTCCGTCGAGATATCCCTCGAAGCCGCTGACGCCCGACTGTTCATCCTTCAGGTCGAAGAGCAATAACGGCTCTTCGTTCCATCCCCTCTGGTTGATGGGCACGATATGCGGCGGAGTGTCGTCGAGTGCCACCGAAAAGGCGTCGCCCAGGTCGTAGACATCGCCCTCAAGCCATCCGTTGCTCAGCTTTGCGCCGATAAACGCTTTTATTTCCTTGTCGGGGTCGAGTTCATTGCGCTGGTCGCGCCTCCGTGCCGAGATGTAAAGTTTAGTGCTGTCGGCCACCTCGCCCTCGACTCGCAGGCGTAGCGTGGCCTTGTTGTAGAGGGGGATGGACTTCTGTGCCAGGAGATACTCCTTGGGGCGCCTTGCGCGGTGTTGTATGGCCGATGGCACCACTTTCACCTCATCGAGCAATGCCCCTGACGGCACGCTGAGGGTCATGCCCTCCATCTCGCACTCATTGTTGTCGTCCATGCGGAAGATGAGCGAGTCGTCGGGCTCCACGGGCGGGATGGTGTCGGGGTGCGCAGCGACGACGAAGGAATAGCGCGACTGGTTGCCGAAGAAGTCGCTGAGCACGTAGGTGAGCATATAGTCGCGCTCCTCCTTGAAATTGACAATCCCCCTGTCGGCTCCGGCATGGAGGAACGACAGTTTGTTGCCAGGAAGGATGAAGGAGCGCATGTACCACTGCTGATGTTTGACAAAATAGTCGTAGTCGCCCCACACGTTGACCATCTTGTTCTCCGCCACGGGGATGTTGTCGACCTCGCTTCTGAACACCTCAGTGCCGTCGACGAGGAGTGTGGTGCGCCTGATGCCGTAGCGGTTGTACGAGCCTTGCATGAAGTCCTCGGCATAGAGTCCGAAGCCTACCTTGCCCCATGCGGTGAGCGAATCAGCCAGAAGGCTGTCGGTGAACTCGAAGTGCTGCGGGATGTTCTGACCGCAGAACGTCCCCTCTCCGGCGATGGGATAGGCCATGACGCTGTGTGCGCGTGGACTGATGCTGTCCTCCACCAAGTCGGGGAGGAAATCGAGGGGGTCCATCATGTTCCACGTGTCAGTCTGGTGTATCTCAAGGTGCAGGTGCGGCCCGAGGCTTGCGCCGGTATCGCCGCTCAGCGCGATGAGTTGCCCTTGCGTCACGGGGCAGTCGGTGGCAGCCAACTCGATGTCGGCATCGGTGGTGTGGTTGCGATACTGCCAGCGGCGCACGAGAGCCTCCACCTGCGGTGCGAAACGCTGGAGATGGCCATAGACGCTGGTGTATCCTTCGGGGTGTCTGACATAGAGGCAATTGCCCATACCGCCCACGTTCACTGTGACACGCGAGACATAACCGTCGCCAATGGAATAGACGGCCTTTCCCTCTTCCTGCTGTGTTTTGATGTCGAGTCCCCCATGGAAATGATTGGGCCTTGGCTCACCGAAGTTGCCGGCGAGCACCACATCGAAATGCACAGGTGAGAGGTAGGTGACAGCAGCGAGAATAAGAGAGGATAAAAACATGAGCAGAATGTTTTAAGGGTTGAGCACAGCAGGGCTTTCCGAAGAGCCGGGGCGGCTGTCGGGCACGTCGCCACTTACTACCGGCTTCATGGGAACCGTCCCCCCATCATTGGCCCTTGGCCCCCGTGGCTGGGGTGTGGGTGGCATTATGGAAGGCGTCTCTTCATCGTCTTTCTTGGGCGGCGTATGCATTCTAAGCAGACGCATATTGCTGACGCACATCAACTTGAGCGACTGTGAGGCCGAAGAAATGCTCTGATTGCCACGGCCAAGATGCACGAAGCCCCTTATACGGCTGATGCCCACCTCGGCATTGTCGGCTATCTGGAGGTCGTAATGGTTGTCGGCCGAGACATGGGTGAGCTGTGAGGCGATGCTGTCGTTGTTGAAAGTAACGGCAAGAAGTACGAGGCCGTCGCGCAAGCCCTCCTGGAAGATGAACTGGTTGTCGAAACTGAGTATGATTTTGTCGCCCTTGTGGTAGGCAGTGTCAGCCTTGACGTCAAACGACATGGTGTTGTAGGGTGGCTGAGGAATGAGTACGACAGCCTGCTCGCTGCGCCAGACCGTGGCGGTGTCGCCTTGTGATGTCACGCCCCCAAACTGGCTTAGTTCGTTGGCTGTAGCACCGAGGTCCACGGCATCATTGTTGAGGCGTTTGGCCAGTCGGGAATAGATGTCGTGGAGCAGTTCGGTATGGCGGTAGTAGTACACGAGCGACGAGTCAAGTTCCTCTTGTGTGATGCCATACTTCCTTAGCGCAGCCTCACGGTAGAGGGCGCGCCGGTATGCCAGTTCGGTGTAGTTGCCATCGGAATAGGCCATTCCGTCGGCCACATGATAGTCGTAGAGGATGTCCTCGAGGTCGCCGGGCTGTATGTATTTGCCTGGCACCCCCGGCTTGCATCCCATGATGGTGAAGAGCACCACCAAGACGGCTGCGAAGGTTCGGACATCTGCTCTCATGGCATCATGCGTTGGGTGTCGTCTCATTACTGTCGCCGCTTCCCTCGCTATCGGGTTGCGTCTCACCTTTGGAAGACTCGAAAGCCTCGCTGACCTCCTTCCTGAAGAAGAGCAGCATGCACACCACTCCGACGCTGATGCATGAATCGGCGAAATTGAAGATGGGACTGAAGAAGATGAAATGCTCTCCTCCCCAGAGGGGTATCCAGTCGGGCAGGTAGGTGTCGATAATGGGGAAATAGAACATATCGACCACTTTCCCATAGAAGACCGGCGCATATCCCTCGCCCCACGGCACCACTTGCGCCAGTGCGCCATTGGTGGAAGCGGAGAATACCTGACCGTAGCACACACAGTCAATGATATTACCTGCCGCACCTGCCAGCACCATGGACAGGAAGACGATATAGCCCCATCTGGCGCCCTTGCGCACTTGCCTGAGAAGATACCAACCGATGAGGAATACCATCACGATTCGGAAGAGCGTGAGCACCAGCTTGTTGATAAAGGTCATGCCGTATGCCATCCCTTCATTCTCGATGAAGTAGATATAGAACCAGTCGGTGACTCTTATTGACTCGTGCAGATACATGCCGAGCTTCACCTCGACCTTGATGACCTGGTCGATGATGAGTATCGTGAGGACGATGAGGCATGCCACCACGCCTTTGATGTGATGACGTTCCGGCATCAGTTTTTCTTTCTGGCGTTCTTCGAGGCTACGCTGAGCGTGGCATGCGGCACAGCGCGGAGTCTCTCTTTGGGAATGAGCTCTCCGGTGATGCGGTCGATGCCGTAGGTCTTGTTCTCGATGCGAATGAGGGCAGCCTCCAATCCCTGTATGAATTTCTGCTGCCTGCTGGCCAGCTGCACCAGCTCTTCTTTGCTTTGTGTGGCGCTGCCCTCCTCCAGCACTTTGTAAGTGGGCGAGGTGTCGTCAACGTCATTCCCGTCAGCGTTCATGAGCTGACGCATCATCTGGTTGTAGTCGCGGCGTGCAAGCGTCAGTTTCTCCATGATGATGGTTTTGAACTCCTCGAGTTCCTCATCACTGTAACGTGTTTTTTCGGCCATAATGATTAAGTGTTTTTTGATAAAGACTGATTAGGGTTGATTATATTTTCTCGACTTTGATATTGACTTTCAAATCGAAGAATTTCTTGATTTCCGGTCCATCGTTTTCGGCGAGGATGATGTCGTCGGCGAGCACCTGTGTCCTCACATATCCGTCGAAGGCCTCGAGTGCTTTGACCACCATGGGCTCCGGCGTGATGGCGAAGCGAATGCGGTCGGTGATTTCAAGCCCGGTCTCCTTTCGCAGGTTCTGCACACGGTTGATGATTTCGCGTGCCACACCCTCGTTGATGAGCTCATCGGTCAGTTCCACCTCGAGAGCGACGGTGAGGTTGCCCTCGTTGGCCACCAGCCATCCGGGGATGTCCTCGCTGAAGATTTCCACATCGGCTGCCTCGACGACGACTTCCTGTCCGTCGATGTTGAGCGGCAGTGTCCCCTCAGCCTCGAGACGGTTGATGTCGGCCTGAGGCAGGGCGGCCATGGCGGCAGCCACGCCCTTCATCAGCTTGCCATACTTCTTTCCCATGGTACGGAAATTGCACTTCACCTTCTTGACGAGGAAGCTCTCGCTCTCGGTGAAACGCAGTTCCTTGACATTCACCTCATTGAGGATGATGTCAGCCACCGCTTGTATTCTCTCTTTTTGGAGGCTGTCGGTGACGGGGATGAGGATGCACTGCAGCGGTTGACGCACCTTGATGTCGGCCTTGCGGCGTAGTGCGAGCACCATGGATGTGATTTTCTGAGCCATCTTGCCCATGCGTGCCTCCAACTCCTTGTCGATGAGCTGTTCATCGGCGACGGGGAATCGGGTGAGGTGTACGCTGTCGGCCTCTGCCCGCCCAGTGGGGACGGCGAGGTCAAGATAGAGTCTGTCGGCATAGAATGGTGAGAAGGGTGCGAGCAACTTGGCCACGGTTTCGAGACAGGTGTAAAGTGTCTGATAAGCGCTTAATTTGTCGCCGTCCATCTCCTTGCCCCAGAAGCGCTTGCGGTTGAGGCGCACATACCAGTTGGAAAGGCTTTCGACGAACTCGTCGATCAGACGTCCGGCCTTGGTGGGCTCGTAGTCGGCGAGGAAGGTGTCAACGCCCTGGATGAGGGTGTTCAGTTCGGAAATAATCCAGCGGTCGACCTCCGGTCTCTCAGCCACGGGAATTTCGGGCTGCGAAAAGTCGAAGCCGTCGACATTGGCATAGAGAGCGAAGAAGGAATAGGTGTTGTAAAGTGTGCCGAAGAGTTTGCGGCGCAGTTCCTCCACTCCGTTGACATCGAACTTGAGGTTGTCCCACGGTTGCGAGTTGGTCATCATATAGAACCTCAGAGCATCGGCTCCATAGGTGGCGATGGTGTCGAAGGGGTCGACAGCATTGCCCAGGCGCTTGCTCATCTTGTTGCCTTTGGCATCGAGCACCAGACCGGTGGAGATGACATTGCGGAAAGCGACGCTGTCGAAAATCATCGTTCCGATAGCGTGCAGGGTGAAGAACCAACCTCTTGTCTGGTCCACGCCCTCACTGATGAAGTGTGCGGGGAATGCTTTTCCCTTGTCCACGAGGTCGGCATTCTCGAAGGGATAGTGGATTTGTGCGTAAGGCATCGAACCGGAATCGAACCACACGTCGATGAGGTCGGTCTCCCTCTTCATGGGATGTCCTTTCGAGGATACGAGCACAATCTGGTCGACATAAGGTCTGTGGAGGTCGATGCGGTCATAATTCTCTTTGGAATAGTCGCCTGGCACAAAGCCTTTGTCACGAAGAGGATTGGATGTCATGACACCAGCCTCCACGGCTTTGTCGATTTCCTTGAAGAGTTGTTCCACCGAACCGATGCAAAGAGTCTCGCCATCCTCCTCACTGACCCAGATGGGCAGCGGGGTGCCCCAGAAGCGGCTCCGGCTGAGGTTCCAGTCATTGAGGTTCTCCAACCAGTTGCCGAAGCGGCCTGTACCGGTGGATTCGGGCTTCCAGTTGATTTTGAGGTTGAGTTCCGACATGCGCTCCTTGCAGGCCGTGCTGCGGATGAACCAGCTGTCGAGCGGATAATAAAGCACGGGCTTGTCGGTGCGCCAGCAATGTGGATAGTTGTGCTCATGCTTCTCAATCTTGAAGGCCTTGTTCTCTTCCTTGAGGTCGAGACAGATGAGGACATCGAGCGACATGTCTTTCTCGGTGAGCTTCTCGTCGTAGGCGTTCTTCACGAAATGTCCGGCATACCTGCTCCACAGTGGAACGTCGATATATTGTGCCACGAAGTCAGGGTCGAGGTCCTCGGTGAGGAAATATTTACCCTGGAAATCGACGACGGGCCTCTGATGTCCCTGCTTGTCGACCATGACGATGGGTGGTACCCCAGCCTTCTTGGCGACCATGGCGTCGTCGGCACCAAAGTTAGGTGCGATATGTACGATACCCGTACCGTCGTCAGTGGTGACGTAGCTTCCGGGAATCACTCGGAATGCTCCCTCCCCAATGGGTTTGACCATGGGCATGAGTTGTTGGTAGCCCATTCCCTCGAGGTCGGTGCCTTTGTAGTGTGCCACCACCTTCCAGGGGATGACCTTGTCGCCTTTGGAGTAAGCCATGAGGTCGGCATCGCGCCCCTTCTCGTTGAAATAGGCAGAGAGGCGTGCCTCGGCGAGAACCACGGTGATGGGTTCGCCGGTATAGGGGTTGTAGGTGGCAACTGCCACATAGTCGATTTTCGGTCCGACGCAGAGTGCCGAGTTGGCGGCAAGGGTCCAAGGTGTAGTGGTCCATGCGAGGAAATAGGGTTTTCCCCATTCAGCCATCTCGGGCTTCGGGTTGGTCATGGCAAACTGCGCGGTGCAGGTGGTGTCCTTCACAATGCGGTAGCAGCCCGGCTGGTTGAGCTCATGGCTCGACAAGCCTGTTCCGGCGGCGGGAGAATAGGGCTGGATGGTGTAGCCCTTGTAGAGCAGTCCTTTGTTATAGAATTGCTGGAGGAGCCACCAGAGGGTCTCTATGTATTTATTGTCGTAGGTGATGTATGGGTTGTCGAGGTCCACCCAGTAGCCAATCTTCTCGGTGAGCTCGTCCCATTCGGCGGTGAACATCATCACATCCTCGCGGCAGCGGCGGTTGTAGTCCTCGACGGTGATGTAACGAGGGCTCTCGGGGTTGTCGATGTCAGCCTTGGTGATGCCGAGACTCTTCTCCACGCCGAGTTCCACAGGCAGTCCGTGGGTGTCCCATCCTGCCTTGCGGCGCACCTGGAAGCCCTTCATCGTCTTGTAGCGGTTGAAGGTGTCTTTGATGGTGCGTGCCAGCACATGATGTATTCCTGGATGGCCATTGGCCGATGGCGGGCCTTCGTAAAACACAAACTCTGGGCATCCCTCACGCTCCTCGACGGAACGCCTGAAGATGTCGCCTCTTTTCCACTGTTCCAGCACCTGATTATTGATTTCAGTCAGGTTGAGTTGCTCGTACTGGGCAAATTTCTTGGCCATTTTCTCTATCCTTAATTGGTTTTATACAATATGAAAGCACCCCAAAACGGAGAGTTTTCCAATTTAGGGTGCAAAATTACAAAAAAAACACCATTTACCCCTTTGCAGCCGAAAAAACTTTATCGTTTTAATATTTTTTGCGAATCGGGAAACTCAACCTTTCTATTTCACCATGATTTTATTCCCAACTCTGACCAAGGGCAAAGCGTCTTTGAAATGCTCTTTCAGTTCCTCGTCGGTGATGGGATAGAATTTGATGGTCAGGGCACGGGGGAACCGATTGAAGAAGGGGTCAAGAGACCCATACCATTTCCATTCCGCAACATCGGGGGCACGGGATACCTGGTCCCACAACTGGAATAGACGGGTTTTGGCAGAGATGAGAATGACATTTCGATTGTCGCGCAGCCTCATCACGCAGATATAGTGCTCGCGTATCTCTGTATCCCTGTCAAAGTCCTCTTCGGTTGACTTATATTTGACATTGATGTTTCGATTGAAACGGGCATTGATGTCATTCATCATTTTGGTGAATATTACCCCGTGAGGAGAAGTGTCCTGCATCTGATTTGATAAAATATAATAATGTATCATCTCATGCAGGATAGTATCTTCCACCTCGCTTTCTGGCATATCAATCAACGTACTTATTTTGAATACAAAATCAAAATATTGCGACGTGCCATCGGGATTCCTTTTTCTTCGATAAGTTACCGCACCAAGAAACCTGCGTGCACGACTAAGTTTGAAGGGAAGTGGTTTCAACTTCCCTTCAAAACATAGTTTGTTATATTCGTCAAACTTCTGTTTGACATAATTGATTGTTGGGCGCATATCGGTTGTAGTATGTCAACATTCAATGTTTACTTTTCCACACGGAGTGAAATCTGCTTGGCCATTTTGTTGTTTTTTGTATCTTTGACCTTCAAAATGATGTCGCCTGGGGTTTTACCTGCCTGGACGACGACGACAAGCTGTCCGTGGAAAAGGCGCATGGTGGGCTGGGTGAATGGCTCGAGCGAGGTGGCGTCGCCATTGCACACCGCCTTGAAGGCCCCTACTCCATCCACCTCGAAAGACAGTTGCTGGTCGGCATCAGGGACAAGCGTTCCGTCCTTGTCGACCATGCTCACAGTGACGAAAGCCAGGTCGTCGGCTCCGGCACGGAGGGTGTTCCTGTCGGCCTCCAGTTTCAGTTCGGCAGGTTTTCCTGCTGTGCGCAGGGTCTTCTCACCTGCCACACGTCCGGCACTGTCGTATGCTACCACACGTATCTCACCAGGCTGGTAAGTCACATCGTTCCACCTCAGCCTATAACGGTCGAGACGCGAAGAGGCATTTTTCGAGATGCGCCCCATGCTCTTACCGTTGACGAAGAGTTCTGCCGAAGGACAGTCGGTGTAGCAATACACTGGCGTTGTCTTTCCCTCACGTCCTGGCCACGTCCAGTGTGGCAGCACATGCAAGGTGTGCTCTTTGGTGTTCCACCTGCTGCGATAGAGGTAGTAGCGGTCTTTGGGCAATCCCGCCAAGTCGCAGATGCCAAAATAACTCGACCGCGAGGGCCAGTAACCATCATAGGGCGTTGGCTCGCCCAGATAGTCGTAGCCCGTCCACACAAACTCGCCGATGACCCATGGGTAGTCGTCCTGGGCGCGCCAGTCATCATCGGGCAAGTTGCTCCACGAGCAATACTCAGTGTCGTAGCTCGAGCACTGTCCGTCGGGATAGACGGCATGGTCGGACACCTCGACAGGAAATTTGTAGACCCCGCGTGAGCTCACTGTTGAGGCTGTTTCCGAACCGAGCAGGAAACCCTGAGGCAACTGCTTGATGTTGTTTTCATACTTGTGGACGCGATAGTTGAACCCAGGCACGTCCATCACCTGAGCGAAGCCCGACTTCAGGGCAGCCTCGGCTCTGTCCATACCTTGTGTGACGGGGCGCGTGGGGTCGAGGTCGTGGCACAATTGCTGCAGGTGACGTGAAATCTCACGACCCTCTTCGCTCCACTGTTCAGGGATTTCGTTGCCGATGCTCCACATCACCACCGAGGGATGGTTGCGGTGGTTGAGGACCAGATTGGTGATGTCACGGTCGGCCCACTCCTTGAAGAACCGGGCATAGCCATTCTTGCACTTGGGATAAATCCACATGTCGAAACTCTCGGCCATGACCATCATGCCCATCGAGTCGCAAACCTCCATCTGCATGGTTGAGGGCATGTTGTGTGCCGTGCGTATGGCATCGCATCCCATTTCCTTCATCGTGCGCACCTGCCTGATGAGAGCAGCCTTGTTGACGGCGGCTCCGAGAGATCCCAAGTCATGATGGAGGCAGACGCCTTTGATTTTCCGCGACTGTCCGTTGAGTTGGAATCCATGTTCCTTGTCCGCCGCGACGGTGCGTATGCCCACCTTGGTGATTTTCTCGTCAATCAGGGAAAGATTTCTGAAGACGCGTACCTCCAAATCATATAAATAAGGAGACTCAGGTGACCACAGCTGCGGTTTCTTCACCACGAGTCGGTCTTGGAAAGCCCCATCGCCGCCTAAAGGGGCATGCGACTGAGCCACGATATACCCCTTACGGTCGCGGAGCGTCACATCGATGGCCATGACACCCGTCATACAACCTTTGACACCGGCAGCCACCTGTATTTCTGCCTCCCCGTTTCCGATGCTGAGCGTTCGGAAATAAGTCGCCCAGTCGTCAAGCATCGCATCCTCGCCGAGAATGAGTTTCACGGGCCGGTAGATGCCACCTCCCGGGTACCACCTGCTGCTTTCCTCCATGTTGTTGAGACTCACCTCGATGGTGTTGGCCCCAGCGTGCAGGAACGAAGCGGCATCAATGCGGAAAGCATTGTAGCCGTATGCCCATGAGCCCGCCACACGTCCGTTGATGCGTACCACAGGTTCGCTCATCGCCCCATCGAACACCAGCTGTGCCATCTGTGGCACTTTGGCAAGGGTCACCGTGGTACGATAGAAGCCACGTCCTATCCATGGCAATGCCCCAGAGCGTCCCGACTTCTCTGATTTCTCTTTTTCACCATTCTGTTCGATGGCTACGACTTGGAGGTCCCATTTCTTGTCGAAAGGTCCGCCGATGGCCCAGTCGTGAGGCACAGTGACGCTTTGCCATTCCACGCTGTCGCGTGAGAACAGCCATCCGTCGGAGAGTGTGATTTCCTGTCGGCCCTGGGCCATGCTCAGCATGGGAGCAGCAAGCAACAGAGCGATGAACTTTCTTCTCATAATTGTTTGATTTGAGTTTTTGTGTTACAGAATTGATGGAGTTTGGACAATTAGGTAAGTAGGTAATCAAAATTATCTATTACTATCATTCTTGTAGGCGTTGTATAGTTTTGATCACCTACCTAATTGTCCAAACTCCTATATTCTTCAATTATTAATCTTCAATTTTCAATCTTCAATTTTCAATCTTCAATCTTCAATCTTCAATTTTCAATCTTCAATCTTCAATCTTCAATTTTCAATTTTTAATAAATTTACAAGCCACTTGGGTCTGCTGGCTGTTGGTAGCCCTTGCGATGTAGAAGCCGGAGGCGAGGTGCGACACATCAAGGCGAGCCGAACCATTTCGCACTTCCACTGCAGCTTGGTCGACCTGCCGTCCGTCGGTAGTGTAGACAGCCACGTGAGCGACACCGTCGTCATCACTCTTAAGCAGAAGTTGCTGAGCACCATAGCAGATACGGAAACCATTTGCCGAAGCCAGGATCTGAGGCTTATCGATGGCTGTGGGCACCACTTTAGCGGTGTACGACGACAAGATGTTGCTCTTGGCAATGGTGGGTACGTTCATCAGATATGTCTGTTTGCCACCATCGGGATAACGTCCCACTGTGGAGTTGGCATCATGGGCGGTGTATTCCAACACGTCCATCCAACTGAAATCCGCAGCTGTAAGTGCAACTATTCCACCTGCACTGGCCAGTTTGAAAGGTGCGTGGATTCCCCGAGAGGTGGTTGCAAGATTGTCGCACCACACCAACAGGTAGCCATGGGCGGGGATGATGGTGTTGGGACCACTTATGCGGTATTTCGTCTGCTTCTCAAGATTGTCGGTCAAGTACATACCCTCGACATCGATATCCTCATCGGTGGTGTTGTAAAGTTCCACCCAGTCGTTCTTCTTCCCATACTCGTTGATGTAGCATCCGTTGGAGGCGCTCACCTCATTGACACATACCGGATGGCAACCCTGCTGGGCCTTTCCGGCTTCGGAAAGAGGCCGGTAACTGGCGGTCAGACTGACGTTGCCACTGGGCAGGGGTATCTCGGTAGTGGTGGCATAATAGTTGGTGCTGCCCGATGTGGTGGTGAAGGTGATGGCTGCATCCCACAACAGGTCGGTGGACGTCGCGTTGTTGTTGTGAACCTCCACAGCAATGATATTTGAGCCTCCTTGGAAGAGGCTTGGGTCAAGGTTGAACGTACCGTTGTCGGGATTGTTGGGGGCATACGACGAGGCGAATGTGCTGTAACTCACGTTGCCCGATGGCATGTTGTAACGCCCGGCCTCCTTGCCGTTGACATACACGATGAATCCATCATCGATGGTGAAGTTCAGTGTGATGATGTCGCTTGTCGAAGGCTTCTTGGAGAAGTTGACCGAGGAGCGGAAATATGCCGTAGGCCGTTTGTCGTTGGCGTTGCCTCCATAGTCAAGCGTCGTAGCCACTTCATTTTTTCCATATCCCAGGGGGGCTTTCCCTGTCTTCCATCTACTGATGTCGTAGGATGGAGAAGTCCAGTTGGTGCCGTCGAGTGAGCCCTGGTCGTAGTAGGTCCAATCGGAGCCCGCGGCCTTGAGTGTGACCTCGGTGCCAGAGCCCATCACCCATCCCTGGAAGGCATAGCCCGCTGGTGCCACCGCCTTGAGTGTGATGGGTGCGAAGAGATTGCCATGGAACTCACCCGTGGGCACCTGCATGCCATTGATGAGCAGTTGCGCCCCCGTGACATCGCTGTTGAGATTGACCTGCTGAGGCTCCACCCCATAGAGGTCGAAGGCAGAGAAATTGCGTATGGACTGAGTAGCCCTCGCCATCTGCCCCCTAAGCGAATTTCTCAGGCCAGAAGCCGTGCTGTTGACCGAACCGCCCTCGATGGCCATGGCGGGATTGACGCGGTCGGCCAATTCGTCAATCATTGCTATCGAGCGGTTGGCCTCGAGCACACTGCCGCCGATGATGCAGTAGGTGTCGATGAATTTCTTCCGGAAGTCAGCATTTGCAAGCAGGTTGCGGAAGAGGGTCACAAAGCGTATCTGGTCGGTGATGCGTGGCAGCGACCGTGGGTAAAGTGGGTCGAACTGGTATGTTTCTTTTGCTAAAAAGAGTGTGAAAGGATTATCCTGCCCGAAAGAGTTATCGACGTCGAAGAGCACGAAGCGGAATTTTCCATCCTCAGTCTTTCGGAAGCCTTTCACGTTGTTCTGTGGCCAGTCGTAGTTGCAGATATACATTTCGAAAGCCATGTAGTTGATGTACTCGTCGATGTCGAGCAGGCGGCAGATTTCTTGATAAGTCTCACTGTTGGCGGCATCGGCCGAAAGGTAATCCACCAGTTCGTTGAACACTTGCGCAGAACCGCATTTCTGGATATAGCCTGAGTCGGGCGACATCTCAAACTGGTCGATTTCGTCGTCGTCCCATCCGTAGTTGGCATAGACGTAATGCTTGTTGTTGGGTTCACGCACGTTGAGCACGCCCATATACTGTCCGTTGACAAACTCATGTACAGGCTGATAGGCCTGGCAGTCGATGTCGATGCCCGACGAGATGACGAGTTGCTGGAGTGCAGGGTCGCGGAAGCGGCACACATAGTCATTGCCTCCGTTACGTATCTGCAAAGTGCGGTTACGGATGTAGGGTTTGTCGTCGAAGAAGGGATACGGCAGGTTCTTCTCGCCGCCCAGTTCCTTGCTGCCCTTGAGTTTGAAAGCCTTGGGGTTCCAGGCACGGCTCCATCCGCCGCACATCTCCAGGTTAACATCCTGGTTGAGCACCATCTCGCCGTCGGTAGTGATGTAGGAGAAATTGACGGGGCGTTCCCAGTCCATGTTCCAGTTGCACTTGCTCTCCTGGCCATTCCCAGGTCGTCCGTTCTTTCCTCTGACCATCACACCCATGGAGTCGCTGTAGAGAAATTTCGGGTCGCCCACCACCGATACGATGGGCAGTGTGTAGTCGTTGTTTTTGTAGATGTATGACCGTGTGGTGACCACCGAAGGTATCATGTCATCGGCGAAGAGACGGAAGCGGTAGTTGGCGGTCTGGCTGACGGCAAACTGCCCTGTGGTGCTGGTACTACCATTGTCCATGGTGGGAAGTGTGCCATCGGTGGTGTATCGCAACGTGGTTCCGGCGGGTATGGTGACATTGACGCTCAACGGAGCTGTGAACAGTTGTGAGGGCTGGTCAACAACGGGCGCAGAGATTTGTGTCTTTGCGAAAGGTGCGTTGTTGTTCGATTTCCCCGGTGTGGCGCTGGCGCAGAAAGCCCACTCCCCTGTTCCGTCCTGTCGACGTGCATAACTCACCCTTTCCATGCTGGCAGGATAAGTCTGGCTGGTAATGAGCTTTCCGTTCTCATCGCTGAGGTAGATGGTACCACCGTCGGTGTCGAGTTTGAAAGTGGCCTGGGTGGTCTTGATGATGTTGCTGTCGAACCACACCACTGTGTAGCCCTTGGCGGGTATCACAGGCATGTCTTCAGGCATATGCCAAAGCGTGAGGTTGTTGGGGTCATCGCTCATGTACATTCTGGCCAACCGTGCCGGTTGGTCGGTGGGGTTGTAGAGTTCCACCCATCCGTCAAGGTTGTAGGCGGGACTGACAAACTCGTCGACGTTGGAGGCCATGATTTCGTTGATGACAAAGGCGTCGCCCGATATTTCTTCCTTTACCACCCTCACCTGCACTGATGCCGACACCCCCGAACCATCGGTGGCGGTAGCGGTGATGGTGACAACTCCCACACTGACACCCGTGACAAGGCCGTTTTCATCTACCTTGGCCACTCTTGGATTGCTTGATGTCCATGTGAGCCTTTTCTTCAGGGCATTTTCAGGAAGGACAACAGCCGTGACCTGAGTTGTCTCACTCTCGATGATTTCTGTCTTGTCGATACTGAGATTGATGTCATTCACATAGACGATTTCTCCGTTATACTCCAATCTGAAATTATCGAAGATGCACCAGTTGGAATAGGTATAGCTATCGTTGTAAATACCGATGGACAATGTACTATCGACAGATATGAGCACCTTATTTTCATACGCTCCTTTTTCAAAGGCCGCGCTGGCCGACTCCATGCCATTGGGGAAATAAGGTCCTCCCCAACGAGATGGCGACCAGCAGTTGTTGGTATAGTCATCAAAGGAGAACGAATAGACGCTTTTCAGCGGCACCGACGCTGCATCCTTATCGCTGAAAACGTGAAGGTAGGTGTCGATGGATTCAGAGCCGTTGAGATATTCTTCATAAGCCGGTCCGTTATCTGTTGTTCGGTAGAAGCCCTGCATCTTCACTCGGTACAGTCCGGGAATAAGTCCTTTGACTTCCTGACGGAAATCGAAATAGCCATTCCAGAACTCGAAGCACCCAAAGTTGGCTGTTTGTGAGCTGGCAGAGGAATACCAGTCCCATCCATCCGTCCTGTTGTCGTCAAAACTAGGGTTGGTAACAAAGACGTCAGTGACATCGATCCAATTTAAATCGTCGTCACTCTTCACCGTTATCACAGCAGAAGCCGAAAGATTAGACCCATCGGTGGTGGTTGCCGTAATGGTGGCTGTTCCGGGCATTAGTCCCCTCACCGTTCCATATTCGTCGACGGCAGCGACCTGAGGATTGCTCGACGACCATTCCACTATTTTTGATGTCACCGACTCCGGCGTTAAAGTATAAGAGCCATAGGTGCTCTGCCCCACCAGTATTTCATTGTTGGCGAGATGCATATCGATGCCTGTGGCAATAGTCAAGCTACCATCGTACTCCAGTTTGAAGTTATCGAAAATACACCAGTTAGAATACTGCCATCCATCCTCCGGGCAAGCGACCTGGATGATGACTTCGCGTTCTTCAGTGACCTCGAACTCCAGCGTATTGACATATTCTCCCGTTTCGAAAGCGAGAGAAGCCGTCAACATATTGTCGGGAAAGTAGTGCTCTCCATCGGGCGACCATGTCCCTTGAATGTTTTGGCCGAAGAAGAAGGAGTAGATGCTTAGCAGAGGTTTCTCGGCTACAGTCTCCATCTTGCCATAAATGAGCTCGGAGTTGTCGGCATATCCCATTCTTAGAAAGGCGTTGATATGCTCGTTTTGCCTTTGATAATCCTGGTAGACGGCAGTGTTGTCTCCCGTACGGTAATACCCCTGCATGCTGAGGCGGTAATTACCTTTAGGCAGTATGCCCAAGTACTGAAAGAACTCAAAATAGCCATTCCAGAACTCAAAACACCCATAATTGGCCGTTTGCGATGAGGCGTCGGAGTTCCAACTCCACCCGGTAGTCTTGTTGGAGTCGAAACTTGCGTTTTGAATGTAGTAATTGGTCACATCTTTCCATTCGGCCCGAATGGTGTTGCTGACAGCCAGGAAAGCGGCTGCGAGGAGGATGGACTTGATTTTCATATTGCGGTGTCTATTTCTTAATCATTTTTCTTGTCTGGTTGCCTTTTTGCTCTATCACTACGCCTCGTGGATGAGTGATGGGCTGTCCGCCGATGGTATAATGCCTTGTTGCAGCCTGCCCAGCCTCCGTCATGTGAATGGCGTTGGGGTCAACCACAGGCATGGTGAGTCCGCTCCAAGAATCAATTACCGGGATATCGGAAACGGGATAAAGGATGGCAGTGTAATCCTCGATAGCGGGTCGTGGACTTCCCACCAGCACCCATTGTCCGTCAACCAGCACATAGCTATTGGCAGGTGCTTTGACCGATGTGTTGAAGAATCCTCTCAGACCATTGGTCTTGTCGGAACTGATGGGGCTGTCGACCTTTTCTCCCGATTCGAAGATAGTGATTTCGGCTTGGTCGGCAAGGAAGATGCAGGGTTCTCCTGCTGCCACCTGCGAGATTTCTTCGATACAGAGTTGGGAGTGGTCGGCAAGTATGCCCACCACATGGTAGCAGTGTCCTCCTATAGGTGCGTCGTAGGCATAGGGCAGGCAAAGCGTGGTCCATTTTCCGGGTGTGGCGGTCATTTTCTTGATGGGGTGGAACATGAGCACGAAGTCGGTGGCACACCACCATCCCTCGCGGTTATCGCCGGAACCATTGGCATTGCCAAAAGGTTTCCATGCCCCATCGGTGGCACCCTCTTTAGAACTGACGAAGCCGATGGTGACTGCTCCACCCTGCCCCACATAAACCGGTGTGGTGGTGAGCGTCTGCCAGATGTTGCCCACGGTGGGCAGGTCGAAGTAATCGTAGGTGAGCTTGGGAGTCACCGCTTTCTGGTCGCCGGTGACGATGTATCCATGCTGGTCGCTGAGGCAGTAGTGCTCGGTAGTGGCTTTGCATTCCAGGGCATAGAGCCCCTCGTCGAGGTCGCTGATGGTTTGCCTCACCTCCATGGTTTTCGTAGTGCCCACCGAAGCCTTCAGACCGCTCCACCATGCATTCCAGCACGATTTTCCCCGCACGGTATTGGTGCGCTGGTCACCGTCAGTATAGGAACCCACTTTGGTCTCCCATCCTGCGGCGGAAGCGAAACTGGGCTGGCGAGGCTGAATGGGCGAAGCCTCGAGTGTGAGGAAATTGTCGAGAGCCTGCTGCAACTGGTAGCGGGCATCGATGATGCCCCGTGCTGTCTCAGCATTCTGCGCCGTGGAGATGGCTTCGTCCAACTGTTCCTTGCCGACGAATGCCATGTCACTCACTGATGCTGCCACAGTGAGGAGCGAGTCGATGGCAACCTTGTCGGAAAGGGCCTGCAAAAGGTCACTGATGGCAGCATTTGCCTTTGCGAGCGCTGCATCATCGCTGGTTGTGATGGCACTGAGTTCGCTGGAAAGTTCGGTATTAAGTGCAGGCAACTGCTCGTTGTATGCTTTCACGCTCTCGGCCATCAGCAGCGTTTTCTCCATGCCATCGGCCACGGCCTCCTCACGGCTTTCGAACAACTGCCTCAATTCCACTTTGTCAATCTGAGCTTTGGCTTGTAGCAATCGGAATGCCATGAGGAACTGAGAATATTCGCCACTATTGAAGACGAAAGTGTTTTTCAACCAGTCGTCGGTGTTCTTGGCGGTGCCCACACTTTTGCTCTCGCTGTTGCCGTCTTCTGAAAGAGAAACTTTGACATTGGTTCCAGCAGTTCGGGCGACAATGGTGAAGAGATAGTCCTTTCCTGGCATCACGTTAACGGTTTTCTTCAACGATGCCTTACTATTGACACCAGCCGAGCCATAGGCTTGCAGATAAGCACCTCCGTGATATCCCCCGGTGGGCACGGCCTGGAAGAATGGCACGACGAGCTCTGTTCCGTCGCCGGCCGACCAGTCTATGGTGCCGAGGTCGAAATCGCCGTTGGTGATGATGTTGCCACCGGCATAGTACACCTTTCCATCAGCATCGGTCACGGCATCGCCCACCTCGATATCATCGTTGGTGTAATGGTTCACTCCGTTGAGGTCGATGATGTGTATACGGTAGATGGCCCCCTCGGGCGACTCCTCATCGGTAAAGGAATAGGTGGAGGCTCCGTCGCGCGGGGTGATGTTGGCAATGACCTCCCATTGTCCGCCTAAGGTCTTGCGCTGCACTTCCATCAGTTCATTATACTCTCCGTTCTTGTCGCTCCACCTGACGACCGTCTTGCCATCGGTGATGGTCTGCTTGAAACCCGACAGTCCATATTGCCGTGGCAGTGTGGGCACGAACTCATACTTGCCATTGTATCCCACACCGGTGTTCATGCCGGCATAGTATTCGCCTGTAGGTGTCAGCGTACCGTTGCTCAAATAGAGCTTCGAACAGTTGGCCTCGCTGTTCCAGTAAAAATACCGTTCGATGTAGTCCCAGCTATTGAGCTTCGAGCAGATGTTCTGCACAGCGGCC